>CAZBJQ010000014.1:0-31049 GCA_964492235.1 uncultured Anaerolineaceae bacterium | reverse complement strand
GTCGCTCTTCTACCACCTGGCCAGCGGCGAGATTCGCCAGTTCATCCCGCGGCCAATCGGTTTCTTTGATCAGGCCATCCTGCAGGCCAAGTACTACCTGCAAGGCATCCTCCGAGGCGAGCCGCATCCGTTCGAGAAGACTCCCGGCAAGAAACTCAACCCGCTGCAGCAGGCGACGTACTTCGGCATCTTGAACATTCTGCTGCCGCTGATGATCCTGACCGGCATCCTGATGTGGGGCGCGCAGCGTTGGCCGGAGGTCTCGGCCGTGATCGGCGGACTGACTGTCCTTGGCCCGGTGCATTCAGGCGTCGCCTGGATGCTGGCCGCCTTCATCGTTGGCCATGTCTACCTGACCACGACCGGTCCCAAGCCGCTAAGCAGCCTGCAGGGAATGATGTTCGGAAACGAGGAAGTTGAATCGGCCCATTCCATGACCCAGGGAGGGGAGGCATGACCGCAAGCAGCGACATTCGGACGATCCCGAAACGGGGACTCCTACACGCCCTTACCGGCAGGCCGGAGCGCCCGTACGCCAATTCCTACTTAGCCGGCGGGCTGCTGGGGATCGTTCTGTTTCTTTCGTTCTTCCTGACCGGGAATGGCCTGGGCGCCTCCGGCGGCCTGAACCGCATGCTCGTCTTCGTCGAGGACCTGATCGCCCCGGGCCATATCGATCGGACGCCCTACCTGATCGAGATGGCTGGCGGGGCTCGCAACGCCCTGGACAGCTGGGTGGTCTTCGTCGCCCTGGGGGCGCTGGTCGGCGGCTTCGTCTCGGGCTACTTCAATGGGCGTCTCAAGGTGGAAACCAAGAAGGGCCCGCACATCTCCGTGCGCACCCGCTGGGCGACGGCCTTTCTGGGTGGGACGATCATGGGCTACGGGGCCCGCTTCGCCCGTGGCTGTACCTCCGGCCAGGCTCTCTCCGGCGGGGCGACTCTCTCGCTTGGAAGTTGGGCGCTGATGTTCGCCATCTTCGGCAGCGGCTACGCCCTGGCGTACTTCGTGCGTCGGCTGTGGACGTAGGGAGGCCGGCATGCCACCCTTCCCGCTGCACCTGACGTCGCTGGTCGGCCAGTATGGAGCTTACCTGGTCTTCCTCCTGATCGGTATCGGTTTTGGCTACACCCTGGAGATCGCCGGCTTCGGCAACTCGATTAAGCTGGCCAACCAGTTCTATCTCAAGGACATGACCGTCCTCAAGGTGATGTTCACGGCGATCGTCGTGGCCATGGTGCTGATCTTCGGCGCCAGTGCCATTGGGCTGCTCGACCTCAACCTGATCTGGGTCAATCCAACCTATCTCGTCCCCGGGATCGTCGGCGGCCTGATCATGGGCGTCGGCTTCATCGTCGGTGGCTTCTGTCCCGGGACCTCGGTCGTGGCCATGGCCACCTGGAAGATCGACGGTCTGTTCTACGTCCTTGGCACGCTGTTCGGTATCCTGCTCTTCGGGGAGACGGTTGACCATTTCAGCGTGTTCTGGAACTCGACCTACATGGGGCGGCTGATGCTGCCGGAGTGGCTGGGCGTAGACACGGGCGTGGTCGTCGTCGGTGTGGTGCTGATGGCCATCGGGATGTTCGCCGGCGCCGAGCAGCTCGAACGCATCTTTGGCAAGAAGGACCTGAAGAAGGAGCCGCGACGGCGTTTCCTCGGCGCCGGGGCCCTGGTGGGACTGGCAGTCGTGGTGGCGCTGATCGGCCAGCCAACAACGAAAGACCGTTGGCAGGCGGTGTCCGGGGCTAAGCTGGCGGCGCTGGCTGAGCGGCAGGTTCAGATCGAACCAGGGGAGTTGCTGAACCTTCTGCATGACCATGAACTCAAGTCGATCCTGCTCGACGTTCGCCACGAGGCAGACTACAACCTGTTCCACCTGGACGGTGCCATCCACGTGACACCGGAGGTTCTGCAGGAGAGGTTGGAGGAGTTCCAGCTGGAGGGTGCCAATACCGTCTTCGTTGTCATGAGCAACGACGAGCAGGAGGCGACCGAGGTCTGGAAAGTGCTGGTGGCCGAGAGTGTCCCGAACGCCTACATTCTCTCCGGCGGCCTCAACGGTTGGCTCGATATCTTCGCCGCCGAGGACAAGGGCATCCAACCGGTGGAGCCCGGCGCGCCGGACACGCTGCGTTATACTTTTGCCGCCGCCCTCGGCTCAGCCTACCTGGCCGCCGATCCGACCCCCGGCGACTACCACCTGGAGTATCCGACGAAAATCAAACTCGAGCTGAAACGCGGTCCGACCGGCGGCGGCTGCGGCTGAGGCCGCCCACGGTCTATCAGGCTACCTGGCAAGCGCAATACGAAGGAACTCGATGATGCGGGGATTGGGCCCGGTCCGGACCCCACATCGCCTTCGGGGAAACAAGCCTGGCCCTGAGCTGCGGTCCTGGAGCTGGGAATCCCCTCGGTCAAGAGTGAGCCGGATGGCCGCAGAGGCCGGCCGGCTCAATCCGCCGCTGCGCGCAGGCGATCGCCTTGCCACACGGCAGGCAGGACGCCGCCGGCCTGCCCCAAGAGGCGAGGCAGCATCTCCTCCAGGCGGCGCGGGTCACCGCTCGTATAGAGTCGGGCGTCGGCGGGGGTGGCGGAGGCGGAAGCCAGGTCCCGCTCGGCGAGCAGACGGGCCACCTGGCGGGCAATGGCGGGCGAGGGGTCAACCACCTGCACTGCAGGACCGGCCACTTGCTGAATCAGCGGAATAATAAACGGGTAGTGCGTGCAGCCCAAGACCAGCGTGTCGACGCCGCGTGCCAGCAACGGCTCCAGGCCGCGCTGTACGATCGCCCGCGTCTCCGCCCCGTCGAAGTCACCGGCCTCAATCCGTTCGACCAGGCCGGGGAGGGTTTGCTGAAGGACCTCAACGCCGCCGGCGAACCGCTCCACGACCGAGGCGAACAACGCGCCCTGAAACGTGGCCGGCGTGGCCAGTACCCCGACGACCTTGGTGTGCGTGCTCTCCGCCGCCGGCTTGACGGCCGGCTCCATGCCGACAAAGGGGACACCGGGGAACGTCTGGCGCAGGTGCTGCAGTGCAGCCGCCGAGGCGGTGTTGCAGGCGACGACGATCAGTTTGGTGCCGCAGTCGAGCAGGAAGCGGGCGATGCCTACGGAGAAGGCGCGCACTTCCTGCAGCGGGCGCCGGCCATAGGGCACGTGTGCCTGATCGGCGAAATACAGCGCCGGTTCCTGCGGCAGCTGAGAATGGATCTCACGCAGCACCGACAGGCCGCCGATTCCCGAATCAAAAACGCCTATGGAGAGGTCGCGCATCATGAAGTGTTCGGATCCTGGACTCGCCGTGCGGCTAGCCTCGCTCCGACCGCGCCGCTGCGATCAGGCCGGAGAACAATGCCGACGATTCAACTTGTTCCGGGGCACGCTCGGGGTGCCATTGCACCCCGACATAGAACGGATGCCCTTCCGCCTCCGCAGCTTCGATCACCCCTTCCGGCGCGACGGCCGCGATCCGCAGATCGGTGCCGAGGCGGCGGATGGCCTGGTGGTGGGCGCTGTTCACATCCAGCTCCGCCCGCTGGACCATGTTCGAAAGCAGCGTTCCGCCGGGGACCTCCACCGGGTGCACGGTTGTCTCCGAGGGTTGATCCTCCGGGTCGTGCAGGATCGGACCGGGATGCTGGCTCGGCAGGTCCTGGTACAGGCTGCCTCCGGCCGCGACGTTGATGACCTGCAAGCCGCGGCAGATGGCCAGCAGGGGCTTAGCCTCGGCCGCAGCCCACGCCGCCACCTGCAATTCGGTTTCGTCCCGGTCAGGGTCGAGGCTGCGCAGCCGCGCCAGAGTGCTCTCGCCATAACGCTCCGGCGAGACGTCTCCACCGCCGGCCAGCAGCAGCCCATCCACGCGCTCATAGAGCGATCGCAGTGTGGCTACCGGCAGGCCGAAAGGGATCAGCACCGGGAGTCCACCGGCGCTTTCGATCGCCTGCACGTAGGCGCGGATCTGATCGGCGAGCTCGCCTGAGGACGGCTGGCTTGGGAGGGTGGTGGTCAGGCCGATCAGTGGTGCCCAGGACATCAATCCTCCCTGGCCGGGTCTAGGATCTACCCCTAGGCGGGAGGATCAAGAGAGATGTGGGGGTTCGGCCTTCGCCCGAACCCCCACATGTTGCAGATCCTTCCCGATTCGGGTGCTCATCCGACAGCTCGTCAAGTTCTGCCGAGAAGGCTAGGTCTTGCGCTTCTCTGCCAGGCGGGCGCGCTTGCCGGTGCGCTCCCGCAGGTAGTACAGCTGTGCCCGGCGGACACTCGCCTGCCGCTGAACTTCGATCTTCTCGATCCTTGGAGAGCGAAGCAGGAATGTGCGCTCGACGCCGATCCCGTGCGAGGCGGTGCGGCGCACGGTGAAGTTGGCATTGTTGCCGCCCTTGCGCAGGCGGATCACGGTTCCGCGGAACTCCTGGATGCGCTCCCGGTCGCCCTCCTTGATCCGGAGGTGCACGTTGACCGTGTCACCAGGATTGAGCTGCGGGACGTCGGGGTTGGCCGGAGCTTCCACGGACTTCAGCTGTTCACGCATGATCGACCATCCTTGCCTGAGGGCAAACGTTCGCCGCCCCACGCTCCCGGGCGGCGCAGACAGAAGTTTACCACAGACCGCAGGCGGCTGTACAGGGCGTGTCTGGGCTCAGGACACATGAGACACGCTGCAATCGCTACCTGCCGTGGCGGCAGGCGAGCTCACCCATGGGTAACAGGAGAGAGTTGCGTCCGGCCTCACCCTCTTGCCCCTCGCGACACCTGCACCCCGTTCGGGCCGCGAGCCACGGCCCTCCGGGGCGAGACGGCCTGCGGCGCACCGCAGGTGCGGTGCAGGTGAGCCAGCCCTGTGGGTCTCTCCGCGCTGCGGAGTTGCTCCTCCCCAAGCGGGCTATGCGGAGAGCCCTTTCAGGATGCTTCACGAGGGAATGGAGACTTGGAGGTATTGGGGGCCGAAGGGCCCCAACACCTCCAAGAAACCTCTCCCCTCCCCCGGCTGAAGTTCGCTGGGCAATGCAGCCGTCCTCAGGCAGGGGGAGCCCTTCTAGGGTGCAGGTGTCGCGAGGGACGGGGGTGGGGGTTCGACGGATTGAAGCCGGGCCGCCCACAGAAAGGGAAGTGCTGCTCTCATGGTCTCACATCTAGTTGAACCTGCTCAGGGTGCCGACGGTGGGAGATCAGGCCGGGCCAAGGAAACGGCGGGCCATCAGCAGGCCGGCCAGTGACTTGGCATCCTCGAGGGTTCCGGCTTCGATCAGGCCGGCAATGGCGGAGACTGGAACTTTCTCAACCGCAAGATCCTCGTCCGCGTCCGGCGCGAGGGGTGCTGGTATCAGCCCTGCGGCGAGGAACAGATGGATGTATTCTGTCGAGTAGCCGGGGGCAAGGTAGAAGCCGCCGAGAGGCTCGATCCGGCTCGGGGCCATGCCGATCTCCTCCCGGCATTCCCGCACGGCACATTCGGCCGGATCTTCGCCCGGTTCGAGCGTGCCTGCCGGCAGCTCGAGCATCACTTTGCCGCATGCGTGCCGGTACTGGCGGACGAACCACACGTTGCCCTCGTGGTCCAGCGGCACCAGGGTGATCGCCTGGGGGTGTTCAACCACCTCGACCTGCATCGTCCTGCCGTCGGGTCGGCCGACCTGATCGAGGCGGACGCGGAAGGTCCGTCCCTCGAAGAGAGCTTCCGAGTGGATCACGCTGTAAGGCATCCTGCCTCCTCAGGAGAGAGGTTGTCCCGCCAGCCGTCGGTGCTGGGAGGCAGCGACAACAGTTGGGGTTCGGGCTTCGCCCGAACCCCATGGGTTGCGATGGTTCTCACCTGAAGGCCGCGATTCCGACAAGCCTCCGGGAATGCCAGTCTGGCCGCGCTTCAACTCTCACACGGAATCGTCAGTTCCTGCCCCGGGTAAATGAGCCAGGGCGAGACGACGTTGTTGGCGGCTGCAATCTCTTTCCAGAAGTCGGGGTCATAGCCCAGGTTGATGGCGATCCGGAACAGGCGGTCACCGGGCTTGACCACGTACTTGTACGGGCAGCTGGGTCTGGGGGGGATGGCTGTGGCCAGGGGTGTGGGCGACACCAGAGGTGTCGTCAGCAGGGAGGTCGGCGTTGGTGGCGCCGCCGTGGGGACCGTCCCGCCCGCCGGCACCTGGGTGGCCTGCGTGCCCCCGCCCGCCGCCACGGCGGTCTGGGTGAGCAGCGCATAGCGCACGGCTTCCATGGTTGCTTGTAGACCAGATGAGGAGGATGGGGTCCCTTCAGGCGTGTCGCCGGCGCCGGTGGCGGGCGGCGGTGTCGAAGCACTTCGGGTACAGGCCGCCAGGGTGACCACCAGCATCAGGCCCAGGACCAACAAGGGCGTTCGGCGCAAGACCAACATCGGTTCCTCCCGTGGGACCTCAGGGGATCGGACGCAGACCCAGACGCCCCGACGGCCGGCATCCTAGCACAGCCATTTGGGTGCGTCAAGCGGCCATGAGGGCCCGCACAGCCAGGGTGCAAGAGGCGTGCCACGAGCCCCGCAACGCAGTGTGTCCCGAAAAGGAGGGGATCCACGCGATGTGGGGTTCGGCTGAAGCCGGCATACCCACGTCATGCAACTCTCATGAACCGGGAGGCAGGTGGGCGATCAGTTCGCCGTCTGCAGGATCGTGGTGACGATCGTGGCGCCGGAGCCCCCAACGTTCTGGGCCATGCCGACGCGGGCGCGGCCTAGCTGGTTCCGCCCCGCCTCACCCCACAGCTGTCGAACGACCTCGACGATCTGATACACGCCGGTAGCGCCGACCGGATGGCCGCGGGCTTTCAAGCCGCCGTGTGTGGCAATCGGCAGCCTTCCGTCAGCCGCCAACTCGCCGTCCAACCCCAGGCGCGGCCCCTGGCCGGGCGCAGCGAACCCGCTGGCCTCCAGGGACAGTGCCGATATGATGCTGAACGCATCGTGCAGCTCGAAGAAGTCGATCTCTCGAGGAGCCAGGCCGGCCATGGCATAGGCCCGTGACGCCGACTGCTCGGCCGCCTGGAGGCGCAAGGGATGGCGGCGGTCGTGGATGGCGATCGTGTCCGTGGCGCCGGCGCTGCCCGCCACCAGAAGGGGCGACCGACCGGGGCGTGGGGCAAAGGTGCCCATCGGCCCGATCAGGACGGCCGCTGCGCCGTCTCCGATAGGGGAAGCATCAAGCAGATTGATCGGGTCGCAAATCATCCTGGCTTCGCGATACGCGTCGGCGGTAATGCGGTCTTGCAGGCGGGCGAACGGGTTGCGAGAGGCGTTGTCGTGGGCGACGATCGCGAAGGGGGCGAAGTGTTCGTGCTTCCAACCGTACTCATGCATGTAGCGCTGCATGACCAGCGCGTTCAGTGCCACGAAGCTCGGACCGTGCGGCACCTCAAAGTCGGCATCGGCCGCCGAAGCCAGGCCAAGCGTCACCTCGGGTCCGAGGGTCTCGGTCATCTTCTCGACGCCGACCACCAGAGCCAGGTCGACCTGACCCGAGGCGACGGCCAGCCACCCTACCCGGAAGGCCGACCCGCCGGAGGCGCAGGCCGACTCGGCCTTGAAGGCCTCGACGCCGTCCAAGCCGGCCCAGTCGGCGATCTGTGCCCCCAGGTTCAGCTGGCCGTGAGGGCCGCAGCCAGCCAGCATGTTGGCGACCACCAGCATGTCGACGCGCTCGATCCCGGCATCGAGCCGAGCCGCATGAATCGCCAGCCCGGCGAGATCGCGGGCCGATTGCCCCCAGTGCTCGCCCACCGGAACCAGACCGTATCCGAGAACACCAACAGGTCGCATGACTGCCTTGACAAGCGGACAGCCTGCCGGCGAAAAGAGCCGAGCAGGCTGTCCGGCGAGCGCTGTCCAGATGCGGCTAGGCCGCCAGGATCGGGCGGAACTTGTATCCGTAGACCAGCATGCCCCGCTCTCCATCCGAGCGCAGCCGGCGAGTTACCATCTCGACCGGCATCCCGATCTCGACCGGCTGATCCCCCAGATCGGTTAGCTGGGCGGTCACCATCGGCCCCTCCTGCAGGCGGACCAGGGCGACGGTGTAAGGGGCTGTCTCTTCGTAGCCGGCAGGCGGATTGTGGACCGTCGTGTAGGAGTAGACCTCGCCGCGGCCGCTGAAGGCGAAAGATGTCCGGGCCTCCTGCCCGCATTCCGGGCAGATATCCCGGGGTGGGAAGATCTTCTCCTGGCAATGCTGGCAGACCTCGCCCACCAGGGAGTATCTTTGCTGCCTCAAGCGCCAATGTCGGGAAACTTCCATACCGCACCTCTTCCGAGCTTCGCAGCGCAAGTGTAGGCGCCGCTCTCTCTCAGGAACTATCAGATCCAGGGCTCAGGACTCCATTCGGGCCAGGACGTGGGTGGCGACGGTGGCGCCAGCGCCGCCGATGCACTGCGCCACCCCTATCTGAGCCCCCGAAACCTGGTTGTCTCCTGCCCTGCCCTGCAGTTGCAGCGAAACCTCCGCCAGTTGATACACGCCCGCCGCCCCGCCGGCGTCGCCGCGGGCCTTCGAGCCTCCGAAAGTCAGCAATGGCAGCGGGCCGTCCAACCTGAAGGCCCCTTCTTGCGCCAGGCGCCAGGCTTGCCCAGGGGCGGCAAACCCGTCGGCTTCCAGGGAGAGCGCCGCCTGGATGCTGAACAGGTCGTGGATCTCCATCAGGTCGACGTCGTCCGGAGTTGCCCCCGCCTGGGCCAGGGCACGCTGCATGGAAACCGCCGCCGCGGGCAGGGCGAGGGGTTCGCGCTGGTCGTGCAGCGCCACGGGTGCGGTGGAGACTGCCGATCCGGCGACGGCGACGCGCGGGCGGCCATTGGCCTTTGGCAACAATCCGGCGCGGGTGAGCAGGATGGCGGCCGCGCCATCGGCCACCGGCGCGGCATCCAACTGGCCGAGCGGCGGGCTGACGGGCGCTGCCTGGCGGTAGTCCTCCAGGGTCACGAGGCGGCGGTACATGGCATACGGATTCGAGACCGCGTTACGATGCGCCAGCAAGGAGAAGGGGGCAAGCGCCGCCTCCGGCGCCTGGTGCGTGTGCAGGTAGAGCAGCATCAGCAGCGCCGCCTGGGCCGCCGGCGTCATACCCTGGATGGCCTCATGATCCGCATCGAGGGTCATCGCCATCGCCGCGTCGACCAGAGGCCCGGTCCGGTCGGTGACCTTTTCGACGCCGACGACCAGGACGCAATCCACCTCGCCCGACAGCACGGCCAGGTAGCCCTGGCGGAAGGCGACTCCGCCCGCCGCCCCGGCGGCTTCAAAGGACGTGGCCTCGATTCCGCGCAGGCCGATGAAGTCCGCGATCAAAACGCCCAGGTGCGTTTGGCTCGACAGGGCAGGGGCGAACATATTTCCGACGAACAGCGCCTGCGGAAGCAGACCACCGGCGTCTTCCTGGGCGCGTTCAATCGCCCCCAGGGCCAGGCGGCGCAGCGAGACGTCCCAGTGCTCGCCGACCGGCATCATGCCCACACCGGCGATCATCACGCTCCCGTCCACGTCGGGCAAGGTAAGCGGGCTCATGTCGTTGACAGCTTGCCACGGAACCGGGCGTAGGTTGCGTAGTCGATCTCGGTCCGCCGATCGATGTAGGTCTGGGTGCTCGGTGCCTGGCCGCGCCGAGTGACCAGCCGCTCGGTTGCCACCAGGTGGAAGGCGTCCGAGCCGGCGCCGGACCCATAGGAGACCAATAGGATCCGCTCCCCCGGGCGGGCGACATCCAGCACCGCCGTCAGCCCGACCAGGGCGGATCCGGCATAGGTGTTGCCGATCTGAGGGGCTAGCAGGCCGGCAGCGATCTGGTCCGGCTTGAAGCCCAGCGACTTGCCGACGCGCTGGGGGAACTTGGTGTTCGGCTGGTGGAAGACGGCGTAGGCGTAGTCCGAGGGGAGGGTGCCCATCCCCTGCATTATGGCCTCGGCCGCCGCGGTGATGTGTTTGAAATAGGCCGGTTCCCCGGTGAACCGTTCGCCATGTTCGGGGTACTTCTCAAGCGCGCGGCGAAAGAAATCGGGCGTATCCGTTGCATAGGAAAGGGAGGATTCGATCCGACACATCGAGGACTCGGCCGGCCCCAGCAGATACGCCGCGCCGCCTGAGGCGGCGGTGTACTCGAGCGCATCCCCCGGGCGACCCTGGGCGATATCCATCCCGATGGCCAAGGCATGCTCTGCCATGCCGGAGCCGACGAAACCGATCGCTGCCTGGAAGGCCTCGGTCCCGGCTTTGCAGGCGAACTCCCAATCCGCGGCCTGCGTGTAGGGGGTGGCGCCGATGGCCTCGGCTACCAGTGTCGCCGTCGGCTTGACGGCGTACGGATGCGACTCCGACCCGACCCACACGGCCCGGATCGTGCTGGGTTCAATCCCGGCCCGGCTCAGGGCATTGCGGGCGGCCTCGATCGACATGGTGACCACATCCTCATCGAGACCGGCGACCGCTTTCTCCTTGACGGGCAGCCCGGTGGTACCGCCGTGCCAGATCCGGGCGACTTCGCGCGCCGGGAGGCGGTAGCGGGGGATATAGGCGCCGTAGCCGGTGATCCCGACGTTGCGGATCGGCCGCAGCAGCGGTGCAGGGGGTTGATCTGTCATGAGGGAAGCTCCAGGTTCACTGACAGCCGCCTCAGGCAGGCGGACTGCCCCGATTCACATCATCATTCCAGGTTCTCAATATGTGCTCAGCGCGGTCGAGGCGAATCGTGCCCTCGGTGACCAACTGCTCGGCGAGGCGTTGGACGGCCGTTCCCTGTGCGCCGGCGGCCAGGGCCACCTGACGTGCGTGCAGCCCCATGTGGCCGCGCTGAATGCCCTCGGTGGATAGGGCGCGCAATGCGGCCAGGTTCTGTGCCAGGCCGACCGAGACCACGGTCTCTGCCAGTTCCTGGGCGCTGCCCACCTGCAACAACGCCAGGCAGGCCTTGGCCACAGGGTGAACCCGGGTCGCCCCACCGACGATCCCGACGGCCAGCGGCAGTTCCAACTCGCCCTCCAGCGTCCCATCCTCCCCAAGCCACCATCGGCTGAGCGAGGTGTAGCGGCTGGAGCGTGCGGCAAAGGCATGGGCGCCGGCCTCGACCGCCCGCCAGTCATTGCCGGTTGCGATCAGGACGGCATCGATCCCATTCATGATCCCCTTGTTATGCGTGGCGGCTCGGTAGGGGTCGGCGGCGGCGAAGGCCCAGGCTTCAAGAATTCCCTGGCGGACGGTCTCGCCGGCATACTCGCCGAAGGCCAGGCTGTCCTGCGCGAGGCGGCAGCGCGCCCTGGCCAAGCGCCGGTCTGCCAGGTTCGACAGGATGCGCAGGTGAGCCCGCCCGCCGGTGATGGCCTCCAGCCGTGGAGCCAGCCGCTCGGCGGCGGTGTTGACGGCGTTGGCGCCCATGGCGTCGCGCGTGTCATAGATGATGTGAACAATCAACATCGGTCCGGCGGGTGTGTCGGGGAGAGGGCGCAGGATCAGGTCGCGCGCCCCGCCGCCGAGATTCAGAATCACCGGGTCGATCTGGTCGACCTCGGCCAGGAGTTCCTGCTTCCGCTGGCCGAGCGCCTCGATAGCCGCATCCAGGTCCGGTACGTCGAGCAACTGCACCTGGCCGATCATCTGGGGGGCGTCGGCCCGGGCGCGGAAGCCGCCGCCATCCCGGACCAGCTTGGCCATAAAGGAGGCCCCGGCGATCACGGATGGCTCCTCGATCGCCATGGGCACAAGGACCTCGCGGCCGTTGACCACAAAGTTGAGAGCCAGCCCAAGCGGCAGGCCAAACACGCCGACCGCGTTTTCGATCATGCGGTCCGCCTGCTCCGCTGCAAGGCCATGTTCGGGCAGCAGGCAGGCCAGCGCCTCCGGGGCGAGCCCGGCCGATTCGGCGGCGAGCCTCAAACGGTCTGGAAGCGGCAGATCATAGAATCCCGGGAGGCGCGAAGTCGGCATCTTGGTCCCCAAAGCGGGTTTCGCCCCGGGTTATAGGCCGACAAGGCTGGCAAAACCTATCAGCCTGCCTGGAGCCGAATCTCCACCGTGCTTGGGGTAGAATCTCTCCTGCGGATGAGAGCGGTGACCCGGAAGAGGCCCACCACCCTGCGCAGTCGCAAGCAAGAATCCACCCAGCCGCCCGACATTGAGGGGTCGATGCGGGCGTTGCACCGCGCCACGCTCAGCCTGTACTCGGATCTGTCGCTGGATGGCGTGCTGCAGCGGATCACCGAGGCCGCCCGCCAGCTCTCCGCTGCCACCTACGCTGCCCTCGGCATTCCGGACGGCCACGGCTCTCTGGAGAAATTCATCCCGGTCGGGATGAGCGAAGCCGAGATCCAGCGGATCGATCACCACCCGGTGGGCGCAGGCCTGATCGGCGAGATGCTGCGCAGCGGCCAGAGCATCCGCCTCCAGGAGCTCTCACAGCACCCGAGTTCCGCCGGTTTCCCCCCGGGCCACCCGCCAATGCGCTCGTTTCTAGGGGTCCCGATTTCGGCCTACGGCCGGGCCATCGGCCAGCTCTATCTGACGGAGAAGCAGGGGGCGGCGAGCTTCACCGAAGAAGACCAGCGGCTGATCGAGATGCTCGCGGCGCACGCGGCCGCAGCCATCGAGAACGCCCGGCTGTATCGCCAGGTGCTGGAGAGCGAGAAGGAACTCACCCAACGCAACGAAGAGCTGGAGCTGTTCAACACGCTGGCCACGGCCGTGAGCTCGGCCCTCGAGCTCGACGACCTGCTCGAATCCATGATGCCGCAGGTGATGGAGCTCTTCGGGGCCGAAGCCGGTGAGGTCTTCTTGCGTGAGGATGGCACCAGTGCCTATCGCCTGGCGCTGCTCAAGGGCGAGAGCGTGCGTCCCTTCTGGGAACTTGACCACTTCCACCTCGGTGAGGGGTTCGTGGGCGGGGTGGCTCTGGCGGGCAAGCCCGCCTGGACGGACAACCTGTCAGATGAGCCCCGCTTTCTCTCTTCAGCCATGACCCGGTCCGGGTTCGAATCGCTGGTTGGCGTGCCGCTGACGGCGCGCGGCCAGGTGGTCGGCGTGCTCGACATGGCATTCAGGTCGCAGCGCCGGATCACGTCGCGCGAGGCCGGCCTGTTGGAAGTGGTCGGCGCCGGCGTGGGTATCGCCGTCGACAATGCCCGGCTGTACCGCGACGCCCGCAGGCTGGCGGTGCTTGAGGAGCGAGAACGAATCGGCATGGATCTGCACGACGGGATCATCCAGTCCATCTTCGCCGTGGGGCTGAATCTGGAATCGAGCCGGCTGCTGTTTGATGACTCCGTCGAGAAGGGCAAGGAGCTGATCGCTCAGGCCATCGATGCCCTCAACGCCACGATCCGCGATATCCGCAACTACATCCTGGACCTGCAGCCGAGCCGCATCCCAACCGGGGATCTGGCGAAGGCCCTGGCGCGCCTGGTGCGCGAGTTTCGTGCCAACACCCTGGTCGAGACCGATCTGCAGTTGGAGGCGGCGGCACTCGTCCGACTGACGCCGGAGTCCTCGACGTCCCTTTTCCTGATCGCCCAAGAAGCGCTGGCCAATGTGGCCAAGCACGCTCACTCCTCACGAGCCTGGGTCAGCTTGCGGATGATCGGGGGGGAGGTGTGCCTGCAGATCATCGACAACGGGGGCGGGTTTGAGGTGGAGCATGCTCAGCGTGTGCTTGGGCATGGAATGTCGAACATGGCGGCTCGCGTCCGACAGATCGATGGCACCTTTGAGGTTGTGTCGGAACCCGGCGAGGGAACGACCCTGACGGTGCGCCTGCCCGAAGCCCGCCATGAGTTGCCGCTCCAGGTAGGGTAGCAAGCCCAGGAGCAGGGCCCGTCCCTCTCTCCCCCGGTCTGATAGGTGACAAGCCACAACGGGAAAAGTATCACTGGAGCCCCGAGGGAGGGCTACCTATACTGTAGGCGACCGGGGACTGCCTCAGGGTGCATTCGGCACTGATTTACATCGTAGATGAACACCAGCCCGTCCGGGGCGCCCTGGCCGAGCGGCTGGGCCGCGCCGACGAGGTCGCCATCCTCGGTCATTCGGGCGACGTTCACGAGGTGATGGAGGCCGTAGGCAGGGACCACCCCGACATCGTCTTGCTGGAAATCAAGCGGGCGGACGGGATGGGGATCGAGTTGCTGCGTCAGTTGGCGCACCTGCCCGATCCGCCCCAGGTGATCGTCCTGACCTCGTATCCCACGGAATGGGAAAAGGAGGCGGCTCGCCGGGCGGGGGCCGCTGCCTATCTGCTCAAGGATATCGACTCGGACGAGTTGATTCGGCACATCGCCGAAATGCTCGGCTAGGCGCGTGGCGAAAGGCCCCTGCCTGCTTGGAGGACATTGGGGATGCCGGTGTCCTCCCAGGAGTACGAAGCTCTAACAACGTCCCGGCGGGCGCGCCTCGCCCTGGGTTCCCTAGCGTTTTAGGTACTGTGTCTTCAGGAAGTAATCCAGCCAGATGAAGGCCAGGCTGCCGAAGGCCAGGCAGATCAGAAGGGCGTTGGCCGGCGAGAACTTGTCCAACGTGGTGTCGAAGGCCCGGATCACGGCCGCGGTCACGGCCAAGCCAAATCCGAGCGAGACGGCCCAAACGAACGCGCGGCGTGCTTTCATTACTTGTCCCACCCCCAATTCCGAGCAACTTGGGTGATTTTACAGGGCGGGGGCACCTGCGTCAAGGATCCTGGATCGGCTGACTGTGCCTCCTGGGCGGCGGGCTCCAGGCTCAGTCAGTCCCGTGCACGGCTGGAGGCTCCACCGAGTCTTCCGGACTCTTTCCGGCGACGGTCTGCAGGATGCCGCGGTTGGCCGGCACGTCGGATGTTGCGTGCCCAGAGTGCACGCGGCGAGCGATGCCACGGGGTTCCACGATCGCCGGCGACAGGCCGGGCTTGAGCAACTCGACTTTCTGGCCGTGGAGCCCGAGCGCCTGGTGCACAGGATCAGAGAGCACATGAAGGGAAGGTCGTGTTCGCCCCAGTACGACCGGAAGAGCCCGCGTCGTCGACCGGCCGGGCAGCCTTGCGGGCCGGGACCTGCGCCGGCTGGGAAGAGCTGCACACGCAGGTCTCCCAGTTGTCCGGAAGGGGTTCACAACCCTCGAAGGCGGTTGGGACGAGCAACATGTCGGCGCAGATCATGCCGGCGCGGAGGGCAAACACGCCAAGGGCAACTTCCTGGTGTTCTTCGGCCCGCGCCAGGGTGAATGACTTGACCCAGGCCTTGCCGGTGGCTGGCGCATTTGACAGAGGAAGGTGCCACAGTCGGGCTATGCTTGGCGAGCTCCGCGGCGTGTCGGGCAGGGAGTTCCATTAACAACGTGCCGGGTCTTGCCGCAGGAAGACCAGGGAGGAATACCCGGCCCTCAGGCCGTCAGACCGTCGAGCAACTCAACCTCGGCGGCGGTCAGAGACCAGCCAATGGCCCCGGCGTTCTCCTCAGCCTGTGCTCCGCCCTTGGCTCCGGGGATGGCAACGGCCCCTTTCGCCAGCACCCAGTTCAGCGCCACCTGGGCCGGCGTCCTTCCGCCGTGCGCATCGCCGATCTGTCGAAGCAGAGCCAGGAGTGGCGGGAGACGATCGCCGACCCGGGTGCGACTCATGAGCCCGCGAACGCCGCCCGGACCTTTCCCCGGCATGTACTTGCCGGTCAGCCACCCCTGCGCCAGCGGACTGTAGGCGATCAATGTGATCCCCCGCTGCCTGCAGGCCGCGAGCAGCCCCGTCATCTCAGGCCCCCGATCCAGCAGACTGTAGCGGACCTGATTGGAGGCCAGCGGGAGTCCATGCCGGGCGAGCTCGTCCTGCGCATCAAGCATCTGTCGAGTGGAGTAGTTCGAGACGCCGACGGCGCGCACCAGCCCCTCCCGGTGCGCCTCGGCCAGCGCCTGTATCCAGTTCCGAATCGGCACGGGTGGCAGCGGGTGATGAATCTGATACAGGTCGATGTGATCGACGCCGAGTCGGCGCAGGCTGCCCCTGGCCGCCTTGAGCAGGTCGGCCCGGCGCAAACGCCACGGGTACGGCATGAACTTGGTTGCGAGGATGATGGGGACCGTGGCCTGACGTAGAAACGCCCCCAGGTACCGCTCCGACCGGCCGTTGCCATAGACCTCGGCCGTGTCTACCCAATCCATCCCGGCCTCGATCGAGGCGAAGAAGGCAGCCTGGATATCCGCCTCGCCGTAGCCTCGGCCGAAGCCCCAGATCATGCGGTCACCCCACTGCCAGGTTCCGAGGCCGATGGGTGTGATCCGGATTTCGGTGTCTCCAAGGGGCACGGTCGCCACGCGATCGGTAGACATGGGGGCGGCTCTCTCCTTCTCTGCATACGCTTCCACGGCCGGGACGGTTGCCTGGTCTCGCGCTGGGCGCGAACGGCGGGCGAGGGACAGGCGATCAGCGTTCTCCTAGAGCCGAGGTGAAAGCGACCATCGGCGCAGGGCCGTCACGACCGATCCCACAGCCGGCCG
This sequence comes from uncultured Anaerolineaceae bacterium, assembly GCA_964492235.1. GTDB lineage: Bacteria > Chloroflexota > Anaerolineae > Anaerolineales > E44-bin32 > PFL42. The sequence goes on along the minus strand of CAZBJQ010000014.1, from coordinate 14,580 downwards.
CCGACTGGACGTCAGGAGACATGGCTCGGGGCAGTCTCATGCGTACAGGTCGCGCAGCGCCTCTTCGGCAGTCGGGAAGCGAAAGGTGAATCCCAATTCACTCAGCCGCGTGGGCACAGGCTGCTGGCCCTCAAGAACCAGTGTCGCCTTCTCCCCCAGCATGGCCCTCAGAAGCAACGCCGGCGTCGGAAAGTAGTACGGCCGACCAAGGGCGCGTCCGAGGGCTCGGCCGAAATCAGCATTCGTGAGGAGTCCCGGCGCCGCCAAGTTGAAGGGGCCTTCGGCCTTGCTGTTCTCGATCAGGAAGCGCACGGCGGCCGTTTCGTCCTGAATATGGATCCACGGGAATGCCTGCCTGCCATTCCCCAGAGGTCCGCCGACCATCAGGCGGAACGGGAGGGCGACCATCGGCAGGATGCCGCCTTCGGGGGTCAGCACAACGCCGGATCGTACGACGACATGCCGAACGCCCAGAGCAAGCACGCCGGCCGACGCCGCTTCCCAATCGACGGTGACAGAAGCCAGGTAGTCGGCGCCGGGCGGGGTGTCCTCCGGGCAAGCCGACGTGCGCTGGACACCATAGTAGCCAACGCCCGATGCCTGAATGAACACCGCCGGTCTGCGCCCCGCCTGGCGAATCGCCTCCGCCAGCACCTTGCCTGAAGCAACTCGGCTGCGGCGGATGGCCTCCTTGCGTGCCTGTGTCCAGCGGCCGAAGAGGACCGACATGAGGTTTTCCCCGGCGATGCTGACCCCGGCCAGGTTGACTACGGCCCGTGCGCCGTCCACCTCTCGCGCCCAAGGGCCGAGCGCCTCGCCGTCCCAGGTCACGAAACGGATGGAGCCGCCGGTGACAAGGCGGCCTTCGCTCCTTGTCAGTATGACGACTTCGTGGCCGTCTTGCACCAGGGTGTCCGCCAGGTTCCGGCCGATCAGGCCTGTTCCGCCTGCTATCACGAGGCGCATGCCAACCCAACCTCCACCGGAATCGCCCCCACCCTGCGGGTGCCGATGCCGGACGATACCCGAGGGGCGGGATCGAAGGTCCGGCCCTCCCACCCGGGATTCATGTCCTCAGGAACAGACCGCGTATCCTATGGCTACTGCTCAGCCAGTGTACGCCCAAACCAGTCGAGAAGCGGACGGGCGGTTCCGCCCAGCTGGCGGGCGACGGCCTTCAGGTTGCAGGTCGGGTTCTCGGCCGCAGACGGTATGCTCGCACTCCGAGCGCATTGTCCGGGATACAGGCACATCTGTCTGGTTCTTGTCTGGACCGAATCCATACGGAGGGGTGCCACGTAGCCGGTCGTTGGTCTCCAGAAAAGCAAGCGCCGCCGGGTGGGCGGGCGCAACCTGGAGGCCAAGGGCAGGTGCCCCCACGGGGATTCGAACCCCGGTTTAGGCCTTGAAAGGGCCGCGTCCTGGTCCTCTAGACGATGGGGGCAGACTGAGGCGCATTCTACCACCCGGCTGAGTGGAGGGTCAACGAAAGCTGCGTCCGGAGCGAATCCGGAGCCGGGTCACCGCTTGCGCGGCCGGCGGGCGTGCCCTTCGACATATGAAGGCGCCGTCAGGCCGAACACGGTGCACAGCCGAGAATCGAGCATGCGCGAACGGATGCGGGCATCGATCTCGTCGAGGCGTAGGGCGGTTGTCATCACCGTCGGCAGAGCCTTGTTGTAGCGATGGTTGAGGATTTGGTACAGCTTCTCCTGCGCCCAGGGTGTCGAGGCCTGCGTCCCAAGGTCGTCGAGCACCAGCAGCGGTGTCTCGCGGATCTCGTCGAAGCGATGGTCGTAGGAAACGGGGCTCGACGGGCTGAACGTCGCTCGCAGATGATCGAGCAGATCGGGGACAGGGACGAACATGACGGGATACCCCTGGCTGGCGCTGTAGTTGGCGATGGCGGCGGCCAGGTGGGTCTTGCCACTACCGTACGTCCCGGTCAGCACGAACCAGCCGGCCGGTCCCTCGGCGAACTTGCGCGCCAGGTCGAAGGCCTTGCGCAGATTGCGGGACTCCTCCGGCGGGAGTTTCTCCTCTTCGCGCAGGCTGAACGTGCCGAAGGTCTGTTTGCCGTGCAGGGCGAGGGTAGAGAGCTCGTGGTGTCCGATGTCATCGACAGGCCGGCGATAGTCGGGGGCCTGGATCAGGACATGGGTCACCAGCTCCGGGTCCGACAGGCGTGAGCGAATGCGGCCGTCAAGTTCGTCCAGCATAAGGTTGGTCGTCATGACCAGCGGCAGGTGGTTGATGTAACGGTAGTTGAGGATCTGGAACAGCTTCTCCCGCGCCCATTGGGTGCCGTGCTGAGTCCCGAGGTCATCCAACACGAGAAGCTGGGAGTTTCGAATCTGGTCGAAGCGCTCCTCGAACGTCGTGTCTTCCGCCTCGTAGGTGGCGCGCAGCGAATCCAGCAGATCTGGAACGGTGAGAAACAGCGTGGGCACACCGAGTGAGACGCACTCATTGGCGATGGCCGCCGCCAGGTGGGTCTTGCCGCGGCCGTAGCCTCCCTGAAGCAGCAGCCAGCCATCGAGGGTGTGAGCATAGTGCAGGCAGGCCTGATAGGCTCGTTCCAGCGACTCCTGGTGAAAGGCGGCATGGTTGGGTCGGCCGCGCGCCTGGAAAGCCTCGAACGTCATGTGCTGCAAGCGATCCAGCCGGCTCAGGCTGTACAGCCGCTGCCGCACCTGTTGGCGCAGGCCGGCTTGGCGGCAGGAGCAGGGCTCGAGGCGGCCAAAGTCGGCATGGCCCAGCGGCAGCTCTCGCCGCAGGTATCCCAGCCCATGGCAGTGCGGGCAGTTCGGATCGCCGGCGTCTGCCGCGGGGCTCTCAGTGTTCGATGAAGTCGGCGTAGTCGCCCTCGATGTACCGGCGGCGAGCCGCTTCAGTATCTCGGAGATCTTCTCGCTCATCCCTGCCCTTCGTCTGCCAGTCGTTCAGGATGGCCTGGACATACGACCATTTCCGCACGTTGTTGGCGACCGCGATCTGCATGGCGTCGTCGATCCACCGCGCCGGATAGGATTGTTCGGCGTCGCGCAGGTGATCGGCGATCATCGGTGTCAGCGGGCCGATGTTCTGCTCGTACAAGATGTAGATGTTCGGGCGCTCGGGCAGGTCGAGCGCCGACTCGAGATCTTGCGGTGCCGGCTGCCAGGCTCCCTTGGCCAGCCCGCCGGCCGCAGCCCGGCCGCGCTCGGTGTTGAGGAAGTACAGCGTGCGCGCCGAGGCGCCTTCGCCGGTTGCGGCCTTGAGCAGTGTACCCCGCTCCACCGCCCGCGCCAGAGCGTTGGCCAGCGCCGGACCGGGATCCATCCCGCCGAATGCCAGTCCCTGCATCAACGGCGCATCGGCTGCCAGCTGCTCTTCGGTGACGAACCGGACCGGTCCCGCCTGCCTCGAGAGAGCGTAGAACACGTACAGGCTGAGCTTGAGCTCGCCCAGGTCGTCGATTGTCAGCATCAGCTGGCGGAAGAAGGCCTCTGGCACGGAGGTCATCCGCGCCCGGCCCTCCGGGAAGCCTGGGAAGGGTCCGCCGGTCACGGTGCCTCATCCTCTCGGGCGGACGCCGGCCGGAGCGCCGAGTGCGGCGGCGCCAGCGCTACCGGAGCAGGCCTCACGCCGGCTCTTCGGCCAAATGAAGGGTGCGAGTCTCTGCATTCTCGAACTTGGCCAGATGCTTACGGAAGACGAGCTCGACGCTGCCGACGGGGCCGTTGCGGTGCTTGGCGACCATGATCTCGGCAATGTTCTGACGCAGCGAGTCGCTCTCGTACTGATCCGGCCGGTAGATGAACATCACCACGTCGGCATCCTGCTCGAGGCTGCCGGATTCTCTCAGGTCGGAGAGCACAGGCCGCTTGTCCGAGCGTAGCTCGACCGCGCGCGAGAGTTGCGCTGCTGCCAGCACGGGGACATTGAGCTCGCGGGCGAGCACCTTGAGGTTGCGGGTAATGTACGAGACCTCCTGCACCCGGTTGTCGATGCGCGTGTCCCCGGTCATCAGCTGCAGGTAGTCGACAATGACCAGGTCAAGCCCGACCTCCATGTGGAGCCGGCGACACTTGGTCCGCAGCTGCAGCGGGGTAATGGCCGGCGTGTCATCGAGGAAGACGGGCGAGTCGCCCAGGGCGCTGACGGCCTGGGTGAACAGCGGCCATTCCTGGTCATCGACGGCGCCAAGCCGCAGGCGCTGAGAGTCGATCCCAGTCTCCTGCGCCAGCAGGCGTTGGACCAGCTGCTCGTTGGACATCTCGAGCGAGAAGACCGCCACGTGCTTCTTGTGAATCTGGGAGGCATTCTTGGCGGCCGACAGACAGAAGCCCGATTTTCCCTGCCCGGGGCGGCCGGCGATGATCAGCAGGTCGCTCGGCTGCATGCCACCCAGCAGCCGGTCCAGGTCGATGAACCCGGTCGGGACGCCGATGGTCTCATCGCGGTGGCGGGCCAAGTAGTCGATCCGGTCGTAGTATTCGCTGAGGACCTGCTTGATCGGCCGCAGCTCGTGCGCCATCCGGCGTTCGCTGACGCTGAAGACTGCCTTCTCGGCCTCGTTGATCACTTCGCCGATGGTGGCGTCCGAAGCGTACGCCAGGCGGGCCACCTGATTGGCCGCCTGCAGCAGCCGGCGGCGGGTGGCGGTCTCCTCGACGATCCGGCCATAGGCCTCGGCGTGGAGCGAGGTCGGGACGTGGCTGATCAGCGTCGTCAGGTAAGCGACGCCTCCGACTTCGTCCAGGCGCCCCTGGCGCTCGATCTCCTCGGAGACCGTGAGGATGTCGATCGGCAGGCGCTGGTCGTGCAGGCCGGTGTAGGCCTCCCACACCCAACGGTTGCGGTGAAGGTAGAAGTCATCGGCGGTGAGGAATTGCGCCACGTCGAAGTAAGCTTCGGGGTTGACCAGCACCGCGCCCAGGACGGCCTCTTCGGCCTCGCGGCTGTGGGGGATGGCCTGGGTCGTGCTGCCGTCAGGAGACGAGCCGGGGCCGGCATCGGCAGGGTATGGGGACTCGCTCATCCTGGGACTCCTGACAAGGTCATGCCGGGCTGCGCGGAAGCGTCAACCGGAGGCCGCCTCTCCACCTGTAGGCGGGGCTGAGAGCGTCCGGCACGGGGGACGCTGTATCAGTTCTCCGATTCGTCTTCCGACCCGATGTCGTCCAGGTCCAACTTCTCGACGAAATCCTTGAAGACTTCCAGTCGGTCGTCGCCGCCCTCGACGGCAGCTTCCGCGTCTTCGGCGCGCAGCTCCTGCTCCGGCTCGGTGCCGGCTTCGTGCATCACGCTCTCGGCGACATACACCGGGACGTGGACCCGGACCGCAAGCGCCAGCGCGTCCGATGGACGGGAGTCAATCTCCAGCTCGCGGCCGTCGACCCGGACGATGATCCGGGCGTAGAACACGTCGTCGCGCAGCTCGATGATGTTGATGCGCAGGACCTCGGCGCCAAGTGTTTGCAGCACGTTCCTGAGCAGATCGTGAGTCAGAGGACGGGCAACTTCCATTTGCTGCAGGCTGACCGTGATGGCTTCCGCCTCGTACGGCCCAATCCAAATCGGGAGGAAACGCTCCGCATCGGTCTCCTTCAGAATCACGATGCGGTGCTGCGACATCAAGCTGACGCGAATGCTGTCGATCTCGACTTCTACCATCCCCGACAACTTAGCCACTTCCCCTCCCCTGTCGTGGCTATTCTAACACACCGGTTTCGCGGCCAGCGACGGGGGCAGGCGGCGTCTCTGCTATGATAGGTTGAAGCCGCAGGGGGCGGGAGGTGCAGAGTGCTCGACCAGTTGCTGGCTCCGCGAGGCGTGGCGGTCGTGGGCACCTCGCAGAATCCGACCAAGCTCGGCTACGGTGTGGCGCGCAACCTGGTGGTGTCCGGCTACCGTGGTGCGATTCATTTTGTCAATCCGCATGGCGGCCGCCTGTTCAACTACCCGATCTACACCGACCTGGCCAGCGTCCCCGACCCGGTTGACCTGGCGATGATCATCATCCCGGCCGCGGCCGTGCCCTCCGCTCTCGAGGCCTGTGGCCAGCGCGGCATTCGCGCTGCCATCATCGGATCCGGTGGCTTCCGTGAGACCGGTGCGGAAGGCCTGGCGCTGGAGCATCGCTGCCTGGAGATCGCCCGGGCGCATGACATCCGACTGCTGGGCCCGAACTGTATCGGCTTCCTCGACACACATCTCCCGATCGACACAACGTTTCTTCCCCTGCCCGGGCCGATCCAGGGCGATATCGCCTTCCTCTCGCATTCGGGCGCCATCTGCGAAGCGGTGATTGACTGGGCACGCGGCCAGGGATTCGGCCTGTCCCGTCTAGTCAGCTTGGGCAACCAGCTCGACCTGTCCGAGGCCGAGCTGCTCCCGACGATTGTCGATGACCAGAACACGCAGGTCGTGGCAATGTACCTGGAGGGCGTGCGGGACGGCCCGCTGTTTGTCGAGCAGTCACGGCTGGCGACGCGGCGCAAGCCTGTCCTGGCGATCAAGGTCGGGCGCTCGGCGCAGGGGCAGGCGGCGGTTGCCTCCCACACCGGGGCGTTGGCCGGTCGCGATGTCGCCTACGACGCCGCCTTCCGCAAGGGAGGCGTCATCCGGGGCGAGAGCACGGAAGAAGTCTTCGACTGGGCCAGGGCGCTGGCCTGGTGCCCGCTGCCCCAGGGCACGCGGACCGCAGTCCTGACCAATGCCGGTGGGCCGGGAGCGATCGCCGCCGATGCCCTGGATGCCGAAGGCCTGCAGTTGGCGACGTTCTCGGAGGCGACCAACAGCACGCTGCGCGGTTTCCTGTCGGAGGCGGCCAGCGTCCGCAATCCGGTGGATATGCTGGCGGCGGCCGGCCCCTACGAGTATGCCAATGGCCTGGGGGTGCTGTTGGAGGACGAGGGAGTCGACAGCGTGATGGTGATCATGGCCCCGCCGCCGATGACGACCGCCGCCGGGATCGCCGGGGCGATCATCCCCTTGATACGCTCGGCGGCCAAGCCGGTCGTCGTCACCCTGATGGGCGAGGAGATGATCGCCAACGCCGCCCGCATCTTCCGCCAGGCGCGCGTACCCGAGTATCGATTCCCGGAGCGGGCGGCCTCGGCGCTCAAGGTGCTCGTCCGGCGCGCAAACCAAGTGGCGACGCCGCCCTCCGAACCGCAGCGACCCGAAGCGATCGACATGGAGAAAGCGCGGCGCGTTCTTGCCTCGCCGACGGTGGGAAGGGACGGGTTTCTCGACATCCGACAGGCCGAAATGCTGCTGAGCGCATATGGGATTCCGTTTCCCGAGACGATGCTGGCGCGCACTCCCCAGGAAGCGGAAGCGGCCGCTCGCCGTCTCTCTGGACCGGTTGCGCTTAAGCTGGCGTCGCAGGACATCGTTCACAAGTCAGACGTCGGCGGTGTCTTGCTCAATCTGACGGCGGAGCAGGTGGGTGAAGGGTATCGCTCGATCGAGGCGGCGGCGCGCAAGGCATTTCCCCAGGCACGGCTGGACGGGGTGCTTGTCCAGCCGATGGCGCCGCCGGGCCAGGAAGTCATCGTCGGGGTTGTGCGCGATGCCCAGTTTGGGCCGCTGGTAATGTTCGGATCGGGCGGGGTCGAGGTCGAGGGATTGCAGGATGTGGCGTTCGCCCTGGCACCCCTGAGCCGGTTCGAGGCGGAAGAGCTGATCGTGGGGACCTGGGCCGGGCGGCGCCTGGCGGGATTCCGTCATCTGCCGCCGGCGGACCGTCAGGCCGCGATCGACGCCATCGTCCGGATGGGGCAACTGATGATCGACCTCCCGGAGGTGATCGAGGCCGAGATCAATCCGCTGCGCGTGGCGCCGCAAGGCCAGGGTGCGGTGGCGCTGGACGCCCGGTTGCGGCTCCGCCCCGTCGAGACAACAAACGCCAGCTAGGCTCGCCGACCGGCAAGGGCGACGGCAAGGGCGGCCGCCACCTGCGCGTTCTGCCTGAGCAGTGCCAGGTTGGCCCGCAGAGTTGCACCATCCGTGGCCTCCGCCAGGCGCGCCAGCAGGAAGGGAGTCAGCGCCTTGCCGGTGACCCCCTGCTCCTCTGCCCGGATCATCGCCTCCTCCAGCGCCAGTTCGACGGCCAACTCGGAGACGGCTGCTTCTTCCGGGCAGGGGACGGCGATGAGTACGCCTGATCCGAGTCCAAGCTCCCAGTGCGCCCGCACGATGGCTGCCGCCTCGGCCGTATCGGCGGCGCGGACGCTTACCGCTAGGCCAGACGCCCGCGTGAAGAATGCCGGGAAGTCGGAAGTGCCGTAGCCGACCACCGGTACACCGGCGGTCTCCAGCCACTCCAGAGTGCGAGGCAGATCCAGGATCGACTTGGCGCCGGAGCACACCACGGCCACTGGCGTCCGGGACAACTCAGGGAGGTCGGCCGACACATCGCCTTCCGGCCCGCGATGCACGCCTCCGATCCCCCCAGTGGCGAGCACCCGAGCTCCGGCGGTGTGGGCGATGATCATGGTCGCCGAGACCGTCGTGCCGCCACTCAGCTGGCGGGCGCGGGCTGTGGCGAGATCCCGGCGATTGATCTTCATGACCTGCTCGTCCAACGCCAGGCGCTCCAGATCTTCAGCCGAAAGCCCGAAGCGAACCTGTCCATCGAGCACGGCTGCGGTGGCTGGAATCGCTCCGGCGGATCGCACCTCGCGCTCCAGTCGCCGCGCCAGTTCGAGGTTAACCGGCCGTGGCAGGCCATGCGTGATTACGGTCGACTCCAACGCCACGACGGGCTTGCCTTGCCGGAGGGCGGAGATGACCTCAGGCGTCGCCTTGAGCCAGGCAGCAGGCTCGGTCATATCCGCCTCGGACTGGCCCGTAGGTCAGCGCAGTTCATCGTACAGCATCTCCAGCGACAGCCCGGGCACGACGCTGCCAGAAGTGCGCAGGGTGAGTGCGGCCGCCGAAGCCCCTAGGCGCACGGCCTCGTCGAGCGGGATGGCATTCTGGAGGGCGAAGATCACGGCGGCCGTCAGGGCATCCCCGGCTCCGGTCGGATCGTGGATCTCGGTCTTGACAGCCGGGATGTGACCGCCGGTCTGGGGCGAGGCATAGGCCACACCGAACTCCGCCATGGTGATGATGGCGACGTCGACGCCGCTGGCGACGAGGTGGCGCGCAGCATCGAGCGCCCGGTCGCGATCGGCATGGGGGACAGGGTGCGGACACAAGGCTGATGCCTCTGCCTCGTTGGGCGTGATCATGTACACCGACTGGAGGTGTGGCAGTAGCCGAGCCGCCAGGCTGGCTGAAGTCGGATCGGCAATAACGGGGACTTCGTAGCGGGTGGCCAGCGAAAAGGCGGCGGCCAGAGTTGCCGGGGGAAGGTTGGCATCGACGAAGACTGCGCCTGCGGACTCGAAGGCCTGTTTGTGGTTGCGCAGGTGCTGGGCCGTGATCGCATCCACCGCGTGCATGTCGTCAAGGGCGAGATGCAGATTGCCGGTCTCGTCGAGCACCGCTAGATAGGCCCCGGTCGTAGTGCCCTCAACCGCCAGGCAGTGCTCGGTGTCGATTCCCGACTGGCGCGCGTGGTCCAAGAGCTGCCTGCCCTGGGGATCGTCGCCGACGGCGGTGATCAAGGAGACTGCACTGCCGAGGCAGGCGAGGTTCTCCGCGACATTTCGCGCCACCCCGCCGAGGGAGAATCGCACCCGTCCAGGATTCGAGGTCCTGAAGCGCAGCTCGCCGCCCGCCCGGCCGATGATATCTAGGCCGGCGGAGCCAATCACCAGGACCGGAGCGTCTTCGCGGAAGGTCGCCATCGTGCCCCCAGGGAGAACGGGATGAGCTGGTGTCAGCGGCCGCTGCGCGCCGCCCAAGGGTGCCTCAGGTCTTGTCGTGCCGGCGGGTCCCGCGCCTCCGGGTCGCGGCCGGGTTCGGCTTGCCCCGTTTGTGTCGCCGGAGCACGGAGTGTCCACAGCCGCGGGTCGGCCTTGCGCAGGTCGCGCTGGAAGTCATTGGACCGCTCCTCGGGTAGATTCTAACTTGTACTCCAAGGCCAGCCAACCATAAGGCGGGCGCAAGGGGCGTCAGATGGGCAGCCAAGCGCGTCCCAGGCCGCAGGTGGACCAAGAGCCCTGCACTTGCCATCGGGAAACTCTGGCACTACGCTTATCTGGGAGCCGGGAGGTGTCTGAGCATGGTGACGCGCCAGTCGGAGTTGATCCGGGTACTGGGTCAGTTGTCGAATGACCTTCCTCAGCCGCATTGGGTTGCGCTGGTGGACAGCAACGGGCTGGTGATGTCTTGCGTCCCAGCCGCACCCCCCGTCCCGGCAGACACCATTGCCGCCATGGCGGCCGCCCTGGCGCAGATCGGCCAGCGCTCCCTGACCGAAGTGGAAGGCGGGCGCCTGCGGGTGGCAAGCGTGACGGGCGCCAAACGACAGCAGGTGGTTGTGATGCTTATGGAGGAGAACTTGCTCTCGCTGGGTCTAGGGCCGGAGGTCGCAACCCAGGCCACCTTCGCTCCATTGAGCCGGTGGGTCCCAGCACTCCTCGAAGTGCTCGATCGTCGATTCACATAGTGCTTCGACAGTCCATTGGATGGAAGGAGGAGCCGGCCCGGTGCCGGAGGTCTGCGGTTGTTGGCTCGGGTCCAGGTGAAGCACCTGCCCTCCCTGACCGGGCGGTGTCGGTCGAGGCTAGTGGAGGATCCACGGACTCGAGCGCAGCCCGCCCTTCCGCGGATGATGGTTGTCGAGATTCGGAGGCCGGCATGCCGCTCCTTCGCCGGCACGGTCCGCGGCGCGTGGGTATCAGGCAAGGCGCAAGACTGCACGCTGCGCGGGATCGAGCCGTCCCGGTTGTGGAAGCGTGTCAAGTGCTGTACGATGACGATACCTGTGTGCGTGTGCTCCTCGTGGACCCCAGGGGAAGGACCTCCAGCCGATGGTGATTTCGGTGGTTGGCTCCACCAAGAAGGGCAAGGAAAGGACCGAGTCATGACAGAAGAACGACACGAATCGAAGCCCGAGAAGGAAGCAGAGAAGAACGACGAGAAGGAGCGCGAGAAAGAACAGGAAAAGACCCGTGGCGGCGAAGAGAAGCGATGGGATGAGAAAGTCCGGCGCGACCCGTTCGGCACCACGCTGTGGGGTCTGATCGTGCTGTGGGCGGGGCTGGTGCTGTTGGCCAGCAACCTGGGCTGGCTCGGGCCGCTCTCTTTCGTGACGCCCTGGTCGCTCATCCTGCTGGGGGCGGGCGCCATCCTCTTGCTCGGGGTACTGTTCACGACGTTGGTGCCAGTCTACCGCCGTCCGGTGGGCGGACTTCTCATCCTCGGCGTGCTCCTGCTGGCGGCGGGATTGGGAGCCTCGTTCGGGGCGCTGATCCTCGGGCCAGCCTTGCTGATCGGCCTGGGCGTGCTCATTCTGTGGAGGGCGGTGAAGCGCTAGACGCAAGGGTCACCGGTACCCTCCCGAGCCGCCCCGGCACCGGCGAAATCGAAGGCCGCCAGCGCCTGCGCGCTGGAGCGCTGGGCTACAGCCTGCCGAAGCGCAGGGTCATGAACTCGTCCCAGGCGTAGCGCAGCGGGGTCGACCAGTGCTCGCGTCCGATGCAGCGGAAGTACGGCGGCTGCATCGCCAGGATCTGATCCCCGATGCGGTAGCGCGGCAGGATCGGGGTGGACACGACCAGGCTGCCCTGCTCCCCTGGCTTCATCTCGTGCAACATCCGGACCCCTTCGGAAGTCCGCACTTCGAACAGGAACAGGTCATAGTTCGGGACCCAGGCGCGCTTCTCATCGCGCTGCTGACCGAACATACCCTCCGTCGTGCCGTAGATCTCACGAATCTCCACGGGGCCGTACAAGGCTCTTAGGACCGGTTCGAACCGGGTGTTAATTCCTGGAACACTTCCCAGCGTCAGAATCTGAGTCTTCCACATGTCTTTGGGGTATGAGCCGTGGGCGCGCTTCAGGTATTGGCCGAACTTGATGGCCGTCGGGGCAACGCCTCCCACCAAGGTCACGTTTTCCGAGCGACACTTCTCATAGGCAAGCTCGAACCGGGCCTCCCAGTCGCGGGCAGTCGTACCGCCTCCGAGAGCATCGACCTCATCCTGTGATGGCACCGACTGGATTGGGGTGAAGGCGGAGACGTGGCGCGTGTAGATCCCGGAACTGTAGCCGTACTCGATCTCCCGGTCGCCGAGGCGCAGCGTCCCAACTCGCGACGGGAAGTTCAGATTCAGGTTGACCCCGGCGTAGAGATCGAATCGTCCGCTGGTCATGACGTAGTTCATCATCGCCCGCCCTGCGCTGATGCGCAGGCGCAAGTCTGTTGGGGTCATCGGGATGAACTTGGATTCGCCGGTTGTTGTGCCGCGGGTGATTGCCCAGCCGATGGGGTCCTCGGAGAGCAGAAGATCCGTTTCGCCCTGCATGACCCGCTGCAGCAGCGGCTTGTACTCGTCGTAGGTGCGCACAGGGAACTGCCGGCGGTAGGAATCGAGCGAATCGACCGACGCCGCGCCATGCTCCCGGCCGTAGGCGGTTGAGGCATAGTCGGTGATGACCCTCTCGAGCACCCTGGACTGGGCCGCGGCTGGGTCGGCGATGGCCCTGTGCCACGGCTCAAGCAGGGCCTTCAGCGTCTCACGTGGGTCCATGGCCTGCATCGGGATCTCCGCTATCGAGGATGTGTGGTTCGGAAAGAGGGTCTGGCCGACCATTCTCACCCAGGAAGGATGTGCCTGCAACTCCGACCCCGCTCGGGCGCGGTTCAACGGCCGATCCGCGGCCAAGGCGATGTCCCTGATAGCTCTCAGAGAGTCATTGAGGGTTGGTCCGGGAGCTAATGTTGTCAACCTCCGTCCGGGCGGCCCTTAGCCTGGACAAAGGTAAGGGAGAAAGGATGTCCGTGGGGGATCTCTCCAGCACTGTCTCTCGCGTCTCAGGTCGGATCCGCCCCGTTTTTCTGAGGTGGGAACGACTGCGGGTCGTATACAACGCGCTGCTGTTGGCTGTGGTGCTGTTGCCAACCGGTCAGCCCTTCCGCTGGCCCCAGCCAACAGAGATACCCATCCTGCTGTTGGGGGCGGTTCTTGCCAACCTGTGCTTCCTGGCGGGCCCGGTGGCGGAGTCCTACCTGACGTGGCTCGGAGCGCGATCGTGGTTGGTCTCGGGATTCCTCTTCATCGGCGGCGTGCTGATCTCGATTCCTCTTGTCTACATGTTTGGCTTTGCCTACGCCACGATGGCAAGCTGACCACCACGCGGCAAGCTGAGCCGTATCCGCAGGCCTCGCCGACGAAGTCCCAGGCGAGAAAGCCAAGCGCCTCTCCTCCACCGCGGGGGGATGGCCCCGGCCTACGGGGTGGGGGCCACCCGTCCGCAATCGGTTGACGCCCTCCAGGAATGCCTCTAGACTTGACTCGTGCTCGCCAAGGTCCACGCTGCAGCCGTCGTTGGGCTGGAGGGGGCGATCGTCGAGGTCGAGGTGGACACAGGGCGAGGTCTCCCCTCCTTCATCATCGTCGGGCTGCCGGATGCCGCGGTGCAAGAGAGCCGCGAGCGCGTCCAGGCGGCGGTCAAGAACGCCGGCCTGACCTTCCCGCGCCAGCGGGTGACGGTCAACCTCGCCCCGGCCTCGCTGCGCAAAGAGGGCCCGGCCTACGATCTGGCAATCGCCCTGGGGGCGCTGGCGGCCAGCGGCCAAATGGATCCCTCCCCGCTCAAGGACACATTGTGCGTGGGTGAGCTGTCCCTGGACGGCTCGCTGCGCCACGTGCGCGGAATCCTGCCGATCGCCGCCCTTGCCCGCAAGCAGGGCTTTCGCCGCCTGGTTGTGCCGGTTGAGGACGCGGCGGAGGCGCGCCTGATGCCGGACCTGGAAGTCCTGGCCGCCCCATCGTTGACGGCACTGGTCAACCATCTGGCAGGAGTCGTCCTGCTGCCGCCCCCGCCGCCGCCAGGCGAGGTGGACTCCTTTGTGCCGTCCTTCGCCACCGACTTCCGCGAAGTCAAGGGGCAGGAGCATGTCAAGCGCGCCCTGGAAGTGGCCGCGGCCGGGGGACACAACGTGCTGATGATCGGCCCTCCCGGCGCAGGCAAGACCCTGCTGGCGCGTGCACTGCCTTCGATCCTTCCGGCTATGACCGTCGATGAAGCCCTGGATGTGACCCGCATCTACTCCGTGGCTGACCTGCTCCCGGCCGACCTGCCGCTCGTCCAGGGACGTCCGTTCCGGTCACCTCATCACACGATCTCGCATGCGGGTCTGGTTGGCGGCGGCAACTGGCCGCGGCCGGGCGAGATCTCTTTGGCCCATCGCGGCGTCCTCTTCCTGGATGAGCTTCCCGAGTTTGGGATGCGGGTGTTGGAGGTCTTGCGCCAACCCCTCGAGGATAAGGTCGTCACGATCAGCCGGGCCAAAGGATCGCTGACGTTCCCTGCCAACTTCATGCTGGTGGCGGCCATGAATCCGTGCCCGTGCGCTTCAGAGCAACGGAGGACTCGAGCTATGCCGAAGCTGGGAGCCAAGCCATGACTGATCGGGAGGCTTCACGTCGCCGCCCCCAGCACCTGAGGGGGTCTGGCGCGAGGGGCGGC
>CAZBJQ010000013.1:0-33056 GCA_964492235.1 uncultured Anaerolineaceae bacterium | reverse complement strand
AGCTGTTCTACAGCATCTTCTACGCCACCGACCACACCACCCACTTCTACGCCCTGGGCGGGCCGGACTTCATCGTCGGCCCCGACGCCCCGGCCGCAGAACGCAATATCCTGGGCGTGATCAACAAGGTCGGGATGGACGTGGCCGGCAAGGTGCTCAAGATGCGCCGCGACGGCCACAACCTGATCCAAATGATGGCTGCTCGTCGCGTCCAGCCCAACTGGGGCGTGCCCGGCGGCGTCAGCCGCGGCATCAACGAGGAGCAGCGCCGCGAGATCGAGCTGCGCGGCCGTGAGGCCATCGATTTCGCCCTGTTCTCGATCCAGGCCTTCAAGGACATCGTCCTGGGCAACAAGGCCTATGTCGACCTGATCGTGGGTGACACCTTCACCCACAAGACGTACTCGATGGGCATGGTCGACGCAAACAACAAGGTCAACTTCTACGATGGCAAGGTGCGCATCGTCGACCCCGACGGGGTCGAACTCCTGCAATACTCGCCCGACGAATACCTGAATGTCATCGCCGAGCACGTCGAGCCGTGGACTTATCTCAAATTCCCCTACATCAAGCAGGTAGGCTGGAAGGGGTTAGTCGACGGGAAAGACTCCGGGGTCTACAAGGCCACCCCGCTCTCGCGTCTGAACGCCAGCGATGGAATGGCCACGCCCAAGGCCCAGGCAGCTTATGAGGAGTTCTACAAGACGCTGGGGGGAAAACCCGTGCATCACACCCTGGCCACACACTGGGCGCGGTTGGTCGAGCTGCTGTACGCCACCGAACACTGGGTGGAGCTGGCCACCGATCCGGAGATCACCAGCCCCAACTACCGCACCCTGCCCACCGCCACGCCGGACGAGGGTGTGGGCATCGTCGAAGCCCCGCGCGGCACGCTCACCCATCACTACAAGACCGACAGCCGGGGGATCCTGACCGAGGTCAATCTGATCGTGGGCACCACCAACAACTATGCGCCGATCTCCATGTCGGTCAAGAAGGCCGCCCAGGGATTGATCAAGAAGGGAAAGGTCAACCAGGGCCTGCTGAACATGGTCGAGATGGCCTTCCGCGCCTACGATCCCTGCTTCGGGTGCGCGACGCACAGCCTGCCGGGGCAGATGCCGCTGGAGATCCGGCTGCTCTCACCCGATGGCGAGGTGATCCGTCAACTGACTCAGAACCTGGAACCCTGAGGAGGTCGGGGGCGAGCGCATGCGCACCCTCGTGCTCGGACTAGGCAATCCCATTCTGCGGGACGACAGCGTCGGCCTGCGGGTAGTCCGCCGGGTCCAGCAGGCCGTAGGCAATGCCGACGACCTGGACGTGGAGGAGGACTACCACGGCGGCCTGCGGCTGATGGAGCGTCTTGTGGGCTATGACCGGGCGGTCATCATCGACGCCATCCAGAGCGGGGCACCGCCCGGGAGCCTGATTCGGCTGGGGGTGGACGACCGACCCACGCAGCGCAGCGCTTCGACCCACGATGTCAACCTGCCTACGGCGCTGGCCCTCGGCCGCCAAGCGGGAGCGCATCTTCCGCTTGCAGCGCAGATTTCGATTATTGCCGTCGAGGCCGAGGATGTGCTATCGTTCGGCGAAACCCTGACGCCGGAAGTGGAGCGGGCAATCCCCCTGGCTACGCAGGCGGTCCTGCAGGCGCTGGGATTGGACAAGGAGAGTGCTTGAATGATCTCGCCGGAAACCCTGCGCCGCTACCCGTACTTCGCCGGTCTGCCTGAGGACGCCCTCAAGCAGGTAGCGATGCTCAGCGAGCAGCGGCCGTTCAAGGCGGGGAAGCGCCTGTTTGAGGAGAGCGCCGCCTACAAGGCGGGGGCGCGCTTGTACGAGAAGGGCGCGGAAGCCAGAGAGTTGATGATCCTGGTCTCGGGCGAGGTCGACCTGGTGGCCGAGCTCAGCGGGGGCAAGGAAGCCGTTGTGGCCTCACTGGTGCCCGGAGACCTGATGGCCGAGGCGGCGATGGTAGCGCCCTACCACCTGGCGGTGGGAGGGGTGGCGACGCGCGACGGCAGCGTCATTGTCATCAACGCCGCCGCCTTGCGGGAATTCTGTCAGTCGGACCCGGCCGTCGGCTATGCCGTGATGAGCCAGATCGCCCGCCTGCTGCTTGACCGCCTGCAGAGCACGCAGGTTCAGCTGGCCGCCAATCCCTGAGAGCTGCCTTCCCGGCGCCTTCTAGCCCCCATCGGCGCACATCGCACCGCCTGCATGAACCACGGCAGGCGGTGCGACGTTTGACTGCAGGGCCGGTTGCGCCTGGCCAGGGTGCCCGACCACGCCCATTGTGCATGTGCCTATTTCAGATGATCACCGAGAAACGCGAGCAGAGTCTGCTCGTACTCCTCAGGGTGATCGCGGTAGATCTCCGCATGATCACAGTCGTCCACGTACCAGGTTTGCGCATAGGGCAAGGCTTGGGCGAGGTCTTCCGCCTGGGAGACCTTGACATCTTTGTCACTGGTGCAGTGGATGATCAGCACCGGCCTGGGGGAAACGAGTGGCAATTCGTCGACCGGTCGGACATCTGTCAGGTCATATCCGTACATCAGCCGATTCATCAACAAGACACCCGGAACGAACCAGATCGGCAGACCGCTCTCCTCCACGAACTTCTCCTGGATGAGCGGCTTCAGATCGGCAAGCGTGCTGTCGAGGACGAGCAGGCCGATAGCAGACTCCTGGGCCGCTGCCCCGATGGCGGATGCTCCCCCCATCGAAACCCCGAGGACACCGATCCGTCCGGGGGCAAACCCTCGGTCGAGGAGCCAGTCCACGGCGCCCAGCACATCTCGCCGCTCCTTAACGCCAAATGTGTATCGCTGGACGCCTTCACTTTCGCCGTGCCCGCGCAGGTCGAACAATAGGACCGCATAGCCTGCCCCGTTGAGAGCTTCGGCAAGCCGGACCAACTTGCCCGATATCGCAGTATGCCTGTTGGCATCCCTACCGTGGACAAGCACCATGGCCCGCGAGCTGCCCTCACTCGGCAGGTACCACCCGGCAAGCTGCAGATCCTCATCTCGAGCAGGGAACCTCACGACCTCGTAGGGGACATCGGGAGGACCGCTCGCGGGATTCTCCGGGTCTTGCTCAACTTTGGCCACACTGCTGGCTGCGTAGCCTCCGATGCCCAGGTACGCCAAGGCCAGAAGAAGTCCGAGGCCGAGAAGGGACCACAGGACGATCCGGCGAACTCTTTGAGAGGACGTACGCGAGCTGTCTTTGCCCATGCCCTCACTCCTTTGGCGGGATCGGATTGAGCTGCGTTGGGGCTTCACCTACGGCGCGCCGGCGAGTGCCCCGCCTCGCAGCGCAGCGCGCAACCGCCCCGAAACCGGGGTAGGCCATCTTGCCGTAGGGGAGTCTGCGCAGGGGAAGTTCGAATCTCGAGGGTGATTGCTCGATGCAGCTATCAGGCGTCCCCCGGCGCCGGGCGGCATGGAGCCTATTGTCTTCAGCCTACAGGAAACCCCCGAGGCCGTCAATGAGCAGAGTTCAAACCGTTGGTTTGGGCCTGCCGATCCCCAGGAAAGGGAATAGCCGCTGCCGGCCGCCGCATGGTGTGGTTGGCGACGTGCTTCAGGCGCGTGGGCTGCGACAGCCTCCCGCCAATGGCCGACCGCTGGTTGGGCCCCGCACACCTCCTCGAGGTGGACCGCGGCGGGGAAAGAGCCATCCCGCTGGATCCGCCAGCCGCCAAGCCGCGCAGGCCCCGATCTGAGGCTGCAGTGCCCTCAACACTGGAGGAGTGAATGAGGTCGGCGGCCATTGGCGGAAATGGAGAGAGCGCCCGAGGCAGAAGTTCCCAGTTCGATCTGCCGGGACGGTCCATCACCTTAGGGCTGCGGTTTACGCTTGCTCGGGGTCAGGCGATGTCTTCCAGTCGGCGGCGCCAGCCTGCCGCTGTGGGTCATTAGAGCGCCGGCTCTGCGTGGATCCATCCAAGACGGCTTCAAGCAAGGGGAGGAACTTGCCCACGCGCCCGGCTCGGATGACCCAGTCCCACATCGGTTCTAACTTCTTCCAGCCCCCGGCATAGGCTAGGTGTCGGAGCTTTCCGACCGCTCCCGGATGGGTCCATGCCCCCCGGAAGATCGATGTCCAGCGGTAGAAGTCCTCATAGGCCCGCCAGTAACCCCTCTCCAACGCTTCGGGGGACATCTTGGCCGGGAGGAATACCGCGTGGCGTGTATCATACAGGTCGCAATCGGAGACAGTGATCCTGCCTTCGCGCTGCAGGCGGGAATGCAGTGCCGTTCCGGGATAGGGCGTGAGAATGTGGAAGGTGGCTGTCTCCACTCCATGGCCAAGTGCCCATTCAACCGTCCGATCGAACACCGAGTCATCGTCGTCATCCATGCCGAAGACGAAACTCGCATTGACCATCACGCCCAGGTCATGCAGCTTGCAGATGGCTCGGCCGTATTCCTGGGTGAGGTTGTGGCGCTTATGCTGCGCCCTCAGGTTGTCCGAACTCAGCGTCTCGAATCCCACGAAGAGGCTGCGCAGTCCGGCAGCGGCGGCTCGTTCCAGCAACTTGGGGCGGAGAATCGACTGAACGGTCCCGGCCGCCTGCCACAGGCGCCCCATGCCCATCATTCCGTCGAACAGATCGAGGGCGAAGCGCGCGTCGCCGAAGAGATGATCATCGAGGAAGTACAGATGTCGTCCCGTAAGTCGTTGGATCTCCGCCAATGCGGCATCCACCGGCTGCGTGTAGAAAGACCTGCCTCCGCGGAAGAAGGCCTGCTTGTAGCAGAAATCGCAGCCGTATGGACAGCCTCGCGACACGACCAGGCAATTGGGCACCAGGTAGAGGTGGCGCTGAATGAGGTCACGACGGACCGGAGGCAGCCCCACCAGTGTCCGTCGGGCCGACCTGTAGACCGGCTGCGGTGTCCCTCGCCGATAGTCGGCCAGGAATGCGGGCCAAGTGTCTTCGCCAGGGCCGACGAACACCGTGTCCGCATGCCGCGCAGCCTCGGCAGGGAGCGAGGTCACGTGCAGACCGCCCAGGCACACGTGCGCGCCCCGGCTGAGGTAGTGGTCGGCAAGCTGATAGGCGCGATGGGCCGAGGTGATGTACACCTGGATGACGACGAGGTCGGGCGCATCGTTCAAGTCCAGCCGCTCGACATGCTCGTCTTGGATGGTCACCTCGTCCTCCGGATTGAGGTAGCCGGCCAGAGTCGCCAGCCCCAAAGGCGGGAACAGCGAGTACTTGATGGGCCTCCAGAAGGGACTCCGGGCCTCGGTCAGGGCTGGGAGGATCATCTTCACTCGCATGCGGCATCTCCTACTCGAAGATGGGGGCGATGGGGATCCCTGGCGGCGGCTTCCCCAGCCACCGGGCGACAGCGCCCCGACCGCCCTCGGGAGCTTTGGGTCAGCGCCATTGAAGCCGATGAGGCGCCTCAGACACCTCCCAGGTGCTGCCAATCACTGTCGGGCAGCCCTCCACAGGCTGCCAGACTTCGGATGCTTGTACCGCCCTGCCCCGGCACGGGCTTCTGGGCGGCTATCGCAGGACCGGCGCTGGGAGCCCCCGCGGGGGGCAGCTCCTCAAGGCATTTGCCGTCAGGTCGTCAGATCATGGAGCCCTCCTGGCCGGCCCATGCCGTGCTCTTCCCGAGAACACGGATTGCGCCGCACCACGGGACCGGATCTGGTGCCGAAGCGACTCCCACGTTGCGGCGAACTGTGATTCTGCCTGGCCGAGACTGGCGGGCAGGAATGAGGTATGCCTGTCCCCGGTCGCTGGAAACATGAAGGCCTAGCCTTCAGGCAGTTTTCCTCGCAAGCCAGCGGCGCGAGAATCACTGCGGACATCCGGCGAGGCCGGCAAAGGTCCTCAGCCGACACAGACTTGGCGGTCGCGCCGGCGGAGATCCGTTTCAGCTCACGCAGGGTCCTTAGCATGATCATCGTCACAGATCCCTGGAGAGAGGCATTTCCTGGCGCCTGCGTCGGGCTCCTTTCTGTTCGGCGTGCCGCCAGCGACGCATCTCAGGAGCGGTTGTTGGTCGCCAAGGCAGCGTTAGAGAGAGAGCTGCAGTCTGCCTATGCGCCGTTGGGAAGAGAGGGTCTGCTCAGGCTTCCGGCCATCGAAGCCTACACGCGCTACTACAAGCGGTACGGCAAGACCTACCACGTGCTGCATCAGCTTGAGTCGGTCGCCCTCAAGGGAAGACCGATCACCGGCAGCTCGCCGCTGGTTGAAGCGATGTTCATGGCCGAGTTGAAGAATCATATCCTCACCGCCGGCCACGATCTGCTAACCATCCGCTCCCCGCTCAAGTTGGAGGTCACACTCGGGACAGAGTGCTACAGCCTGCTTCGCGGGCAGCTTCAGCACACGCGACCGGGTGACATGATGATCTCGGATGCGGAGGGTACGATCTCGACAGTCCTCTACGGGCCTGACCAGCGGACTCAGATCACTCCGACAACGGAAGACGCCTTGTTCATCACCTACTCGCCCGCAGGAATCCAGCCAATGGAGGTGCGTGGTCACCTGGATACGATCCTTGCCTACGTCCGTTTGTTCGCGCCAGACTGCGAGGCAGACGCTCCGCAGGTGATCTGCGCCTCAACCTGAACATGGCTCCCCCTCGCCGATCCCATCCCGTCGCGGCGGGCGGCTGCGGGGTTACGATGAAACCCATCGTTGAGGAAGCCCTCCTGGCCCCAGGGCCGCGGCGTCGGGTCCGAGGCGAGCGCCGGGCTTTGTGGTCCTCGGCAGCCACCCCCTGAGCAGGTTCAGATCGAGATGAGACTCTGAGAGCAGCACTTCCCTTTCTGCGGGCGGCCGTGCTTCCATCCGTCGAACCCCCACCCCCGTCCCTCGCAACACCTGCACCCCGTAGCGATCGCGCAGCATCCCGTATAGCGATCACGCAGCATCCCGCATAGCGATCGCTCAGCATCCCGTAGCGAAGCGGAGGGGAGCGGAGTGAAGCGGAGGGAAGCGGAGGGGTCGCGAAGCATCCCGTATAGCTATCGCGCAGCACCCTGGAAAGGGGCTCCCCCTGCATGAGGACGACGGCAATCCAGCCGGGGGAGGGGATAAGTTCTCTGGAGGGGGTTGGGGGCCGAAGGCCCCAACCCCCTCCAAGACTGCATGGCAGGTGGCGATTGCAGCGTGTCTCATCTGTCCTGAACCCATACAGGCCCTTGCGTTCTGCGCCTCCCTGCGCGAGTCTCTATAGGCCGGCAACCCTCCGGCGGATCGGAAGCTGGCCCAGGCAGCCTTCTTGCTCATGGGAAGCTACGGAGGGAGCTGCAAATCGGATCACTGCCGCCGGTCGCTTGACGCACTTTCAAGGAGGTGGAAATGCCAGAAAAGGCATCGCGCGTAGGCTTCATCGGCATCGGTGCCATGGGCACGCCGATGTCAGAGAACATCTTGAAGGCCGGGTTCCCCCTTACGGTCTTTGACCGCCTGCCCGGAAGAACACAGCCGTTCGCCGCTCGCGGTGTGCCGGTCGCTGTAAGCTGTGCAGACACCGCCAGGCTGTCGGATGTGGTTATCACCATGATCGGCCAGGTGGCAGAAGAACTGGAGGTCGTGCTGGGGCCGGGTGGCGTGCTCGAAGGTGCACACCCGGGCCTGTTGCTGATCGACTCAAGTACGGTGGGGATCGTGGCCTCCAAGAGAATGGCGGCGGCTGCTGCCGAGAAGGGAGTCGCCTTCCTGGACGCCACCATTTCGGGCTCGACCGGGCCGGCGAAGGAAGGCACGCTGGCCTTCATGGTCGGCGGAGAGCGTGCCGCCCTCGATGTGGCGGCGCCGGTGCTGCGCGCCATGGGCGACCGGATCTACCATGTGGGACCGAACGGCGCTGGCAGCGCCATGAAGGTGATTGTCAACTTGATGATCGGCATGACCGTCCTGACCGTGGCGGAGACGTTGACCCTGGGACGACAGGCCGGGCTCGACCCGCGCCAGATGCTTGAGATCCTCGGCCAGACCGCCGTCAGCTCGGCACATCTCAAGAACAAGGGACGGATGATGATCGAGCGGCATTTCGAGCCAGCCTTTGCTTTGAAGTACATGCAGAAGGACTTCGACCTGATCATGGAAGCTGCGCATGAGCTGAAGACGCCCCTGTTCACCAGCGCCATCGCCCACCAGGTCTATACGGCCGCCAATGTCGCCGGCTATGGCGATCTCGACTACTCCGCCGTGGTTCGATTCGTGGAAGAGGCGGCGGCGCTGGAGGCCTGAGGCGGCCTGCTCCCCGCGAGGGCAAAAGCAGGACCCTCAGGGAGCCAGCATCGTCTCATCGGGCCGGGACACGCTAAGCAGGCCCCCCCATCCCGGGATGATTCCCATGGCCCCGCAGGCGGGGCATGTGTCCTACGGGCCCTGCCCGCCGGGACTTGAACCTCTATTGTGGCTATGCGCAAGGCCGTGAGCCTCGCTCGGGCGTGAAACCGGTCATTCCCGCGATCGCGGGCCGGCCTGGGCGACCTCCGGCGAACACTCGCTCTCGAACTTGTGGAAGTTGTCCACGAATCGCACCGCCAGCTCACGGTACTTCTGCATGTACAAGTCCCGGCTGCTCCATGACTCCCCCGGGCTGAGGACGCTGGGCGGGACCCCGTCGCAGCGCTTCGGCACGGCGAACCCGAAAATCGGGTCCTGGGCGTACTCGACGTCGAGCAAGGCTCCACTCAGGGCGGCGTTGAGCAGCGCCCGGGTGTAGCCGATGCTGATGCGCTTGCCAATCCCGTACGGCCCCCCCACCCAGCCGGTGTTTACCAGCCAACAGCTGACCCCGTGCCGAAGGATCTTGCGCTTGAGCAGATCGGCGTACACCATCGGATGGTGCACCATGAAGGGCGCGCCAAAGCAGGCGCTGAAGGTGATCTCCGGCTCCTCACGCAGGCCGATCTCGGTGCCGGCGATCTTGGCCGTATAACCGGAAATGAACTGGTACAGCGCCTGGTCGGGGGTCAGCCGGGCGACAGGAGGCATCACACCGGAGGCATCGCAGGTCAGCAGGACGATGTTGGTGGGGTGTCCGGCTCGCTTGTCCGGCACGGCGTTGGGGATGAAGTCAAGCGGGTAGGAGGCGCGTGTGTTCTCTGTGATCGCCTCGTCATCGAGGTCGACCTTGCGCGTCACTGGATCATAGATCACGTTCTCCAGGATCGTTCCGAAGCGGCGGGTGCAGGCGTAGATCTGCGGCTCGGCCGTCGGCGAGAGCTGGATGACCTTGGCGTAGCAGCCGGATTCGAAATTGAAGACCCCGTCCTCGCTCCAGCCATGCTCATCGTCGCCGATCAACCGACGGCCCGGATCGGCGGAAAGCGTCGTCTTGCCCGTCCCGGACAGGCCGAAGAACAGCGCCGTATCTCCTCCCGGCCCTACATTGGCCGAACAGTGCATCGACATCACGCCCTGCAGCGGCAGCAGGTAGTTCATGACTGTGAACACCGCCTTCTTGATCTCTCCGGCGTAAGCGGTGTTGCCGATCAGGCACAACCTCTGCGCGAAGTTCAAGACGACGAACGTGCTGTTGCTCGTGCTGTCGATTTGCGGCAGCGCCCGGAAGGAGGGGACACACACCACGGTGAAATCCGGTACATGCTGCCTGTAATCGTCAGCGGTCTTGGGCAGCAGGAACATCGTGCGCGCGAACAGGCTGTGCCATGCCTGCTCAGTGAGGATCCGCAGCGGCAGCCGGTAGGCAGGGTCGGCACCGGCGAAGCAGTCCTGCACAAACACGTCCCGGCCTTGCAGGTATCCCTGCAGACGGAAGAACAACTCATCGAAGGCATCGGTGCTGAACGGGCGGTTGTACTGCCCCCACCAAACGCGGCTGTTGCTGGACTGTTCGGAGACAACGTACTTGTCGGAAGCGGCGCGGGCAGTGTGCTCGCCTGTGTTCACGATCAGGGGGCCGGCTTGCGTCAGCTGGCCTTCGCGGCGGAACAAAGCCTCCTCGACCAGCGCCTCCGTCGGCAGGTTCCAGTAGACCTGGTTCAGGTTGGTCAGGCCGATGCTCTCAAGCCCAAAGTCGCTCTTCAAGGCTTCAGCCTGGGGCTGGGCCGGCGTGCGGATGGAGAGCAAGTTGTTCATAGCCAGTCCCTGACCAGCTTGCGGTCACCGATGTAGATATCATTCGGCGATGCCGGGTCCAAGGCCCATTTCATCCTGGCAATCCCCTCCGTGATCTCCTTGATCGTTCCGGAGAAGCTCAGCCGCAGGTGACCATCCATGCCGAACTCCCTGCCCGGAACAGTGACGACCAACGCCTTCTTCAACAGGAAATCCGCCAGAGCGACCGAGTCGTTGTTGTAGGCGCGGAAGTCCGGCAGAGCGTAGAACGTTCCCTCCGGACGGTTGGTGCGCACGCCGGTGAAGGACGACATCTCCTGCATGACGACATCGCGATTGTTCTGCATGTTCAGGCGCAAGCTCTCGACGACATTCTGCACGCCGTTCAACGCACCTTCCGCCGCCGACTGCAGGAGGGGTGACGGGCACGAAGTGGTTTGCGCCTGGACATTCGTCATCACCTCCACCAGTCGACGCGGTCCAACCGCCCAGCCGATGCGGAAGCCGGTCATGCCGTACAGCTTCGAGATGCCGTTTACCACCAGGATGTGCGTGCTCTCGATGTCTTTCTTGGTGTAGCGGTAGGCGGGCGGTGCTGAGCGCCCATCAAACACCAGGCGGTGGTAGATGTCGTCCATGATCAGGAAGATGCCGCGGCTTTCGCAGATCTCGACGACGGCGGCGATGAAGTCCTCGTGGAAGACCATGCCCGAGGGATTGTTGGGGCTGTTGACGATGATCGCCCGGGTGTACGAGGTGATTGCCGCCTCCACATCCTCGATGCGGGGATGGAAGGTCCCATCCTCGGGGACGACGATCACCGGGATCCCGTAGACCATCTTGATCATTTCGGGATAGCTGACCCAGTAGGGCGCCAGAACGATCACCTCGTCCTGCGGGTTCAACAGGGTGTAGATCAAGTTGAACAATGCCTGCTTGGCGCCCGTCGAGACGATCACATTCTCCGGGTCGACCAGCCTGCCGTAGTTGTCCTCGGTGTAGCGAAGGATTGCCTTCTTCAACGACGGCATCCCGTCGGTCGGGGTGTACTTGACCTCGCCCTTGCTGAGCTGACTGGCGGAGCTAAGGATGGCGGAGATCGGGGTGCGATTCTTCGGCTCGCCGATGCCGAGATGGATGACCGGCTGGCCTCGCTCGCGCAGCAGCCTTGCTTCTTCGTTCAACCGCAGCGTCGGGGAGTCGACGATCTCACGCGCTCGACGGCTGATGCTCATCCCCTGCTCCTGATGGGCCGCACCCGACCTGTCTTGATCGATGGGCGGTCGCCCGAACTATGATTATATCCAGCGGGTGGCGTCGCTCCCCGGGAGGCGGATGGTAGACTCAACCTGCAATGCCCGCCCCAGCCACGCTCACCGATCGACGACTCTCGGCCTACCGGGCCCGCACCTTCCAAACGGCTCGCGGCCTGCGGTTGCGCTCGCCACAGCAGGCGGTCCAGTTCGTGCGGGACCGCGGCTTTGTCTTTTTCTGGCCCATCCAGGGCTTCGATCTGCCCAGCTTATGGACGGCGGTCGCCGGAGACCGTCCGGTGGCTGAGATGCATGACGACCCGGGGCATATTACCTGGCGCTGGAAAGACTCGCTGCTCGGAGCACGGAAATGGCACTACGCCAAGCTGCTGCGCGGCAAGGCGACCGTCGTCAGCCTCCCCACCCTGCCCCACTTCTACACCCTCTCCGACCGGCTGGGCGACCTCGACGACTACCACCTGGCCTACGAGGCCGGCCGGATCTCGCGCGAGGCCAAGCTGGTCGGAGACGCGCTCGTTCGGCAGGGTGCGCAGCATACGCTACAACTGCGAGCCGCCACGCATCTCGAGGCGGCCGTCTCCAAGGCGCGCTTCGATAAGGCATTGATCGAATTGCAGCGAGGCCTGTGGATCCTCCCCATCGGCGTGGCCGAAGCCGGCAGCTGGAACTACGCTTTCATCTTTGACATGGTCGATCGGTGGTACCCGAGACTTGTCGACCGGGCGCGTCACCTGACCCCCGAGGTGTCCCGATCCCACCTGGCCCGCTTGCTGCTGGACTCGGTCGGTGCCGCCACGGGAAGCTGGGTCCAGCGCCTGTTTCGTTGGGACGGCAACCTCACGCAGCAGGCGCTTGAGGATTTGCAGCTCGCTCATAAGCTGATCCGGCTGGACGACGGCCGCTGGGCCAGCCAGCGCATCTTCCACCGGAGGTGAGCTAGCCCGACGTGGACACCGGGATCAGGGGCGCTTCCCGTACCTGCCGCACGTGCCGGGTGTAATCAGGCAGCAGGATCGGGGCTGGTCTCCCGCCCTGGAGCCCCTGCCTGGCGCGCTCGGTCTCCCACGCCTGCAGGTGCTTCAGCGTAAGGTCACCGGACTCGGCCGCCAGCGCGTAAGTGCCAGCCGCCCGGCCGGCGCGCCGCCCATAGACCGTGATCTCGAGCAGCGAGTTGCCCATCAGTCGGTTCTCGCCGTGCACGCCGCCGGAGACCTCGCCCGCCGTAAACAGCCCCGGCACCCCGGTCCATCCGTTTGGATCGTGCGCCACGCCACCGTTCTGGAAATGGAGTGTCGGATAGACCAGGATCGGCTGCCGAATCATGTCGATACCGAAGTTCTTGAACTGCCGGACCATCGCCGGCAGTGCGCGTTCAATCGTGCCGTCACCATGGATCAGGTTGATCATCGGCGAGTCCAGCCACACGCCCAGCTGGCCCGTGTTGCTCTCGACCCCGTTGCCCCGCTCCTGGCACTCGCGAATGAAAGCCGCCGCCTCGACATCGCGTGTCTCCAACGGATACACAAACTGATCCCCGTGAACGTTGCATACCTGGGCGCCCAGTCCGCGCACCTTTTCCGTCACCAGCTGTCCGAGTATCTGTTCCGGGAAGGCCGCGCCCGTGGGGTGATACTGCATCGTGTGCATGAACGCCAGGCGGGCGCCAGCCCGGTAGGCCAGGACCACCCCATCGCCGGTGGCACCATAGTGGTTGGTCGTCGGGAAGCCCTGGTAGTGTAGACGGCCGCCCCCGCCGGTGGCCAGGACGACGGCCCTGGCTCGGATCACGCGATACTCCCGCGTTTCGAGGTCTAGAGCAACCGCGCCGGTGACGCGGCCCTTGCCGTCCATCAGAAGCTCGACCACCGGATTGAACTCGAGAATCTGGATGCGATCCGAACGACAACGCACCTCGTCCCGCAGGACGCGCATGATCTCCGCTCCGGAGTAGTCGCGTGCTGAGTGCATCCGTTTGCGGGACGTGCCGCCACCGTGCACGGTGTTCATCGTGCCATCGGGCAGCTTGTCGAACATCACCCCCAATCCCTCCAACCACTGGATCACCGAGGGCGCGTCGGAGACAAGGGCTTCAACGAGCTCGGGAACATTGGCATAGTGACCGCCTCCGACGACGTCCAGGTAGTGCAAGACGGGACTGTCGTTCGGCTTGTCGGCCGCCTGGATCCCCCCCTGCGCCATGATCGTATTGGCGTCGCCGAAGCGGAGCTTGGTCGTCAGCACAACGGCCGCACCGGCCTCCGAAGCCAACAGCGCCGCACTCGCTCCTGCGCCGCCCCCCCCGATGACGAGCACATCGCAATCCAGATCTGGCGGACCAAGCCGAAACGCTGCGGGGTCCAGTTGGGGGGGCGCCTCCAGGATGTCCGCCATCTCCAGCGGCGTGCGGCATCCCTTGCTGCTGCCGATGCGGATCTCACGCATCGCCTCCTGGATGTAGTCTGGATGGAACCGGTGCAGCACCTCGTCGCGTTCTTCCGGTGACATCCGAGGGAATGGGCTTGAGATCCTTGATGCGCGGCTTGCCTCCACCCTGCCGATTGACGCCAGCATCGACTCCGTGTAGGTCATCCCGCCTCCTAGGCCTCGATCTCGCGGGCGTTGTAACGCTCGGCGAGTTGGGTCTTGTCCAGCGACCTGAGGGCTGCCAATTCCTCGTTGTAGCGCCCAGCCGAGATCTCCTCCACCCGGTCCAGCAGATGCTGGGAGGTCGGAGAGAGATAGCGCCCCGTCAGGCGTCGAGCCAGCAACCCGACGTTGTACTGGGTCTCCTCAACCGGGCAACGTGCCGAGCACAGGCCACAGGCGATGCAGTCGAACGACATGTCCGCCACGGCGTAGATGTCGCCGCGCATGGCAGCAGCCATGTAGGCTCGCACATCGATGCCTTGTGGGCAGGCCTTGGTGCACGTGCCGCATGCCAGGCAGCGGAGCGCCTCGGGATAGAGCTGGTAAAGCGTCGCCGGCGTCGGCTGCAATTGCTCCAATCTGTAGTCCGCCCGCCGGTACGGAAAGAACGGGATTTGCGCCAGGTACATTTCAGGGTGCACCATCGTCTGGCAGGCGAGGGCGAAGAACAGGGTCGGCGTCCCTTTCAGCCGGTAGACCGTGGCGCAGGCGCCACAGAAGCCGCCGCGGCATCCGACGCCGCGCGTCAGCGTGTATCCGGCGAACTCGAGGGCGCGCATGATGGTCAGCGAGGGAGGGACATCTACCCGCTGCCCCATCACATAGATCGGGATGAACTCCGTCCGCGTCGGCGTCGGTTCCTGAATTGTGTGTTGTTCGTCGCCTGCCATGTCTGCCTCACGCCGTTTCAGTCCGCAGGGCAGACAGCCTGCGCCCTGCGTGGTGGCTGCAACTGCCAGCTACGACACCCCTACGAAAAACCTGAACTCTCATGACGCTCTCAGTGCTCCCCGAGATCCTCGAATTCATCCCGGACAAAGGTGGAGGCCGGGATGGGCGACTCCAGATCGAATCCGGGGCGGTAGGCCATCAAGGCCTGGGTTTCCCGCCCAACCGATTGGAATATCAGGTCGACAGGAAGGTCCATCGGGCAGGCGCTCGAACACAGACCGCACCCGACACAGGACGTACTGACGTGCATCAGCCTCGTCAGCTGGTACAGGATGGCATCGCCGGGAAGGCGGACTGCACCCCGCCGCTCGGCCAGCTCTTTCAGGTGGCGGCACTCGACACGCACGCTGTCGGTCCGGAAGAGGCACTCCTTGCAGTAGCAGATCGGGCAGGCTGTGCCGCAGTTCAGACAGCGCAGACAGGAGTCGAACACAGCCGCCAGGCCAGGCGTCCCATCAACCCCCGGCTGGAGTGCTTGAAGCGCACCGTCGATGTCCGCCCGGCGTCTTGCGGCTCGACTCGCTGTCAGCCGGTCGAGTGCCTGGACTCTTCCAGGAGCATCCTCGGTCGTTGGCAGCCCCAGGTCTTCGGCGAGTTCGGGATCCCGCACTTCGATCAGCAACCCAGCCTGCTCAGAAACGCCGATGACGTGCAGCCATAAATCCGCAACCGGAGCCACCGGGTCGACACAGCGGGTGCATGCCTGGCGGTATGCCATTGGCTGCGGCGATTCCGCCTCGCCGGCTCTTAGCGCTGCGAGCGATGACTCAAGCCCGTCCTGCGTCTTGTGGGCGAAATCCTTCCAGGCAGCCGCTTCATAGGTGCCCACACAATCTACCGCCACAATCATCACCTGGCTCAAGTCGACCTGGCGGAGCTTGCTGAGTTCGATCGTAGCCTTTGCCTCACAGGGCCGCATCACCACGGCGACGCGCGGACGTACGTCGGGCTGCGCTCCATCCGGGGTGAACCTGCGATCGGTCAGCTGGGCAGCCAGGCGCGCGCCGTTGGCCTGAATGACCGGCGCCAACGGCAGACTGTGTGCCAGCTGCTCGACATCGTGCACCAGCCGGCGGTGAGGGATCTCCTTGCCCGTAGCTTCGATGTCCACCAACACCCCGGATGCGATCCGGTTCTCCAGCAGCAGGCGCAGGACGCTCTGTGCAGCAGGCGGCACGCCCGCGCCTGTTGTCGGGGGCAACAGGAAGACACTCATGCCGGCCTGACCTCCTCCCCGGGCGATCCGGTCCGCACGCCTCCCTGGATGGGGACGGCGCTGCCGATCACGACGCCCATGGCAGTGGATCCTCGACGCTTCGTCCCGGTGTGTAGTGCATGCGCGACTGGACCTGATGGCCGACGGCATAGGCGATGGCGCACAACGGGATGTCCACCGGGCAGCTCACCTGGCAGAATCCACATCCGGAGCATGAGGCCAGTCGTTGGGCCTCTGTGAGCAGCGCCTGAACGAAAACCGTCTTGCCTTGCTTGAGGGCGGCCCGCAAGTCGTCCGAGGCCAGCATGCAGGCTTCGACGCAGTCGCCGCACAACGTGCAGCGGCTGAGGTAGCCCGCTACCACGGCCGGATGGCCATCGGAAAGACCGATCTCCTCCAGCAACTCCCCGGCCGCCTTCTTGCGCCGATCGGCCATCCTCCAGAGAGCCATCTCGCGGTCCACCGCCTCGCGCTCGGTGGCGCTGCGTTGCGCCAGCTGCGCCAATCCAAGCCGCTCATCGCTCTCTTCGTCGGCGATCAGCAATAGCCGCTCATCGGGATCCAGCCCGATCCAGCCCAGGAGCACATCTGCGCTCTCGATGTCAGCTGCCGGCCGTTCACACAAACGGCAGGCCAGCCTGGCCTCTCTGGGCGCAGCCTGCCCCGCCGAGGCACATGCCAGCGCCTGGCGTCGGACCAGGTCGAGCGCCTGCGGATCGTCGGGCGCCGGCCCGGCCTGAGCAAAGCCACAGTCCGTCGCCAGGATGACCAAACGCGCCCGATCGATCAGGCCGCGCTTGGCCATCTCGACGACGGTCCGCGTTTCACACGGGTGGAGGACGGCCGCCAGCCTGGCCTGTCCCTGGGCGAGCGCCTGCGGCAGGTCATGCGCGGCGTTGGTATGCATCCGCGGCGCCAGAGGATCATAGTCACGTAGGGAAGCACGGTCCCTGGCGATCGTAAACGCTGCACCCCCCTCCCCGGCGCCGGGCACAACCAGGCCATCCACGGCATGCGACTCGAGTAATCCGGCCAGGAACTCCCGAATCGCAGCCTCCGGCTTCGCCTCCTCAACGGTCAACACCCTGGCTACTACCATCGTCCCACCTCCCTCTTTCCTTCGGGCGCGCACAGTCGCACCGTCAGGCGAGCTCGGCGACGCGGACAGGGGTCGGACCCTTGGCCCGCATCGCCTCGGTCATCTCCTGAATGGTCTCGGCAAAGCGCTTGCCTTCGCTGGCGCTGATCCATCGCAGCCACACCCGCTCAGGATCGAAACCGGCGCTCCCCAGGACCTTGTGCAGCACGGCTACGCGACGCCGTGCCTTGTAGTTGCCCTCCTGGTAGTGGCAATCGCCAATATGACAACCTCCGATCAGCACGCCATCGGCCCCCTCGGCCAGGGCGCGGCAAACGTACACCGGATCGACCGCACCGCTGCACATCAGGCGGATGATCCGCACATTCGGGGGATACTGCATGCGGCTAGTTCCGGCCAGATCCGCACCGGTGTAGGTGCACCAGTTGCACAGGAAGGCGACGATCTTCGGTTCGAAATCGGCGTGTTCCATCCCAGTCCTCAACCTCTCAGGCAATCCCACCTGATTCACCGCGTCGGGTGTGGTCATGGGACCGCGGCCTCGACCATCTCGGCAATTTGCTGAAACGCAAACCCTCGCTGCTGGCTGGCCTTGTTCGGGCAGGCCGTGACGCAGGCGCCGCATCCCTGGCACAGGACTTCGACCACCTCTGCAATTCCGCGCTCCAGGTCGAGCCGGCGCGCGCCGTACGGGCAGGTGTCGACGCAGACGCCGCAGGCCGAGCACAGGCGCGCATTCACGCTGGCCACGATCGGCGTCGACGACAGCCACGGCTTGCTGAGCAGTCCCACGACCCGCACGGCAGCTGCCCGAGCCTGCTCCATGCTCTCGTCCACCGACCGCGGCGAATGGGCCAACCCGCAGACGAACACCCCTTCAGCGGCGAAATCCACCGGCCGAAGTTTGGCATGCGCCTCGAGAAAGAAGCCGTCGCGCGTCAAGGGAACTCTGAGCAGGCGGCTCAGGCGTGGATTGTCCGGGTTGGGGTCGATGCCGGCGCTCAACACCACCTGCCCGGCTACCAGTTCGACCGGCATGCCCTCCGGCTGGGCCTTCACGTGCACGACCAGCCGGTCACCGTCTCTGACCACCTCTGGAGGCAGGTCCGCCGCATACTGCAGGAACCGGACGCCCAGACCGCGGGCTTCACGGTACAGGGCCTCTCGGAATCCATAGCTCCGCAGATCCCGGTACAGTATCGTCACCGGAGCGGACGGATCGAGCGTCTTAACCCGAATGGCGTTCTGCAGCGCCTCCGAGCAGCACACCCGCGAACAGTACGGCCGATCGGCCTGCCGAGACTCAACGCACTGGACCATGACCACGCCGGCGCGAAACGCCGCTGCGCCCTCGTCAGCCAGGTCCTCGGCCGCCATCCGCGCTTCGAACTCCCGCTGGGTGACGACCCCCGTGAGGGAACCGTAGCCCAAGGCGGCGGGCTCGACCGCCTGCCCTCCGGTAGCGACCACGATCGCGCCATGTTCGATGTCCAGTAGGCTGCCATCCGCCTGCCTCAGCCGGGTGCGGAACTGACCCACATACCCTCCGACATCTTCGACCGATGCCTCCAGGAAGCACTCGATGCGGGGGTGAGCCAGCACCGCCTCGACCGTGATCTGCAGCAGGCGCCGAGGATCCAGAGACCGAGTGGGGAGCAGCAGGTGTCGAAGGTTCCCACCGAGATCAGGCTGGCGTTCGACGAGGAAGACGCGATATCCCTGATCGGCGATCGACAGCGCAGCCGTCATCCCCGCCAGGCCGCCGCCGATGACCAGGGCCGAGGGCTCGACCGGGACCATTCCCCGCTGGATAGGCTCGAGTCGCCGGGCCTTGGTCACCGCCATGGCGACAAGATCCCCGGCCTTGCGCGTCGCCTCCGCCGGCTGTCCACGATGAACCCAGGCATCCTGCTCACGAATGTTGGCCATCTCAAACAAGTTGGCGTTCAATCCGGCCTGCCGCAGCGTGTCCTGGAACAGCGGCTCATGGGTCCTTGGGGTGCACGAGGCCACGACCACCCGGTTCAATCCCAGTTCCTGGATGAGGCGCGTGATCTTCTCCTGCGTGTCCTGCGAGCAGGTGTATAGATTGCGCTCCGCGTACACAACGTCAGGCAGGCTCTTGGCGGCCTCGACGACAGACGGCACGTCCACCACGCCGCCGATGTTGATGCCGCAGTGGCAGACGAAAACACCGATGCGAGGCGGCTCCTCACGGATGTCGCGTTCGGCCGGATATGTCGGCTGGCGCGTTCGTGTGCCGCGGGCCGAGGCCAGGATCTCCGAAGCCATGGCTGCGGCGCATCCCGCCTCGACCACCGTCTCCGGGATGTCCTTCGGCTCGGCCAGGCTGCCGGCCACATACACGCCGGGCCGGGACGTGCGGCCGCTCCCGGCCGCGCCCTGCGGAAACCCGCGTTCGTCCTGGGCGAGGCCGAGCCGCTCCATCAGCGCCCGAGTGGAGGCGCTCGGCCGCAGCCCCACGGAGAGGACAACCATGTCAAAAGTCTCTTCGTGAGGCTGCGGGCGCCCGTTGGGACCGTACGTGACGTACGACAGGCGGAGATCCCCGCTGGCCGGATTTTCCTTCACCGCCGAGACCATGCTGCGGATGTAGCGGATCCCCTGCTCCCGGCCAGCGCGATCTACATATTCATCGAAACCCTTGCCGTATGCCCGGATGTCGATGTAGAAGACCGTGGGTTCGATGCGGGAGTCGTGTTCGCGGGCGATGATCGCTTCTTTGGTGGCGTACATGCAGCAGATCGATGAACAGTAATCCTGCCCGCCACAGCTGTCCCTCGACCCGACACACTGGATCCAGGCAATTCGCTCCGGAGGCCTCCCGTCCGAGGGCCGGCTGACCACCCCGTCCCACGGCCCGGAGGCGCTGAGCATGCGCTCGAACTCCAGGCTGGTCACGACATTGCGGTAGATTCCGTAACCGAACTCCGAGCGCACGGCCGGATCGATCGGCTCCAGCCCGGGCGCGAGCACGACCGCACCCACATCCAGCATCAGGCGCTCTTCGACCTGGTTGTGATCGACGGCGTCGGCTTTGCAGGCGAAGGCGCACTGCAGACACTCGGAGCACACGCCGCATTCCAGGCAGCGCGAGGCCTCCGCCCGGGCCTGTTCCTCCGTGAAACCTGCGGCGAACTCGGCCGTGCTCTGGCGGCGGGCTTCCGCTGGCTGCCGGACGCCTTCCTGTCGCAGGACATCCCGCGAAGGCTGCGCCCGACGTGCGGCTTCGGTTGGCAGGAGCGTCGCCACTTCTCGGGCGGGCTCTGAGTGCTGCAGCGGCTCGTGGCGCAGGTATCGGTCGATGGAGGTCGCGGCCCGATGCCCGGCGGCAATGGCATCGACCACAAACGCCGTCCCGGTGACCGCGTCGCCCCCCGCGAAAACCCCGGGCTGGCCGGTCGCCAACGTCTCCGGATCGACGACCGGATAGCGCCCACGCGTGCGCGCGATGTCGCTCCCCAGCCAATCCGACTCCGGGTGCTGGCCGATGGCGAAGATAACCAGGTCGGCCGGAATCTCCTCCTCGGTCCCGGGCAGGACGTCAAAATCGGGCCGGCCGTCCTTGAACCCGTGGAAGACAACTTGCGTGCAGGCCACCCCCGCCACGTGTCCGTCGACCGAAAGAATCTCCCGGAAGGTTCGGGCCGGCGAAACAGAAACACCTTCTTCTTCGGCGTCCCGGACTTCCCAGGCATGAGACGGCATCTGATGTCGGTCCTCGAGGCAGGCCATACCCACCCAGCCTGCGCCCAGGCGCACGGCGGTCATGGCGGCGTCGATGGCGACGTTGCCGCCTCCCAGGACCAGCACGCGTCGCCCTTTGATACGTGCGGACCAGCCCTTGGCCGACACACACTCGATCTCCAGCCGAGCCTCCCGCAGGAAGTCTGTGGCGGTATGGACATCGGGCAGATCGGCCCCTGGGATCGGGAGCCGCACCCCGCCGTGGGCACCGATGGCCACGAAGACGGCGCCGAATCCGTCCGTGAGCAGCGCCTGCACGTCCTCGACGCGGTGGTTCAACCGAAGCTCAACTCCCTGCGCCAGGATGTCGTCGATCTCTCGCTCGAGGGCCTCTCCCCCCAAACGGAAGGATGGGATGCCGACGCGCATCATCCCGCCGGGGACGGGCAGCGCCTCGAAGACCGTGACCGCATGGCCCTTGCGGGCCAGGTCCTGCGCACAGGTGAGGCCGGCCGGGCCGGCGCCGACGACCGCCACTCGATCTCCCGTCGATTCTTCCGCCAGCCGCACCGGAGGCTCGAAGGCGCCGGCGAGGCGCTGCTCCCAGGCCCAATCGGCCGCGAAACGCTTGAGCGCCATCAGGTTCAGCGGTGCGTCCACCTGCCCGCGCGAACAGGCATCTTCACAGCGGTGGTTGCAGATGCGTCCGCAGATGGAGGGGAAGGGGTTCTCCTCCAGGATCGTTCGATAGGCGTCGGCAAAGCGGCCTTTGCGAATCAGCGCGACATAGCCCTGCGCCCGCTGGTGGATCGGGCAGGCGTCTCGGCACGGAGAGACCCCTGCTTTCTCGATGGCATAGGCGATGGGGATAGCCTGCGGATACCGTTTGTAAACCGCGTGGCGCTCGGACAACCCCCAGTTGAACTCGTCCGGCCGATCGATCGGGCAGACCGTGGCGCACTCCCCGCAGCCTGTGCAGCGGTCGAGGCGGATGAAGCGCGGCCGACGGAGGACCGTTGCCTGGAACTGGCCCGGGGCTCCATCGAGCGACTGCAGGTCGGAGTCCGTTAGGACCTCTATGTTGAGATGGCGTCCCACATCGACGAGCTTGGGGGACATGATGCACATGGCGCAGTCGTTCGTGGGGAAGGTCTTGTCGAGCTGCGCCATCGTCCCGCCGATCGCCGGGGAGTGCTCGACGAGGTAGACCTTGATGCCGGCTTCCGCCAGGTCAAGCGCAGCCTGCATCCCGCCGATGCCTCCACCGACGACCAGGGCGGCGCCGACGACACCATCCTTCTCCGCCGGTGACGTCGTGGACAGGATCGGTGTTGGCTTCAAGTCCTTGGTCATGTCCATCAACGATGCGCCCATTGGTCGCTCAGTGCCTCAATCCGCCAGACCGTACTTCCGCAGCGTCGGCGCCGGATCGATCAGATGCTTCTTCCACCAGCGCGGTGAGCTCACGCCCATGGCCGCGCCGACCAGTTCGGTGATGTACAAGACCGGCAGAGCATCCCCGGCCTGTCGCATCTCCAGATTGACCTGGCACAGCGGACAGCTGGTGACCATCGCTTCCGCGCCTGCCTCACGCGCGGCACCCACCAGCCGCTGGACCAGGCGCTTCACCGTCGACGGGCTGGTCAGTGCCAGGCCGCCGCCACAGCACTCGCTGGCGTAGGACCACCGGCGCGTGTCCGCTCCCAGGTCGTCAAGCAGCAGATCCATCAGGACCGGATGCTCCGGGTTCTCGAACCGCATCGTCGACTGCGGCCGGAGGAGCAGACAGCCGTAGTACGAAA
The DNA here is from genome assembly GCA_964492235.1 of uncultured Anaerolineaceae bacterium. Lineage (GTDB taxonomy): Bacteria > Chloroflexota > Anaerolineae > Anaerolineales > E44-bin32 > PFL42. Next base: position 10,495 of record CAZBJQ010000013.1, on the reverse strand, counting down.
CCACCGGCAGGCTCGCCAACGAACGGACCTGTCTGGCGAGCAGCTCGGGCCGCGGCACGTCCTGACACAGCACACCAAGCACAGGTCGGATCCGAACTCGCTCGGCAGCCGCCAGCCCGTACACCGCCTCGGCCTGTGCCCGCAGGGTTGGATCTGTCTCCAAGCGTGAGGCCGCGACGACGTGGCGGTTGTAGCAGGCAGCGCAGGGCATGACCACGTCTCGCCCCGCCCGATCGGCGATGGCCAGGTTGCGCGCCGGTAGGAGCACGCCCAACCCGGGGTCGAGGGCATGGGCCGACGAAGCGCCGCAGCAGGACCAGTCCTCCAGCTCCAGGAGGTCGATGTCCAGCTTTCCGAACACGGCACGCACCGACAGGTCGAATTCCTGTCCGGTGGAGTGCAGGCTGCAGCCGGGGTAGTAGCCTAGTTCCATCGCCCGCTCCCGACCGCATGACTATCCGGCCTACGCCGCCGGGGGATCTTGAGACGCTCCTGGATCACGGCGGCCACCTGCTCCCATCCGGCGATCCTGCGCGGCACGAGCGGGATCTTCCCTTTGAGCACGAGACGGATGCCCGAACCGAGATCGGAGAACAGATTCCCGGAGCGGATCTTGTAGAGGATGAGCAACGAAGCCTCATGCGAGCGTCCGAGCCGGCGGGTGACGGCCATGAAGAGCCGGTGGAAGGCGAGAGCGCCGGGATCACCGGGACGATAGCCGCCGGAGAGAGACGCTGCGCGCAGCGCATCCATCACAGGCGCCATGTCGATGCCATTGGGGCACCTGGCGCCACAGGTCCCGCACCCGGCACACAGCCAGAGATCAGGGCTGGTGAGCACCCGCCGATCCTCGCCCATCTGGATCAGGCGGATGAGGCGGTCGGGGCCAAAGAGCATGTCGGCAGAGGCGGGGCACCCGGCAGTGCACTTGTGGCACTGGTAGCACAGCCGGAGTTCTTGGTGCGCCTGCTGTTCGACCGCCTGCAAAAGCTCCATCACCTAGCTCACCTCACCCACCATGGCCAGGATCTGGCTGGCATCCCAATTCACGATCTCAGTCGCCTTATTGGGGCAAACGACGGCACATGCGCCGCACCCCTGACAAAGCGCCGGGTTGACGGCGGCGATCGGGCGGAATGCGTGCAGCGCCCGGGCACCATAGGGACATGCCTCCAGGCAGGCACCACAGCCGGCACACAGGTCGGGATCGACCATGGCGACCGTTGGCGATTGCGAAAGCGTATCCTGCGAGAACAGCTGCATGACCTTGGCGGCAGCCGCGCTGGCCTGAGCAACCGATTCCGGGATGTCCTTCGGCCCCTGGCAACACCCGGCCAGGAAGACGCCGGCTGTCAACGTTTCGACCGGGCGCAGCTTCGGGTGGGCCTCGCTGAAGAATCCCGCCGAATCCGTGGTGACGTGGAGCAACTGCGCCAGCTGCTGCGCGCCCCGGGCGGCGGTTAGCGGCGTCGCCAGCACTACCATGTCCGGCGACAGCTCGAGCTCCAGGCCGGCCAAGGTGTCGACGCCCCACACCTTGAGCTTGCCGCTTGCCTCGAAAACACGGCTGACCTTTCCTCGCAGGTACAGCACGCCGTACGTCTCGGCTGCCTGCTGAACGTACTCCTCATAGCCCTTCCCGGCCGAGCGGATATCGGTATGGAAGACACAGGCGCCTCCTTCCGGAACCTGCTCTCGATAGGCGCGCGCCTGCTTGGCGACGACCATGCAGCACACCTTCGAACAGTACGGCACCCCACGCTCCGGATCGCGCGACCCGGCACACTGGATGAACACGACCTGCCGCGGGACTCGACCGTCTGAGGGCCGTCGGATCCCTTCCGGCGCCGAGAGCATCTGCTCGAACGTCAGCGTGTCCACGACGTCCGGGATCACGCCGCCACCGTAGTCTGCGAGGCGGCCCATATCGAAGGCATCCCAGCCGGTGGCGATCACAACTGCGCCGATATCGAAGGCGAATTCGACCTCCCCGTCAAGCTCGCAGCGGACCACCTTGACCTGGAAGTTGCCCACGTAACCTGCAACCTCCCGAACCTGGGCGCTTGTCAGCACCTGAATGCGAGGGTGCGCCTCGGCGGCATCTATCTGCTCACGCAGCAGCTGCTCTCCATCCGAGAGGTTCAGGAAGGTGCGACTGAGGCGGCGCATCTTCCCGCCGAGGGCGGTCTCGCGTTCCACCAGTACGACCGGGTAGCCGGCTTCCGCCAAATCGAGAGCGGCCTGCAGTCCACTGATGCCGCCGCCGACAACCAGGCAGCGCCGGGTCAGCGGCAGGTGGATCGGGTCCAGCCTGGCATTCCGCCGCACCTTCTCCACGATGGACCGCACGATCTCCTCGGCCTTCACTGTCGCCGCCTCTTGCTGGTTCTGATGGACCCACGACACCTGCTCGCGGATGTTGGCGCACTCACAGCGGTAGGCGTTGACGCCGGCGGAGGCCGCCGCCTTGCGGAACGTGTTCTCATGCATCGCCGGGGAGCAGGCGGCCACGACGACCGCATCCAGCTGGTGCTCGGTGATGGCTGAGCGGATCAGCGCCTGGCCGGGCTCTGAGCACATGTAGCGGTAGTCGGCAGCATGAGCCACATCGGGGTGGTCGCGCACGCTCGTCATCAGCCTTTCGACATCCAGGCTGCCGGCGATGTTGTGGCCACAATGGCAGACGAAGACTCCGACTCGGCTCACGCCTCGCGCCTCCCACGCCTCACATCTCGGCCACTGCCAATGGCCTGCAGCCCGCGCCTCACACCGCCTCCAGCTCCCGGCTCCGCAGGAGCCGGATCACCTTGGCGGCTGCGGCGCTTCCCTGCGCCACCGTCTCCGGGATGTCCTTCGGCCCCTGGACGGTGCCAGCCACAAAGACCCCAACCTGCGTGGTTTCGATCGGGGCCAGTTCCTCATCCAGCCCGCAGACGAACCCCGCAGCGTCCGTCGGAAGGCCGAGCATCTCTGCCAGGCGCCTTGTCTCCGGCCGGGGCTGGACGGCCATGGCCAATACCACCATGTCGGCTTCCATCTCCACCGGACGATGGCTCAGTGTGTCGGCCCCTTTGACCACCAGGTGACCGTCGTCGGCGAACACGCGGCTCACCTTGCCCCGCAGGTACTCGACCTGCTCATCGACCTGCGCTCGTGTCAGGAACTCCTCGTATCCTTTCCCCCCGGCGCGCACGTCTATGTAGAACACGACGGCCTCGCCGCCATGGACGCGGTGCTTGTACAGGATGGCCTGCTTGGCCGTGTACATGCAGCAAATCTTCGAGCAATGGGGTTGTCCGCGCGCCGGGTCACGCGAGCCGCAGCACTGAATGAAGACCACCCGCCTGGGCTCCTTGCCGTCGGAAGGCCGCAAGACGTGTCCAGCCGTCGGTCCGCTGGCTGCCAGCAGTCGCTCGAAGCTAAGCCCGTCGACCACGTCGGGCAACAGCCCCCCGCCGTACTCGCCGAGTTGGGCCGGCGGCATCAGGTCAAACCCGGTCGCCAGAACCACCGCCCCGACTTCGACCTCCTCGAAACGATCCTGTTGCTCCCAAAGGATGGCTTCGGTGGGGCAGAACTTGGCACACGCACCGCACTTCGGCTCGGCCGGCTTGCCCGACTTGGTGACGGCGGGCGCGACGCCGCTCTCGATCTCTCGCTTGCTGATCAGGTAGCGGCAGTGTTCGGCGTCAATCACCGGCTTGTTCGGGACAGCCTGTGGCGAGAGCGTATAGATCACCTTGCGCGTCCCGATGCCCCGTTCGAAGTCCGAGGGGAGCTTGAATGGGCATTTCTCCTGGCACACGCCGCAGCCGGTGCATTTATCCCAGTCGACATAGGCGGCGCGGCGCCGTATGCGGACCTGGAATGATCGACCATCCGGCGACCGTCGGATGTCGTCCACCTGGCTGTAGGTCCGCAGGTCGATCAGCTCGTGCCGGCCGACCTCCACCGTGCGCGGCGTCATGATGCACTGAGAGCAGTCGAGCGTCGGGAAGGTCTCGGACAGCTGGGCCATGTGCCCGCCGATCGAGGGCTCCGACTCAACCACCACCGATCGATAGCCGCTGTTGGCGATGTCCAGCGCCGCCTGGATGCCGGCGATGCCGGCGCCGATGACCAGGGCGGCTGGCTGCGGGGTGCCTGTCATGCAACCACCTGCGTCAACCATGGCGCATCAGACGACACACCAACACCGAAGGCGGCTGTGAGCAGTTCGGTGAAGTACGCAACTGGGAGCCGTTCGGGCTGCGGCAGGCTGCGCTGCGCTCGTTCCAGGTTGTATTTGCACAGCGGGCAGGCGGTCAGCACGGCCCTGGCGCCGGCGGCGCGGGCGGACTGGATCACCTTCGCCCCCGCCCGATCGGCGGCATCGGGCTCCGTGACCGACAGGTAGGAGCCGCAGCACTCGGTTCCCTGTGCGAACGGCACCGCCTCCGCCCCGACCGCCTCGATCATGTCCTCAAGGACGCTCGGACGTTCGGGGTCATCCAGGCCTATCTCGGCACTAGGCCGCAGCAGCATGCACCCGTAGTAGGCGGCGAGGCGGGCGCCGGTCTGGGGTCGTTCGACGCGCGCCTTCACCGCCTCCCAGCCGAGATCGTCCCGAAGAACTTCTAGGTAATGCCTCGCCCGGGCCTTTCCTTCGTACGGGCCTTCTTCGACGAAGGCATTGAGCCGCTCCAGGGCAAACGGGTGCGTGCCGAGGAAGTGCGCTGAGCGCCGCAGGACATGGAAACACACGGCGCACAACGTGACCAGGTCACCGCCCGCCTTCTCGGCCGCGATCAGGAGGCGCGCCGGTGCGATCAGCTCCATGACGTTCTCGGCGTTGAGCGGGAAGGTCGCACCGCAGCAGTTCCAGTCGGGCAGCTCCGACAACTCGAAACCCAGGGCAACGGCCGCGGCCTTCGCCTGCGCCTCATAGGTTTGGGCGTGGGAACGCAGGCTGCACCCGGGGAAGTAGGCATACGAGGCGGCCACCGCTCAGCCTCCGGCCTTGCGCAGGGCGCCGATGACCGCCATTGGGGGCGCCTCGGTCAAGACCTGCACAGACAACTCACCGGCCAGCAGGTGGGCCCCGCTGGCCCGCATAGCCAGGATGCGGATCGCCTCCATTACGCGCGGCAGGTCGATCCCCTTTGGACAGCGGGCGTGACACGTCAGGCAGGAGGCGCACACCCAAACCGATTGGCTGGAGAGCACCGACTGCACCCCCAGCTGCGCCAGCCGCATGACCTGGTTAGGCAGCAAGTCCATCTCATCGACCATGGGACACCCGGCCGAACATCGCCCGCACTGGTAGCACGCCAGCAGCTTCTGCTCGCTAAGGACCTCGATCTCCCCTACCCAGGCGGCATGCAGGTCATCGAGGTCGAGCGGACGACGTGCTGGGCTACTTTCCACCCACATCCTCCCGAACCTGCTCCAACTGCAGACGGGTATGGCAGGCGATCTGGCGGGCGTGGGAAATCCACGATCGGGTCACGGGGGCTGCCGCCGGAACAGCCTCTTCGGCCTGCGTCAGTTGGCCTATGAGCGCCGCCAGGTTCGGCTGTGCGCTGCCGGCCAACTGGTCGTGGATTTGTTGGCGCAGTGCCTCGTCGGAGATTGCCGCCTGCAGGCGCTCGATTTGCCTGTGCTCTTCCTGCAGAGAAAGTGATTGCCCGTCCAGCAGCGAGAGGATCTGTTCGGCGAGCCTCAGCAGGTCCGTGCGCGAGGCCCAGCGCCGCGAGGCGATCCCGGCCAGGGCGAAGGCCACGCCAGCGCAGCCTGCCACCCATGCCACCTGCGCGGTCCACCCGAATCCCGAGAACGCCAAGTAGGCCGTGCCACCACCGGCTAAAGCGCAGGCGGCAGCCGTGGCCACCGCCCACCCCCACGGACTATCCCGTAGGTGTTCGATCATCGCCCGCACGATCCGCCCTGTCCATCATCTCTCCCAGTCTAGGGCGGGAGGCGCGGGCTTCGCCATCAGCCCACGACCTTAGATCTTCCCTCCTGAGGGTGGAGAAAAACCGGCACATGCTTGGGGTGCACGCCGGTGAGACAGGCTCCTGTGTGGCTATGCGCAAGGTAAGGCGGAAGGCCGGCGCTGCAACTGCTGGCAAAAGGCCATAGCTGGCCGATCAGCCCGTGATAATTCCCTTCTGGAATGCGTACTTGATCAACTCGGCCCGATCATGTAATCCGAGCTTCTGCATCAGGTGAAGGCGGTGGGTCTTCACCGTCTTCACGCTCAAGCTCAACACCTCAGCGATCTTGCGGTTGGGGAAGCCCTCGGCGATCAATTGCAGCACTTCTCGCTCGCGCGGCGTCAGGTCGTCGTACGGATCGTGGACGGCCTCCGCCTCCAGACTCTGCAGGTACAGGTCGGCCAGCGTCCGAGCCACGCTCGGCGAAAACTGGGCCTCCCCCTTCGCCACCGCCCGGATCGCCGTCACAAGTTCTCTTCCGGCCGCTTGTTTCAACACATACCCCGACCCGCCGGCGGAGAGAACCTGCGGCACGTACTCCGGATTCTCATGCATGGTCAAGATCAGGACCTTCGTCTCCGGACAATCCCGCTTGATCTGCCGCGTCGCCTCCAGCCCATTCAGCAAGGGCATGCCGATATCCATGATGACAACGTCCGGGCGCAAGCGACGGGCCTGCTCGACTGCCGTCCTGCCGTCCTCTGCTTCGCCAATCACCTGGATATCCGCCTCGTCCTCCAGCAGGGCCCGGATGCCGTCCCGCAGAACGGCGTGGTCGTCCGCCAGCAGGACCCGGATGCTACCCGTCGGTTTCACGTCGCAGCCTCGTACGCTGGCAACTGAATCCGCAGCGTAGTACCTCTGCCGGAGAGAGTCGAAAGCTCCATCTGGCCGCCCAGGGCAGCAACCCGTTCCCGGATGCCGAATAAGCCCATGTGGGAACCGCTGGGCGATGTCTGCACTTGGCCTTCGTCGAATCCGGCGCCGTCGTCTTCCACGTACAGCCGCACATCCTCGTTGCAGGTCAGGCTCAGGCGCACCAGGCTGGCATCCGCATGGCGCACGACGTTGCTGATGGCCTCCTGGGCGATTCGGAACAGAGCGATCTCGATCTCTGGAGCCAGGCGAGGGAGTCTTTCGTCCGCTTCGAATTCGAGGTCGATGCCCTCCGGCTCCAGCCGATTCTTGGCGTACCAGCGAATGGCCGGCACCAGCCCCAGGTCATCCAGCACAAGCGGCCGCAGGTCCGCCACCAGCGTCCTCAGACCATCCATCGTCTGCAGCGTCAGCTCCCGTGCCGCCGACAGCCGCTGCTTCAGCTCCACCAGCTCATCCGGGATCGCCCCGTCCATCCGCTCCAACTGGATCAGCAGGCTGGCCAGCGCCTGGCTGGTGTCATCGTGAAGTTCCCGAGCGATCCGTCGCCGTTCCTCCTCCTGGGCCGTGATGACCTTGATCGACAGCGCCCGCAGTTGCTCCTGGTTGGCCTCAATCGTCTGCGTATGCGCCGCCAGCCGGTCGAGCATGGTGTTCAGAGCCAGCGACAGCCGGGCGATCTCGGGGTCCTGATCGGCGTCAAGCACCGCCCGGACGGAAGTGTGTCCGTCCTGCACCTGATGGACAGTCGTGGTCAGCCAGGACAGGGGTCGGAGAGTGTAATGGAGCACGGCGTAGTTAAGAGCCAGGCTCAGGGCGACGCCCACCATGGCGAAGGCCAGGGCAAGGGAGATGGGCGACTCGTGCGGCAGCGCCCGCGTGACCAATGTGCCAACGACCGCGCCCGTAACGATCACGGCGGCGTTGGCCAGCAGCAGGCGTATGATTAGCGGGATGCGTCCGACCCAACTCCCCATCGCTTTCCGCGCCGCCACCCAACCCACTCTGCGGGGCGAGACGCGGCCTCCTTGCTCCGCGGCGCATCCAGAAGTGCGCCCTGCAAGTATAGGCGTTCGCCGCCGCGCCGACAACCAGCCACCTCAGGCGCCGAGCGACAGGAGAGAGCAGCTCGAAGGGCGTTAACACGAAGGGCGGGGATTGGTGACAAGCCCCGCCCTACGTCGTCGTATCCCGCTTCGACGTAGGAGCCTATTTCACACGGAACGCGAATACAATGCCGAGGATGCCGCCGACGATCCCGAAGATCCCCAGAACGAGTGGCAGCCCGATGGCCCCGGCCAGCGGATTGAACATGAGGTACAAAGCGAGCAGGATCAAGACGATGCCCAGGATCCCCTGTCCCCAGCCAGCGCCCTGGAAGGCCGTGATTAGCTTCACGATGCCCATAAACACCCCCGTGAAGCCCAGAAGCCAGACCAGCGTCGTCGGGATCAGGACCGTCGACCAGATCGGGTGCTGCAGCACGAGCACGCCGGCGACGATGCCCAAGATGCCAATGACGAGCTTCCAGCCCCACTTCGATTGATCGATGAACATATACACCAGGTTGAACACACCACTGATGATCCAGTAGATGCCCAGCACCTGGACCAGGACTGCAGTGGTCGCACCCGGGTTGGTGAGCAGCAGAACGCCGATCATGAGGAATGCAATGGACTCGAGCAGAATGAGCCACCAGGGAGCAGCGTTCATCTCCTTGGTCTCTGCGCTGGCTAAGTTCATGATTCCTCCTCCTTGTTGCCCGTCTTCGAAAGCCTGAGTTGGGTTTAGTAGAGGGGTTGGATACCACACCTATAGAGCCCTTTGTATCATGGTTCCGGGGTCCGCATACCGGCGTGCCTCCCGCGATGCGAACTGGATCGGTCCCGGAGCGGATGCCAGGAGGTTCGATCAACGCCGCCTCGTTCAACATACTGGTCCAGACGGCCTCGCGACTCGACCCTCGTGATATCATCGGCCGAACTCAAACCCGATGCGGGAAGGCGACCCCATCCCGGGCCGAGCACCCACAGGTTTCCCGCCCGAAACAGGTTGGTACAACATGGATGCATCCAGGGTCACCGACAACCTGTTCATCGCCGCCCGACCGCGGGCTGAGAACGCCGCGGAGATCGCGGGCCTCGGGGTTCGCCTTGTCCTAAACATGATCCCGGTCCGGGCCCCTTCCCCATTCTCGTCTCCCCCTCTGAGGGTGCTCTGGCTCCCCAGCCTGGACACCCCTGGACTGGCGGTTCCGATCTGGATGCTCAGGCGGGGCGTGCGGGCGGCGCTCGCCGCGATCCAAGCCGGAGATGGAGTCATGGCCTACTGCCGGGAAGGACGCCACCGCAGCGTGGCCATGGCCTGCGCCATCCTGATCGGCCAAGGAATGGCCTCCGATCAGGCCATGCGCCTGGTAAAGCAGCACCGTCCACAAGCAGATCCCGAGGCCCCACACATCGCACGCGCGATCCGCAGGTTCGAACGGTCATGGCAAAGGCACCGTGATTCGAATGCTTGAAGCTGCTCAGGCGCAGGTCACGCCGACCTCACCGCGAGGGTCGAGGCTGTCAAGATGCCGCCGGCCCGTCAGTCACCACAGCTTGGAGCGGCCTGCACGGGCTGACGCTTTCGGTCGGCAGGAGACTCAAGAGCGGCGAACCTGGATGCAGCGCCTACTGTACGTCACGGAATCGTCAGACCTGGCGGCTGGACTTGGCGCCTCCGCCTCACGCACGCCCTCAGCCCCCGGCGTCACAGCGGAGTGCGCCTTCTTCCGCAGCAGTGACGTGCAGGGCAACATGCCGTCTTGACCGAGATGGTCGACTCAGGCCCCTTCGAGCTGGTCCAGGGCGCGGATCGGGCATAAGCCGCGCCTGGCTCAGCTTCATAGAGCGTCCTCTCGCTCACCCAGGACATCGCCTTCGAGGAGCTCAACGGAGTTCCTTCGGCAGCCGTCGTTCTGGTCACCTCCAGTGGCGGCAGCGGCAGTTTCCACAGCCTGCATGTTGTCCATGAAGTTGGAGGGGTGCCTACTGACTTGGCGTCCACGTTGCCCGGGGACCGCATTCTGGTCGAGAACGTGGCCATCGTGGAATCTGATCGCTGTGAACATGACCATCCAAGGACCGGGTGAGCCGATGTGCTGCCCAACCCAGGAAGTGGAGCAGACCGACATCCACGCGGGGAACAGGCCCCCGATGACATCAACCGGGGTCGTGGAGGCCTCGGAGCCGGCGTCGGCGGGCATAAGTCCAGGATAGACGTGCCTGGGGCCGGTGCGCGGCTCGGGTCGTCGGCAAGGAGAAATGAACGGCGGGCACCTGCCCTGGCGCCACGAAGCGCGGTCCTCTCAGTCCCCTCTGCTCGCGCCTAAGCCTGAGGTCTTTGCCTTGACGACCGAGGAGCTGCAGCGGCCCACGGATTCAGCATGCCGCCGCCAAGGGCATGCTCGCTTCCAGGCACTTGCCTGCACCCTGGGCTTTCTCTCGGATCGTTTGCAGGCAGACTCCGTTCTTCAGCGGCGGACACTTAGAGCGCCCGGAGCTGGCATCCTGCTCGAGACCGACCTGTGACTGCGTGCCGGCAAGGGTATAATTCGAATACGCCCCCGTAGCTCAATGGATAGAGCGCCTGACTTCGAA
>CAZBJQ010000012.1:0-33974 GCA_964492235.1 uncultured Anaerolineaceae bacterium | reverse complement strand
GGCGGTCTTGAAAAGCACCACCTTCCCACCGTACGACCCCTGGTTCGCTGGCGGGTATATCAACTATTACTACTACGGCTTCGTCCTGGCGGCCGTGCCGATCAAGCTGCTCGGTATTGAGCCGGCGATCGCCTACAACCTGGTGTTGCCCACTTTCTTCGCCATGATTGGACTGGTGGCGTACTCTGGTGGATCCAACCTGGTCGCCCGCACGCTGGCTGGCCGTCGCTGTTCCGGGCTGCGCTGTGCGCGCCTTGCCGGCGTCTCGGCCGCGCTGGCGTTGGTGTTGCTGGGCAACCTGGGCACGGCCCGAATGGTGTACACCGGCTTCAAGCGAATCGGGACGCCTTCGGCCGAGAGTGCTGAAAGGGTGATGCCCGGGTTGCTGCGGGCGGTGGTGGGTGCTGGGCGCTACCTGACCCTACAGGCGACCGTTCCCTATGGACTCGACGCGTGGTATTGGGAGCCCAGTCGGGCCATTCCACCAGAGGAGGGCGAGGCCGGCCCGATCACGGAATTCCCCTTCTTCACCTTCCTCTACGCCGATCTTCACGCCCACATGTTCAGCCGCCTGCTGACGACGCTGACGATCGTCTGGCTGCTGGCCTGGCTGATCGAGGCCGATGACCATCGCCGGCGCAAACGCCTCGACATCCTGCTGGCTCTGTGGGTGGGGGCATTGATCGTGGGAGCGATCGGGCCGACCAACCTGGCGGACGCGCCGGATTACACTGCTTTGGTAGTTGTGGGTGTGGCCGCCGCGGCCTGGGTTCGGCGTAAGAAGCTCGACTGGCGCACGCTTATGGACGCAGCCCTTTCGGTGCTGATGTTGATAGGGCTGGCGCGGGTGCTGTATTTGCCGTACCACCGTTGGTACGGCGAGGCCTACGGCGAGATCGACCGTTGGAAGGGGTCGACCACCCACCTGGACGCCTACTTCACAGTGCACGGTCTGTTCCTCTTCCTCTTGATCCTGTGGTTCGGATGGGAGACGCGACAGTGGATGGCGGCCACTCCGCTTTCGCGCCTCGGCCGGCTTCGGCCGCACGCCGGGCTGATCCTTGCCGCCAGCCTCGGACTGGCCTTGGCAACCATCGGCCTGGTCGCCATGGGCTACTCGATCGCGCTTGTGGTTGTCCCTCTGCTCGCCTGGGCTGGTCTGTTGTTTCTTCGACCGGGACAGCCGGTCGAGAAGCGCTACGCCCTGGTCCTGACCGGTGCCGGGCTCGCCCTGACATTCCTGGTCGAGGTTGTCGTCGCCGTCGGGGACATCTCGCGCATGAATACCGTATTCAAGTTCTACCTCCAGGTGTGGGAGATCTTCGCTCTGACATCGGCGGCAGCGCTGGCCTGGACCTGGGCCGATCTGCCGCAGTGGTCGACCGGCTGGCGGCGGACCTGGACCATCGGCCTGGTTCTGCTGGCCGGCTTCGCTCTGGCCTATCCGGTGACGGCGACCGCAGCCAAGCTGCGAGATCGGATCTCCGAGGAGGCACCGCGCGGACTGGACGGCATGGCCTACATGCTGACCTCGACCTACCACGATCTGGGGAAGTCGTTTGGCTTGGCGGACGACTACGCCGCCATCCGCTGGATGCAGGACAACGTGGTGGGTTCGCCTGTGATCGTCGAAGCCAACATACCCGAGTACCGGTGGGGATCCCGTTTCACGATCAACACCGGACTGCCCGGCGTGCTAGGCTGGAACTGGCACCAGCGGCAGCAACGCCTGGTTGCCGGTGACGCGGTGGTCACCGATCGAGCGCTGGAGATCAATGATTTCTATCTTTCCCACTCGATAGACGAGGCGCGGGCCTTCCTCGATCGTTACGATGTCCGCTATGTGGTCGTGGGAGAACTCGAACGGGCGTATTTCGAGACCATTCAGCCGTGCACGGCGGTGGTGGAGACGGGTGGCGTCGTCTGCGACCTTAGCGGATGGCCGTTGGGGATGCCCCAGCCGGACACGACTGAATTTGAGTGTTGGTCGAGCGATCCGAACACCCCAGGCTCAGCGCTGGTTTGTCCGACAGGCGGATTGTTGAAGTTCCCGCGCATGGCAGAGCAGGGGGTGCTCAAGCCGGTCTTCCAGCAGCGTAACACGACGGTTTACGAGGTCGTGCCATGATCGCACAGGTCGTCGTGTGGTGGCTGTGGAGTGCGATTCTGGGCGTGGCGGCCTTTCCGATTGTCTACCGGATCTTCCCCCGGCTGGCAGATCGAGGCTACGGCATCAGTCGGGCCCTCGGTCTGCTTGTGACGGGGTATTTCCTGTGGTTGGGCGCGTCCGTCGGGTTCTTGCGCAATGACTTCCCCGGCGCGTTCGGCGCGGTGCTCTTGCTGAGCGCCCTGTCGCTGGCCGCCGGCTATAGCCGTCGACACGAAACCTGGCTGTGGGTCCGCCAGCACGCGCGCACCATCCTGTGGACGGAAGGACTTTTCCTGGTGACATTCGCCGGCTGGGCGGTTGTCCGCGCCGCCAATCCCGAAATCGTCGCTACCGAGAAGCCGATGGAGCTGGCGTACCTCAACGCCATTCTGCAGTCTCCCCGCTTTCCCCCGCACGATCCCTGGCTGTCGGGTTTTGCGATTTCGTACTACTACTTCGGTTATGTGCTGCTGGCGCTGATGGCGCGGCTGACAGGCGTTTCGGCCGGTCTAGCGTTCAACCTGGGGAACGCCATGTGGTTTGGCCTGACCTGTCTGGGCGCCTGGTCGATCTTGCTTAGCTTGCTGCACAGCCGTGAGGCGGTGCTCCGGCACGCGGCTGCCTTGCTCGGGCCGCTGTTCGTGGTGATCGCCTCCAACCTCGAGGCCTTGCTGGATGTGCTGTGGTCGGGGCACATCGGCTGGCGAGCCGCGGCAGATGGCACCCTCACCTCCCGTTTTTGGACCTGGCTGGACTTGAAGGACCTCAACTCTCCACCGCCTTCCCCCCCAAGCCTGATGCCCGATCGGTTCCTTTGGTGGTGGCGAGCCTCGCGCGTTGTCCATGACAAGAACCTTGTCGGTGCGGACATCGAAGTCATCGATGAATTCCCGTTCTTCTCATTCCTGCTGGCGGACAATCACCCGCATCTCCTGGCGCTGCCCTTTGTCCTGCTGGCCGTCGCCTTCGCCTTGCAGGTGTTCCTCGTCGGGCCGCGCGCCCAGCACCAGATCCGATTCGGCGGACTCAAGCTGCAGCCACCATCGGCTCGACGTCTTCTCTATGCAGGCGCGGCATTGATCCTTGCGATTGCTGCCGTCCAGGGCGCAGTTGGCTACCAGGGTACCGGCTCGATTGCGGCCGGCGCCGCAGCCGCGGTACGGGCTCTTGCACTCGGCAGCCTGCTCCTCGGCGCGGGAGGGTTGTTGATAGGTACCGTCAGCGGTCTGCTGCCCTCCTGGCTGGATGGTCGGGAACTTGTGATTGCAGCCTGGCTGTTTGGCGCGCTGGCCTTCCTGAACACCTGGGACCTGCCGATCTACCTGTCGCTGCTGTTCCTTGTGCTCCTATGGCGAGGGAAAGGGGAGCACTGGCAGGCCGTCCTGGGCCCGACCGTGTTGACGGTCCTCAGCATTCTCGTGCTTGGGATCTTGCTCTACCTTCCGTGGTATCCGACATTCACCTCCCAGGCAGCCGGGATCCTTCCCAACTTGTTCTTCCCAACACGCTTCGCGCAGTTTCTGGTCATGTTCCTTGTGCTCTTCCTGCCGATCGGCGTGTGGCTGATCTGGAGGGCATCCGCCGGCTGGAGCCGTCGTGATACCTGGCTGCTGCTTGCCGTCGCGGGGGGCCTGCCCTTGGGCCTCTGGCTGGCCTCGATCCTGCTGGCAGGCGCGGCGATGGCGGCCGATCCACAGGCGGTGACGGATGCCCTGAACCAGCTCTCGGCCGGGTCGGTTCGGGAAGCGCTCAACCTCGGCACGTACCGCCGTCTCCAGGCGGCGCTGACACCGATCGCGTTGAGTTCCGCTCTAGGGTTGGCGTTCATTCTCATGCGGCAGATCCGGCGACCTGGGCGCATGGCCAAGGAAGCGGAAGAGGCCCCATTCGTCGTTGCGATGACGATAGTTGGTTTCCTTCTGGTTCTCGGACCGGAGTTCCTGTACCTGCGAGACCTGTTTGGGACCCGAATGAACACCATCTTCAAGTTCTACTATGCGGCCTGGATCTTGCTCGGATTGGCCGCCGCCTACATCGCCACCCAACTCTGGCCGAAGGAGTCTTCCTGGAAAGGCGCGCTGCGGGCTCTGTCGCTTTTTCCGCTGCTGCTCAGCCTGATCTACCCGGTTCTGTCGACCTGGACCAAGGCCAACGGCTTTCGATTTCCAAATGGATTCAACCTCGACGGGACTGCACATCTGTACCGCGAGCGGCCGGGGGACTCGGCTGGCATCGACTGGATCCGCGCATTCCTCCCACCGGGAGTGATCGCCGAAGCGGTCGGTGGGAGCTACTCCGAGTTTGGCCGGGTCGCCACCCACACCGGGCTCCAAAGCGTGCTCGGTTGGGAGTTCCATGAAATGCAGTGGCGGGGTACGATGGAGCCGCAGGGCAATCGACGAGAAGACGTCCGCCGACTGTACCAGACACGCGATCCTACAGAGCTGGCTGCGATCCTGGATGCCTATGGGATCGACTACGTGTACATCGGCCCGCTGGAACGGCAGACGTACTCGCTATCGCCGCCGGATATCGCCAAGTTCGAAGCAGTCATGGACCTGGTCTACGCCTCAGATGAAGTCTCGATCTACGCTGCTCAGCCAGATTGAGGATTCGGATGAAGGGAAGCTGGTCGGTCAACGTGGAAGCCTTGGCCTATGGCGCGGTGCTGCTGGCTGCCGCAGGCTTGCGCCTCGCCAAGCCGGCATGGCCGCTGCTTGACGATGAACAGGCACGCCACGCTTTGGCGGCGGCTGTTGCCGGACGCCTCCCGGTGGCCTTGCTGGCGCCGGACGCCTCCATTGCGGCAGTCCATCCTCTGTATCACGCCTGGACGACGTTGTTATTCCAGGTCGGCGGGCTCACGGACGGCGCGACCCGTCTTCTAGGCGCCCTGGCTGGCTCCTGCCTTGTCCTCGTCCCCTGGCTGCTTCGCCGGCCGTTCGGCCTGTGGCCATCCCTTCTGGCTGCCGCCACGCTTGCGGTTGCTCCTGTGCTTGTTACGTCGGCGCGGGCGCCGGGGAGCGGGATGGCAGCCTTGCTGATGATCGCACTGGCTTTGGCCGGCTACCTTTCCTGGCCGGAGAAGCCCTGGGCCAACCTCACTCTCGGCGCCTGCGTGGGGGTGGCCGCCGCCGGCGGCCCACATGCCGTCACGGGCCTGGCCGGCGTGGCGGTCGGCTCTCTGATCTACCTTGGCCTGAGGGGGCGAGTCGTCGATGCTCTGCCCGCTCCACCTCGCAGGAACTGGGGAGTGGTCCTTGCCACCGCGGGAGTGATGTTTCTGGTGGCGGCCACCGCTCTGGGTCTCGTGCCCTCCGGGCTGCCGGCTGCCTTCGGAGCGGTCGGGTCCTGGCTCGCCGGTTGGGCGGTTCACCCGGACATGTCCGGAATCACACTGCTCGGATCGCTTGTCCTCTACCAGCCTTTCTGGGTGTTGCTGGGCCTCGCCGGCATCTTGAGTGCTTCGTCCCGCAGGAGTGCGGTTGGCATCTGGCTGGCATGCTGGGCGCTGGGCAGCCTGGCAATCGCCATCATCTACCCCGCCCGGCAGCTGGAGGCACTCATCTGGCCGACGGCCGCCGTGTCCATCCTGGCCGGGCTTCCGCTCTTCGACCTCGGACGCAACCTGAGCGAGCGGACGGGTTGGGTCTCGCGGCTGGCTCTTGCACTGGCCATGAGTCTTGTGCTGTGTTTCGCCGCGCTCCAGCTGCTCGGCTACGCCAGCGGCACCGGGGTTCTGTCCACCCAGGTGCTGGGCCCGGCGTCCCAGTTGATTCTGGCTGTAGCTGCCGTGTTCATGGCCGGAACGATGTTCATCCTGATCGGGTTGGGCTGGTCGTGGCAGGAATCGCGGACTGTGACCGGCGTGGTCGTGTTCAGCCTGCTCGCTCTCTTGGGGCTGCGGTCGATCTGGAGGCTGAACTTCAACTCCTGGGCCGGGACCGGCCAGGAGCTCCGATCGCGCACGACGGCTACGAGCGGTCAGACGCTCCTGGCGAATAGTCTGGATGACATTGCCGGAGCACGGCGGGAGTCGGCAGACCCGGTGACGCTCCGAGTGTATGGAACGATGCCGGCATCGATGCTATGGTCGCTGCGCCGTGCGCCGGTGGAACTGCCCACCAACGCCTCGGCGGAAGCGCCAGGGATTCTGCTGATGCGAGAGGACGAGTACAACTTGCGCGCCTCGTCTCTCGGGGCTGAATACCGCGGTCAGAGCCTGGCGACGCGCGCCTCCTGGGGCTGGACCGGCCTGCTGCCTCCCGCGATCCTGAACTGGTATGTCCGAGGGGTCGCACCGCTGGAGCTTGAACGTTGGATCTTGCTCGTTCGATCCGACTTGGTGGTCCCCGATCTCCCGCCCCCGGGTAGCCTCCAACCATGAGGCGGGGATAGTGATGGGGCTCGCCCGGACGATCGCCATTGATGGTCCCGCGGCGTCAGGGAAATCGACCGTGGCCCAGCGGGTGGCGGAGGCGCTGGGCTATTTGTTCCTGGACACGGGGGTCATGTACCGCGCCGTCACGCTTGCGGCCCTTCGCGCCGGCCTCGACACCGCAGATGAGGCGAGAGTGGCGGCGCTGACGCGTGACTTGAGGATCGATGTCCGACCCGCCTCAACGAAGGATGGCCGTCTGTGTGACGTGTTGTCAGCCGGTGAGGATGTCACCTGGGCGATCCGCTCGGCGGAGGTCGATAGCGCCGTCTCCCTGGTGTCCACCTACCGAGGCGTGCGCGAGGCCATGACCGCCGTGCAGCGTCAGATCGGCGCTCGCGGCGACGTGGTAATGGCCGGACGAGATATCGGGACGGTGGTTCTCCCGCAAGCGGACCTGAAGGTGTATCTTGATGCTGGCGTGGAGCAGCGCGCCCTGCGCAGGGCCCGGGAGCTGGAAGGGCGCGGGCAGCCGGCGGACCGGGCCAGCATCCTGCGCGGCCTGCAGGACCGGGACCGACTGGATTCAACCAGGGACCTTGCCCCGCTGAAACCGGCGGCGGATGCCGTGATTGTGGATACCACCGGATCGTCGATCGAGCAGGTCGTGGATAGAGTGCTGGCTTTGGCAGCCGGCAGCGAAGCCGAGAAAAGGTAGGGTTGGATGGACAGCCCGACGACGGCCCCGATCAAACGTACGCGCGGCTTGTCCGGGAGCTATGACCACGAGCGAATGGAAGCTCGCCGGAATGCCTACCGTTGGATTCTGCGCCGGATGCTCTTTCCGCTGTTCGTCAAGATCATGAGTGTGGATGGCCTCGAGAATCTGCCGCCGCACGGCCCTGCCATCCTGATGATCAACCACATCGCCTTCATCGATCCGGTGGTTGTTCTGGGCGTGGTGCCGCGCAACATCGTCCCGATGGCCAAGATCGAGGTGTACGGTTATCCGGTCATCGGGCTCTTTCCGCGCATGTGGCAGGTTATCCCTGTTCGCCGTGGCGAGGTCGACCGGGAGGCATTGCGAAAAGCTCTGGCTGTGCTGGCCGATGGGGAGGTGATCCTGGTGGCGCCGGAAGGGACGCGTTCGCCGGCGCTGATCCGAGCCCGCGAGGGGATCGCCTATGTCGCCCACCGGAGTGCGGCGCCGATTGTACCGGTGGCGGTGGAAGGGACGGAGGGCTTTCCGGCGCCATGGCCGGCAAAGGCCTGGCGCGGCAGTGGCGCGGAGATCCGCCTGGGAAGTCCATTTCGCTTTCGTCCCCTTGGCCGCACGCCGAGCCGGGATGAGCTGCGGCGGATGACGGACGAGGCGCTGTACGTACTGGCGGCCATGCTGCCGGAGCACCGGCGCGGCGAGTATTCGAACCTGGCGCAGGCCACCACGGACTATCTGGAGTTCGCATAGCCGCGCCGAAACGAAGCCCGCCATCACAAGTTGGGTATAATCAGAGGGTAAAGGCAAACAGGGAGGGAGGTGAACGCGGAGCGTCACGGACCGAACCGAGCATGGTAGCGCATGGCCCCCACAGGGGTGACGAGGCGAGGGTTCCCCGCCGCGAGGCGGGGCCAACCGGACGCACAAGGCGGCTCTCCACCGCCCTGCCGGGAAAATCGAGAGATCAGCGGATGCCCTCCGGGCGTACCACCGCCCGACCCATGCCCAACATGATCCTGCGGACAAGGCCGCCTGGGTAACCAGGGGACAACTTCGCCGGAGTGGCATGTCAAACCCAATCTGCAAGTTTACCGGAGGCGTTGCATGTGTGGCATCGTCGGCTATGTCGGCGCGCGCGACGCTGCGCCGATTATCTACACCGGCCTGAAGCGGCTCGAATACCGCGGCTATGATTCGGCGGGCTTGGCCGTGGTTCAAGACGGATCGCTCCAGGTTCGTCGCGAGGCCGGCAAACTGGACCGGCTGGGATCGGCACTGGCTTCGGACCCGGTCCATGGTCGGATCGGCATCGGACATACCCGTTGGGCGACGCATGGCGAGCCCAGCGCTCGCAACGCACACCCCCACATCGGCTCCTCAGGCCGGGTGGTCGTTGTCCACAACGGGATCGTCGAGAACTTCCTGCTCCTCAAGGACGAGCTGGTGTCCGAGGGGGTCACCTTCAGCTCCGACACCGACACCGAGGTCATTGTGCAGCTGGTGGAGAAGTTCCTGGCCATGGGCCATGACCTGGCCGAGTCTGCCCGGCGCATGCTCGGCCTGCTCAAAGGTGCACACGGGATCGTACTGCTTTCGGCGGATGAACCGGACAAGATCGTCGCCGCCCGGCTGGGCAATGCCGGCGGCGTGGTCCTGGGAATCGGCGAAGACGAGATGTTCATCGCCTCCGACATTCCGGCCATCCTCGAGCACACCCGCAGCATGGTGTTCCTCGACCCAGGGCAAATGGCGATCGTTCGCCAGCGGGAATTCGCCATTGAGACCACCGACGGCCAGGCAGTCCGACCCGAGGTCCACAGCGTTGCGTGGGACCCGGTGGCCGCCGAGAAGGGCGAGTACAAGCACTTCATGCAGAAAGAGATCCACGAACAGGTGCGCTCTTCGACGGACACGATCGCCGGCCGGGTGGACTTCGATGATGCTCGAATCCTGCTCCCCCAACTGGGGCTGACCGAAAACAGCGCCACCAGCATCCGCAAGATCGTGATCACCGCCTGCGGCACCGCCGCTCATGCCGGCATGGTCGGGAAGGTGATGATCGAGTCGATTGCCCGTATCCCGGTGGAGGTCGACATCGCCTCCGAGTTTCGCTATCGTCACCCCCTGGTCGACGATCAGACGGTGGTGCTGGCGATCAGCCAGTCCGGCGAGACGGCGGACACGCTGGCGGCCATCGATGAGGCACGCCGGGGTGGCGCAAGGATCTGGTCGATCGTCAATGCCGTCGGCTCGCAGGCGATGCGGATCGCCGACGGCGCCATCAGCATGCAGGTCGGCCCAGAGATCGGTGTAGCATCCACCAAGGCCTTCACTGCTCCCTTGATCGATCTGTACATGCTGGCGATCCTACTGGCGGACATGCGCAAGACGATCAGCGACACGCGGCGCCGGCGGTTGGTCGCTGATCTCAGTCTCGTGCCCGACCTGGTCGGCAGGGCTCTCGAGCGCGAGCCGGAGGTCGAGGTCGTCGCCCAGGGGCTCAAGGAAATCTGGCATTGTCTCTACCTGGGCCGTGGGATCAACATGCCCATCGCCTATGAGGGCGCCCTCAAGCTGAAGGAGATCTCGTACATACACGCTGAGGCCTACCCGGCCGGAGAGATGAAGCATGGTCCGATCGCGCTGATCGACAAGGACATGCCTGTGATCGCCATCGCCCCGAAGGATCCCTGGTACGAGAAGATGATCAGCCAGATCGAGCAGACCAAGGCCCGGGGCGGGGCGGTGATCGCGGTGGCAACCGAGGGTGACACGCTCGTGCCTCCGCTGGCGGACAATGTGCTGTGGGTACCCGACACGCCGTGGCTGCTGAGCCCGGTGGTCACCATCATCCCTCTGCAGCTGCTTGCCTATCATGTGGCGGTTCTGCGGGGGGCAGATGTCGATCAGCCGCGGAATCTGGCGAAGAGCGTCACAGTGGAGTAGAGCGACTCACTCGGATGGAAGGCGCGGCAGCGGTTGTCTGAAGCGCAGCCTTCGGTCGCATCATGAGGAATCGCAGGAGATTCGCGTGTTGCTCGGACCCCAGACCACTCCATATGCGGTCTCCCGCGAGAGGCATGCTTCTTCATCAGACCCCCGGTAGGGAGTTCTGTTCTCGCGTTTAGCGAAGTGGCAGGATGCAGCCCCCGTACGGATTCGGGCCGGGTTGGCTGGGGGCTCCTTCCGGAAGACCAGCACCAGGCCCAGCGAGCTGCAGGCGAGTTCGGCCCTTACGTGTTCAGCAGCAAGCCGGACCATTGCCTGCCGCCGCCCGGTGACCGACTTCCAATGACCAGCAGGTCGCACGCGCCGTCCCGAAGCTCCGCTACTGCTTCGTTATCCACAAGCCAGTGGCGAAGCATCGGAAGCACCTTTGCCTCGAATCCGAGGCGCAGGGGCAAGTGCCTGGCATGCCGCAGGGAACGGCTCGCCGCTGGATGAGCTCTCGTCAAGCCCAACTCAGGCGATGCGCTGAAGCTGATCGGCGAGCACGGCTGGATCGGTCGTGGGTAGGTCGCAGGTGAAATCCCTGCAGAGGTAGGCTGCGGCCCGCCCTGCGATGGGGCCACGGCCCTCAAGGATCGATGGTCCCTCGGGGAGAGGCTGCGGCGCGCCTGCCACGACCAGGCGGGGGTGGAAGCCTCGAGCAGCCACTTCGGCCAGCTGGATGAAATCCGGCGCCGATGGCGTCCCTAGCAGCGCCAGCTGCCAACGAGGACCCAGGGCGAAATCCTGGGCGAGAAGCCAGCAGGCGAATGCGGCCGGCTGCCGGCTGGCAGAGCTTTGGACACGTCTCCATGCCCTCTGCGCCGCTTGCTCGAACCTCTGCTCGCCAGCGTATTCAGCCAGAAAGAGCAGTAGTGCGGTCGCCAAAGCCCCGCCGGAAGGTGTGGGCATGTCCTGTAGGCCCATCGGCCGGAAGAGCAGCCGTTCATGGTCAGAAGAGACGTCAAAGAAGCCGCCGGAGGGATCTTCAAAGCCACTCAGCACCCTTTCAGCCTGCTCCATGGCTGCCGAGTACCACCGGCTATCGAAGTCCGCCTGGTAGAGGCAAAGCAACCCGATACCCAGGGCAGCGCGGTCCTTGAGGAAGGCGGGAATGTGAGCCTGCCCGTCACGCCAGGCATGGAGCAGATTGCCTGCCGGTGACAGGGATGAGAGCAGGAATTCCGCCAGCCGTTGCGCCGCCGCCAGGTAGCGTGGATTCCCCAGGGCCTGGGCTGCCTCCGCCAGCGTGGCCAAGAGCAAACCGTTCCAGTCGGTCAGGATCTTCTCGTCACGGTTGGGTCGGACGCGCCGGGTGCGCGCCTCGAACAGCGCCGTGCGGGCCAGTTCGAGACGGGCCTCCAGCTGGTCCGGGGTCAGGCCGAAGCGATCGGCGTGGGCGGTCGGAGGGGTGGGCAGGTGCAGGATGTTGCGCCCTTCGAAGCTGCCGGCAGCCGTCACACCATAGACCGCCTCCGCCAACTCCGCTAGGTCAGTCGCGCCCAGCGCCTGCCGGAATGCCGCCTGGGTCCACAGGTAGAACGTCCCTTCTTCCCCCTCGGAGTCCGCGTCTTCTGAGCTGAAGAAGCCACCATCTGGGTGGGCCATGTCGCGCAGCAAGTAGTCCAATGTCCCCTGGCAGGCGCGCAGCAGTGCGGCGTCCGCCGTGACTTGCCAGGCGTGCAGGTAGGCACGGGCCAGCAGCGCATTGTCGTAGAGCATCTTCTCGAAGTGGGGCACCAGCCAGCGGGCATCCACGGCGTACCGATGGAAGCCGCCTCCGAGCTGGTCATAGATCCCGCCGCGAGCCATGTGATGCAGGCTGTCGACGGCCATATCCAACACCAGCCGGTCACCGCTGCGCCGATGCAGCGCCAGCAGTAATTCCGCCGTAGATGCCTGAGGGAACTTGGGCGCACCTCCCCAGCCCCCGTGAGTCCAGTCGTATCCGCGGAACAGCGCGTGAGGAACGTCATGGAGCAATTCGGGATCGCCGTCCGCCGCCATGTCTGCGGTCGGGACGGAGGCGCGCAGATGCTCCACAACCCGCTGCGCCGAGTCCAGCAGCCTGGTGCGATCAGTCCTCCAGGCGTCAGCGATGGCCTGGAGGAGCTCGCGGAATGCGGGCAGGTTGTGGCGCCGCTCGGGAGGGAAGTAGGTGCCGGCGAAGAATGGTTCCCCGGCCGGCGTGAGGAATGCGGAGAGCGGCCAGCCTCCTTGACCGGTCATCGCCACAACGGCATCCATGTAGATCGCGTCCAACTCCGGCCGCTCCTCCCGATCGACCTTGATCGACACGAAGTCCTGGTTGAGCGCAGCTGCCGTGACCGGGTCTTCGAAGGATTCGTGCGCCATCACATGGCACCAATGACAGGCCGCATAGCCGATACTGAGGAAGATCGGCCGGTCCGACTGGCGGGCCAGGGCGAGTGCTTCGTCGCACCACGGCCACCAATCCACTGGGTTGTCGGCATGCTGCTGGAGATACGGCGAGGTCTCAGTGTGTAGGCGGTTGGGCACTGGGATCTACGCCGCCTTGGGCATGGAGGCGGATGGTACAATCGCCTTCATGTCTCCCCGGGCCGTTGTGGTGCGCTGGTTGCCTGCCATCGGAATGATGATGGCCATCTTCGCTTTCTCCTCGCTGCCGGCGAGTCGGCTGCCGTACTTCGGCGAGCTTGATGTTCTCTTCAAGAAGAGCGGACACGCCATCGGCTACGCCCTGCTGGCGGCCGCCTACTTCTGGGCGCTGCCACCCCGCCTGGCCAGCGGGTATCGGGCTCTACTGGCGGTGATCATGGCATTTCTCTTCGCCTTGAGCGACGAGTTCCACCAGTCCTTTGTCGAAGGCCGCACGTCCGCCTTGCGGGACGTGATGATCGACACAGCCGGAGCCAGCGTGGCGGTGTTCTTTGCCGCCATCTATTCTTCGAACTCAAGGTCGACCAATGGCAGCTGATCCTCCTGCCACTCTGGCCCTCTGACGATCTCGATCTCCCCGAAAAGCTCCGACTGCTCCGCCTCGACCGCGCTGCGCTTCAACAGTTCCAGGAAGGCCAGGAAGGTTACCACGATCTCCAGGCGACTGCGCGCCTGACGGATCGCCTCCCGGAACGTGGTCCGGCCGCCGGCGCGCAGGGCGGCAACGAACCAGCGGATCTTGTCGCGTATGCGAACCACGGGGGAGGCCACGACCTGGGTGATGTCCCCGGGGGTCATGCCCGATGCCAGCGCCGCCTGTAGGGCACGCAGCAGGTGGGGGAGTCCGATGCCGCTCAGGTCGAGCTTGGGCTCCACGGCCGGCGGAGCGGCCAGGCGCAGGTAGGCACGCAGGTTCGCGTCCTGGCGCTCGGCAAGCTGGATCGCCACCTGTTTGTACTTCTTGTAGGCCATCAATTGCCGCGCCAGCAAGTCCCCCGGATCCTCTTCTCCGGGCTGCCGCACCGGAGTCCGCGGCAGCAGGGCCTCGGACTTGATCTGCAAGAGGCGGGCGGCAATCACCAGAAAGGCGGCCAGGTCGGAGATCTCGTGTTCCGGCACACCGCGCAGGTAGGCGAGGTATTGGTCCGTCACCTGGGCCAGAGAGACCTTGGTGATCTCGAGTTCATCGCGTTCGATAATATCGAGCAGCAAGTCGAGCGGGCCCTCAAAGACGGGCAGGGCAACCTGATACTCCGGAGGGGGCTGCATCAGCCGGCCAGCATCCATCCGGCAGCGCCCAGGCAGGCCAGTGCGAGCACACCCAGCGCGATGCTGATGTAAACGAGCGTGAGGTCGGACTTCCGCCTCTGCGCTTCCTGCGTGGCAACGAGCTCCTCCCGCTGGCGGTCCATCTCAAGGAATTCCTGGAACCGGGCATCTGACGACACCTGCTCGCTGTCCTTGAGCGGGCCCGCCTGGCCCCGCGCTGTAGCAAGAAACGCTGGCGTCCTCGGACTGGAATGACGATCAAGCACCTGATCGATCAGGGTCAGGGACCGCCCACAGGAAGCACACACGTCGTTTTCCGGGTTGTTTGCTCCCCCGCAGTTCGGGCACAAGACAAGTGGCGGGGCGAAGACCATGCCACATTGTTGACAGGTCCACTCGCCCCGTTCTTCGACCAGGGCCGTCGAAAGGCAACTGGGGCAGGCTCGCTTCAGTTCCACGGCAGCAGATCCCCCGGGCATGCTCAGAGGGAGATTATAACGCTGGCGCTTGCGGCTTCCGCCCACTGGAGCCTCTGGAGGCGGCTGGCGGTCACCCGTTGCAGACCTGCGGATGGGCGGCCTTGCGGCACCTGGGCGTCCTGGCGTGTGGTTCCGTCTGGGGCAATGATCCACTGCGCGCCCGGAGATCATAAGAACCGGAATCGCCTCGCCCAGCGGATGCGTCCAGCGGATCGAACCACTCGCCTTCTTTGCCACCGACGGCAGCTAGCATGCAACGCTGGTCTCGAGCTGACGGGGAGATACCGATTGCGGAAGCATGCCCACGGAGCTCGTCTTGATCTTGGTGGCAACGTGTACGGCGGTCGCCTTCGTCCAGGGCATGGAAAAGAGACGGCAGTGGAGGTGAGGGCTCGAAACCGAGGTCGAGGGCACGCAGGCTCCGGGGTCCTGCCAGGTCATCGCGGACGATGCGTGAGCCGGACGCAGTTTGATCGACTGGCCGTCGTCCGTTCCATCGAATGGGCGCTCGGTCCCGGCCAGCTCGAGTCGAGGAGTGTGCCTCGCGACGGTGCGCGAACAGACCCAGGACGAGCCCGCGCCTCGCCCGGAAACCCGTGTGTGGTATCATGCCTGCCTGGAAAGGAAGCCCGCGTGGAACAGACGACAGAACCCGTTCATGTGACAGATGCTGCCTTCGAGAAGGCCGTACTTCAATCTCCCCTGCCAGCCATCGTGGATTTCTGGGCACCCTGGTGTGGACCTTGCCGCATGGTCGCCCCGATCCTGGAGAAGATCGCCAAGGAATACGCTGGGAAGCTCATCGTCGCCAAAGTGAACACCGACGAGAACCCGGCCTGGGCCCAGTCTTATGGGGTGCAGGGTATCCCGACGATGCTGTTTGTAGCTCAAGGCAAGATCGTGCACCAGCAGGTGGGGGCAGTGCCGGAGCCCTACTTGCGCGACATGGTGGACGAGTTCCTGCGCACCGTCGCCGCGCTGAGCGGGCCGGCGAAGAACTAGCAGCCAAGAGGCCCCTTCGAGGGGAGGACGATCAAGAACGAAGTGGGTCGGGCGAAGCCCGACCCACTTCGTTCTGTACCACCTTCTGACCGTCCGCAGCTAGTCCGCAGGCTCGTTGGCGGCTCCCCAGAGCAGCCCCTCCAATCGTCGCCACAGATGTAGGAACAAAGACCGCAGCCGGGCCAGCAGGCCTCGCAGGCGGATCCGACCACGGCGGCCTCGGCTGACCTTGCGTTCTGTCTCGACCCACTGCAGTGCCAGCGCGCCCCAGGTCAGCCCTCCCCCGAAACCCACCAGGACCACATGGTCGCCCGGCTTGATACGCCTTTCGTGGACCGCCTCGCAGACAGCGATCGGTATCGAGGCGCTCGACGTGTTGCCGTAGCGGTCGATGTTGACGACGAAGCGTTCCATCGGCAGCCGCAGGGCGCGGGCGGCGGCCTCGATAATCCGCAGGTTCGCTTGGTGTGGGACTACGACTTCGATGTCGCTCATCTGCAGCCCGGCCTTCTTGACGACTTCCCGTGTGGCCGATGCCATGACGTGCGTGGCGAAACGGAAGACTTCCCGCCCGTTCATCTGGATCGTGTGCTGCTTGCGGTCGACCGTTTCGTGCGTCGTCGGCAGCCGGCTACCGCCGGCTGGCACTGACAGCAGGCTGCCGCCTGAGCCATCCGAGCGCATCACCCCGGCCAGGATTCCTCCGGGCGAGTCACGGGCCTCAAGGACGAAAGCGCCAGCGCCGTCGCCGAACAGGATCGCGGTAGAGCGATCCTCCCAGTTCACCAGTCGCGAAAGCGTTTCCGACCCGATCACGATGGCCGCGTCAATGGCGCCAGTCCTAATCGCCTGGGCCGCCATGTTGACGGCGAAGATGAAGCCACTGCAGGCTGCCAACAGATCGAAGGCCCCGGCTTTCGAGGCGCCTAGGGTGTCCTGCACCAGGCAGGCTGTTGCTGGGAACAGATGCTCGGGCGAGGCGGTGGCCACGATGATCAGATCGATTTCGGCCGGACCGAGGTCGGCGGCCTCGAGGGCTCGCCGGGCGGCCTTGGTGGCCAGGGTGGCCGTGGTGTCTTGCTTCTCTGCGATGCGGCGGGAGCGGATGCCTGTTCGGCTGACGATCCAATCGTCGTCCGTATCGACCATGCGCTCCAGCTCCTGATTGGTCAGGATGCGCTCGGGGACAGCCATCCCCCAACCGGTGACGTGCGCAAATCGGGTCATGCGGGACGACCGTCAACCCCGGGATGGGCCAGGATCAGAGAAGCGTTGTGTCCACCGAAGCCGAAGGAGTTGGAGAGGACGTGGCGAGCCTGAATCTTCCGCGGCACGTGTGGAACGTAGTCGAGATCACATTCCGGATCCGGAGTCTCCAGATTGATGGTAGGCGGGACGACTCCGTGCTGCAAGGCCAGGACACAGAACATCGCTTCCAGCGCTCCGGCAGCTCCCATCAGATGGCCGGTCATCGACTTCGTCGACGAAATGGGGATGCGCCTGGCGCTGTCGCCGAACACGCCCTTGATGGCTGCCGTCTCGGAGGCGTCGTTCAGCTTAGTGCTCGTGCCGTGGGCGTTGATGTAGTCGATCTCCTCAGGTGCCAGCCTGGCGTCCGCCAGAGCCAGCTTCATGCAGGCGGCTGCCCCTGCACCGTTCTCGGCTGGGGCCGAGATGTGAAAGGCGTCATTGGTGGCGCCGTAGCCGACGACTTCAGCCAGAATACGCGCCCCCCGGGCTCGGGCGAACTCCAAGGCCTCCAGGACCAGGATCGCCGAACCCTCCCCGATTACGAAACCGTCCCGATCCAGGTCGAACGGGCGAGAGGCGCGGGTTGGGTCATCGTTGCGTCTGGAGATCGCCCCCATGGCATTGAAACCAGCCACCGCCACCGGCACAATGGCGGCCTCTGCCCCGCCGGCCACGATGACGTCCGCCCAGTTGCGGCGGATCATCTCAGTGCCTTCGCCGATCGCATTCGAACTCGAGGCACAGGCCGTGACCACTGCCATGTTGGGACCGCGCAGGCCAAAGGCGATGGCCAGCTGGCCGGGGGCGGCGTCCGGGAGCATCATCGGAACCGTATGCGGGCTGACCCGGCGCGGTCCCTGGGAGAGATAGCGTTCATTCTCAGCCACCAGCGTCGACACGCCTCCGATGCCCGTCCCCAGGATCGCGCCGGCGCGATCCCGGTTCGAATCCGTGATACGCAGCCCGGAGTCGGCCAGCGCCTGTTCGGCAGTGACTTGGGCGAATTGGGTGAACCGGTCTGTCCTCCGGGCCAGTCTGCGGCCGAGGGCGGCTTCGGCATCGAAGCCCTTGACCTCGGCTGCGAAGTGGGTCTCGAAGGCGGCCGAGTCGAATTGTGTGATCGGGCCTGCGCCCGATCGGCCGGCAAGCGCAGCCTGCCAGGTGCTGGCGACGTCATTGCCCAGCGGACTCAGGCAACCCATCCCTGTGATCACGACCCTTCGGCGTTCCATGCCCTTCTCTCCCGTCGGTTGTGCAACCTGCGGAGTATAACACCGGCCGGAGCGTGGGGAGGCGGCGCTGTGTGCTAGAATTCACCGGTCTCGGCGCCGAGGTTGAGCGCGCTCGCACCTGGGCGCAGTTGAAGCTGCGACAGCTTTCATTCAGAACCAAGAAAACACAGTCTGACTCGATGATTCTGGTAACGGGTGCAACCGGATTCGCGGGACGGCGTCTGCTTCACGGATTGCGGCAGGATGGGGAGGCGGTCAAGATCCTGCTCAAGCCGTCGAAGCGCGATCCCGCCTTGCCTCGGGGCCTGTCGGTCGAGGTCGCCCTGACGTCATTGGCCGATGCCCGCGGCGTGCGGGCGGCGATGGTCGGCATCGATACTGTCATTCATCTGGCCGGTGCCGAGCATGCCGGCGCAGAGGTCGACCTGTTGCGCACGGACGTCGAGGGGACGCGCAATGTGGCCGAGGCGGCCGCCGAAGTCGGGGTTCGACGCCTGATCGCCGTGAGTCATATCGGCGCCAACCGTTCGTCAGCCTACCCGGTGTTCCGGGCCAAGGCGTTGGCGGAAGAGGCCATCCAGGCCAGCGGGGTGCCCCACACCGTGTTTCGCTCCGGCCTGCTGTTCGGCCGTGGCGACCACTTTACGCAGAGCATCGCCCTGGCGGCAGCAGTCTCGCCGTTGGTGTTCTTCCTCCCGGGAGACGGTCAGGTCCTGCTGCATCCGCTGTGGATCGAGGACCTGGTCACACTGATCCGTTGGACGCTGGCCGAGCCGGAGGCGGGAAGCCAGATCCACGAGATCGGGGGCCCGGAGTACCTGAGCGCCAATTTTCTCGCTCGGGAGGTTCTGTCGGCCGCCAGCATCAGCCGGATCGTCGGCCATATGCGCCCGCCCTACCTGCGCGGGCTGTGGGCCGTGCTCGGTCGGATTCTGCCGGCCTGGCCCCTGAGGGACTTCTGGATCGACTACTTGGCGGCGAACCGGGCAGCGGAACTCAGCACCCTTCCCAGCCGCTTTGGGTTGCAGCCCGCACGGCTGGAAGCGCACCTGGACCATTTGCGGGGAAGAAACTGGACCTGGGAGTTCTTCCGCCTGTTGTTTTCGGAACGCCGAGCGGTAGAGTGAGGAGATGCGCAGCACCGGGACAACGGACGAACAGGTTGCGATGCTTCTCGGCGCGGGTACCCGATGAACGGCAGTTGGGCCGTGCGCGTCCTCAGCGGTTCATCGGACATCGCCCGTTTGATCTCGCTGCAGATCGCTTGTGGCTGCGAGCCCCTGGTCCCCGAGGCCCTGTTCTCGAATCTGGCGCGGCATGGCGGTGTGCTGCTTGGGATCGATGAGGCGAACGATGTGCGCGGCGCAGCCGTCGGGTTCTTGGGTTCAGACTCGCAGTCCGATCGGAAAGTCATCCAGGCCAGGTTGAAGTTGCACCTGGCGCTGTTGCTTGTCCACCCGCAGACGCGCCGGCAAGGGATGGGGCTGGCGCTGATGCGAGCATTGCGACGCCTGGCCGAGGCTGAGGGTCTGCCGCTGATCACCTGGGAGTACGACCCGTTGGATACGGTGTGCGCCGGCCTTTCCCTTCACAAGCTTGGCGCGGTCTGTCAGGACTGGGCCCTGGGACAGGGCGAAGACGCGCCGGACGCCGACGGCCGACCGAGGCTGCAGTCAGAGTGGTGGGTGCAGACTCCCCGCGCAGCCTCCAGGTCGGGTGGGCAGCGCGCCTCCCTGACCCTGGCACACTACCTGGAGGCGGGCGCTCAGCAGGTCAACCCGGCCGGGTTGGATGCGAAGGGGTCGCCCATCCCCTCGCAGGACCTTCAGCCCTTGCTCAAGCCCATGGCTCTGATGGAAGTCCCCCCCAGCTCAGCCGACCTTGCCGGGGGCGACCCCGGGTTAGCCATTGCCTGGCGGCGCCAGGTAATCGGGTTACTGAGCGCCGCATTCCGCGCGGGGTATCTGCTTACGGACTTCTTGCGGCTGGACGGTGAAACGTACCCCAGAGCCTTCTACGTACTCTCCCAAGGTCAGAGCACACTGGGTTGATGAGTTCACGCCCAGCTTCAAGGGCAGCCATTCGGATGCGGGATGGTTGGGGCCAGTCCCCTGCCACCCCTCATCTCGGCCACTCAACCCGGGAGAGCACGGAGGCCGTCGTGGGCTAGGTCCGGCCAAGCAGCGTCACAAGCCAGTCGAGGGAGTAAGCGCCTGCCAAGGCGATGATCAGCATCTTGAGAGTCTTGCCGGCAAACGCGAAAAGCAGAAACGTGACGACCGGCATGCGCATCGCGCCGGCGACCGCCCCGGCGATGTCAAAGGCCGGGTTCGGGATCAGTGCCAGGACCAGGATGGCCCAGCCGCCGTGCCGCTGGGTCAGGCGCTCCAGCCGCTGGTAGACCGCGTTGTGCGGGACGAGGCCCTGCCCGGTGTAGCCGGCGAGGTAACCGGTCATCTCCCCCAGTGCGGCACCGCCGCCCGCAGCCAGAGCCACGCCCAACGGGTTGAGCACGTTTCCCATGGCGAAGGCGACCGCCACGCCGGGGGCGGGGAAGATGATCGTCGCGTTCGCCAGGAAGGAAAGAAGGAAGACCCCGGGGTATCCGTAGATCTCGATGTTCTCGACGCGCGCCGCAAAGTAGTAGATCGCGCCCGAGAATACGACGACAAGTACCAACCCCGCCAGGCGGGCGAGATGGACCCGCCAACGGGTCGCACTGACTGGTTGGCTCAAGATTCCGCGATCTCGATTGTCTGGATGGCGACGGCCGGCGCCCGGGGGTTGCTCGGGTCGCGGGGTGGGATCGCAAGAAGAATATCCAGACCGGTGCTCACTTTGCCGAAAACCGTGTGCTTCCCATCCAGCCAGGGAGTGGCGACGTGGGTGAGGAAGAACTGTGAGCCGTTGGTGCCTGGACCTGCGTTGGCCATCGAGAGTACGCCAGGGCCGTCGTGCTTCAGCGAGGGATCGAACTCATCTTTGAAGCGGTAGCCTGGCCCTCCGGTGCCGGTACCTGTCGGGTCACCGCCTTGGGCCATGAAGTCCTTGATCACGCGGTGGAAGACCACACCGTCATAGAACCCATCGCGGGCGAGAAAGACGAAGTTGTTCACCGTCACGGGCGCTTTGGTAGCGAACAGGTTGACGACGATGTTGCCTTTGTCCGTGCGTATCGTCGCAGTGTAAGTCTTGGCGAGGTCGATCTGCAGGGACGGAGGTGCGTTGTACTGCCTGGCTGTCATTCGTTGTCCACTCCTCGTTTGTCTCCGAGCAGTGACTCGATTCGGGCAACGACCATGTCCATCGCCACGGTGTTCAAGCCACCCTCCGGGATGATCACATCGGCGTACCGTTTGGATGGCTCGACGAACTCCAGGTGCATCGGCCGAACGGTCGTTTGGTATTGGTGGATGACCGATTCGACGCTGCGGCCGCGCTCGCGGATATCGCGCTCGAGGCGCCGGATGAAGCGGATGTCGGGGGGCGTGTCGACGAAGATCTTGACGTCGAACAGCTGGCGCAGGCCTGGTTCGGCGAAGATCAAGATACCGTCTACCAGGATGACGGGCTGCGGTTCAATCGTGGCCGAGATCGATCGGCGGGAGTGGGTGGTGAAGTCGTAGACCGGGATCTGCACCCGCTCCCACCGCCGTAGCTGTTTGACGTGCTCGACAAGCAAGTCGGTCTGGAGCGACTCCGGATGGTCGAAGTTGATCAGTTCTCGTTGGGGGGCGGGGAGGTCGTCGAGATTCTTGTAGTAGGCATCATGGCTGATCAGAGCGATGTGGCTCGCCCCGACCCGGCCGAGGATCACATTTGCCACCGTTGTCTTGCCGGAGCCGGTACCGCCTGCGATGCCGATGATGACCGGTGGGGCGCGGCGATCCATGAAGGGATTATACCTCCGGGCCCTTCGCTTCCCGCGCCCCTCCGCCCGGAAACGCCTCGCCAAGACCTGGCCACGGGGACAGCCAGGGTAGGAGCGGACGCGCTCCGCCGGAGCCGGCGAGCCGACAGGGCCAGGCACGTGGCGAGGTGAGGCACGGGCTGGCGGGTCGTATGGCAAGGTTGGTGGCGCCTGGAAGGAAGAGGACGGCTGGAGCCACCAGAGGGATTCGAACCCTCGACCTGACGTTTACGAAACGCCCGCTCTGCCGGCTGAGCTATGGTGGCCTGGAACCGGACGCCCTCGGCAGAGGTGGGTGGTCTTCCCTGCCTCGGCACCGAGAGGCCATTATAACCTTCGCGCGACATCCTTGGCAAGATGTTGCGCCTCGAGGATAATCACGGCGTGCGCGTCGCCATGCTTTCCTACCACACCTGCCCGCTGGCAACCCTAGGCGGGAAGGACACCGGCGGGATGAACGTGTACGTCCGCGACCTGACGCGAGAGCTCGGTCGTCAAGGGGTTGGTGTTGATGTCTTCACCCGCTCGCAGGACGATCACGTGCCGCATGTCCTGCACAACCTCGGTTTCGGCAATCGAGTGGTGCACGTCCCCGCCGGACCGGAATCGCCTGTCGCCCATGATCGTCTCGACCACTTCGTCCCCGAGTTTGTGGAGGGCATTCAGGCATTCGCCGGCCCGAAGGCGGTGCGCTACGACCTGATCCACAGCCACTACTGGATGTCGGGGATGGCGGCCCTCAGTCTGCGTGAAGTGTGGGGCGCGCCCGTCATCCAGATGTTCCATACGCTGGGGGAGATGAAGAACCGCGTGGCCCGACGAGATGACGAGCGGGTCTCGCCGGTCCGGCTGGCGGTGGAAAACCAGCTTCTGCGAGAGGCAAACCAGATCGTTGCCTCCACGCAAGCCGAGTTGGCCCAATTCCAATGGCTGTATCATGCGGATCCCCACAAGGTCGTGGTCATCCCTCCAGGGGTGGACACTAGCCGCTTCTACCCGATCCCTCCCGACGAAGCCAAGGAGTTCATAGGGATGGACTCCCGCGACAACATGCTCCTGTTTGTCGGGCGGATTGAGCCGCTGAAAGGAGTCGATACGCTGCTGGAGGCAATGGCCATCCTAAAGCGGGAGGGGACGCTCGACCGCCGACCGATGAGCATGGCCATTATCGGAGGCGATCCCGAAGCGGATCCGGAAAGGATGACGGCTGAGATGCTGCGTCTGCAAGACCTTCGGATCGACCTGGGGCTTGGCGACATGGTGGCGTTCCTTGGCCGACGGGATCAGGACACGCTGCAGTACTACTACTCTGCGGCAGACATGGTGGTTGTCCCCTCCCACTATGAATCATTCGGCATGGTCGCCCTGGAAGCGATGGCCTGCGGCGTCCCGGTGGTGGCTTCTGAGACCGGGGGCCTGGCTTTCCTGGTCAGGGATGGTGAAACCGGATTCCACGTCCCTACGGCTGATGCCTCGGCCCTGGCGCTGCGCTTGAGAATGCTCGCCGAGGACGATGGCTTGCGGGCGCGACTGGGAAGGCAGGCGGCGGCTTATGCACGCGGCTACGCTTGGCCCCATATCGCCCGACAGGTGATCCAACTCTACGAGTCGATGTTGGAGCGCGTTGCCTGACTCAGTTGCCGCCGGCTTCTCCGGTGACACCACGCAAACCGGTTCCGGTGCCCAAGCGCTGACCGCAAGCGTGGGCACGCCCTCCTTTCCACGCGCACTGAGGTGAGGACGGTATGGACTGGATTGTCCTGCTTGTGAAGTCGTACTTGCTCCCTGGCTCGACAGCTTTCTTGCTGTTGGGGTTGTTGGTCGGCGTGATCCTGCTCGTGCTGGGCGGAAGAAGCCGCCGCTGGGGCATCGTCTGCCTGGCAATTCTGCTTGGGGGCTACTGGCTGCTGGCGATGCCCGTCTTCTCCAACGGGCTTGAGCGTTTGCTGGCACGAGGCTATGGTCCTGTGCAGTCGATGGGTGAGGCTCGCGGCGCAGCCGCCGTGGTCGTGCTTTCCGGCGGAAGCGCCAGCTTTCAGGCCGGCTCGGGCCAGATCGAGTCCCTCAGCCAGGCGACGGCGCTCAGGCTGTTGGAGGGCGCTCGTCTGTACGCACTGCTGGACGAGCCGTGGGTGGTCCTCTCCGGCGGTCCCCCCGGGGATGATTCCGAGGCCACGCCCGAGGCAATTGCCATGCAGCGCGAGTTGATCCGACTGGGAGTCCCGGCCGAGAAGATCCTGATCGAGATGGCCTCGGAGGATACTCACGCCCAGGCGCTCAGGCTCCGACCGTTGTTGGCGCAGCGGAAGATCGGCACCTTCGTGCTTGTGACCTCGCCATGGCACCTGCGGCGTTCGATGGGCGTGTTCGCGACGGAGGGCATGGATCCGGTGCCGTCCGCTGCCCAGGGGCAGTCCCTCGGAGAGGAATCGGCTGGCGTGCCGTTCTTGCCCAGTGAAGCCTCGCTGATGCGAAGCCGAGACATGGCCCGGGAAATCCTGGCTCTGATCTACTACCGGGTGCGGGGTTGGATCTAGACGCGCCATCACCGGGGCCGTAACGGGCAAGGGTCCGGGTGGAACGGGCCTCTGACGGCCGCAAGCGCCTCGGCCTCAGTCTTCCCCCCGAGGACAGCTGGAATGACTCCGTCTCTCGCATCGGGCACGCGGCCACATGAATCCTCAATTTCGCGAGATCCTGGATTGCAGCCTCGGAAGCCAGGGCAACCGGACGGCAACGAGATGGGTAGCGAGCCATGTGGCGCACAATTTGGGTGAGCTTCGCCGATAGCGGATGAAGGCTGAGAGACTGTGGGGCCAAGGTCCCTGGGCGGAGGGCCGAGTGGATTGTGGCGGGTTCTGTCATCGGCAGGGCAATCTGCACAGCGAATGTATAATCCTCGACAGATTGCAGACAGGTTCCAGTCCGGGGAGGAGGAAGACTATGGCACGCACGCCGCGCACAACGACGTGGACCCGGTCTTTGCTTTCGCTGATGCTGGCCGCCGCCTTGCTTGCAGTGAGCGCGGGATCGGCCGACGCTCAGGAGATCGTGTATGGATCGACGGTCCCTGCTGGCACGACGGTGGACCAGGACATCATTCTTACCGGGGACGAGGTGACAATCGACGGCACAGTCCTCGGAGACGTAGTTGCTCTCGGTGGTAAGGTCGTCGTCAACGGCAGAGTGGAGGGAACACTGATCGCGGTCGCTCAGGATATCGAGCTGAACGGTGCCGTGGGCGGATCGCTGCTGGCGGCCGCCCTTCAGTTGCTCTCCGGCCCCGAAGCCTCCATCGGTAAGAACCTGTACTTTGGCGGGCTCAGCCTGGTCCTGCCCCAGGGGGCGACGGTTGGGCGGGACCTTGTGGCGGCGACGATGGGAGCGACGATGGGGGGCGAGGTGGCGCGCGATGTCAAAGCGATCATCGGCCCCTTCGAGTTCGCCCGCCTCCTCATCGGCGCGGCGGAAGAAGGGGATTGGCTGGGGAAGGCCCAGGCCTGGTGGGAGTCGGTTCGCCCTCAGCCGGCGCCGCAACCCCTGCCAACCGTCCCGCCGCCCTCGTCTTCGATCGGCAGCCGCGGGCTGATGCGCATCCATCAGGCGCCGCAGTTTAAGGCAACGCCCACTCCGGCGCCGACGGTCGTACCGCAGACGACGCCCGGTGCTCCCACCGTCGAGCAGGTAGCCAAGGGCGGGCCGGCGGTTGACGACGCCCTGGGCTGGTTGCGCGGACGGGCCCTGGCTTTCATCCCCATGGCGTTCTATGGACTGGTGGCGTTGTGGCTGTTCCCTGCCAGCATCGTTGCCAGCGCTGAGCGTCTACGGCGCAAGCCCTGGCCGACGTCTCTGTGGGGGTTTCTGGTTTTCGTTGTCGCCAACCAGCTCTTCGTCGTGGCGGGAATCCTGGCTATCCTGGTCGTTGTTCTTGGCTTGGCACTCGGCCTGCAGTCGATGTGGGGCTTCGGCTTCTCGATCTGGGCCATCGGCTTGCCCGGGATCGCCTTGACGGCGGCCTTGTTGGCAGTGGCGCTGTATGTTCTTTCGGGCGTCATCACTTCCTTTGCTGTCCTCAGTCACGTGCTCAAGCCAGGCGAACAGTATCTCAGTCGCGCGGGCGTGATGCTCTTGGGGGTCCTGGTGTTGGTTGTGCTCGCCGGGATCCCGGTGCTGGGATCGATCGTGTGGATCGTTGCCATGGCCGTGGGCTCAGGCGCGCTGTTCTTCGCCTACACCGATGCGTTGGCCGCTCGGCGGCGGCTAGCGCTGGCTGAAGTCGCGCCCAAATCACCTGGCCAGATTTCGCCCGAACCTGCGCCGATGGTTCGGGTGAAAGCAGCGGCTGCCACTAGCACTCTGGGAGCACCTGTCAGCAAGGAGTCTCCCCCGGCCAAGGCCCGCGGCGGGGTCCGGAAGAAGAAGGGGGGCAAGTAGCATGGCGCCTGGTTGACCGGGCGGCACCCGGGAGGGAACGACTCTGAATCGACTCCGCCCGCAGGTCAGGCCCGAAGAAGGGAGATGGGGTGTCGGCATCCCGACACCCCATGTCGTTTCGTCGCGCTCAAGCAGACGGCGCCGCGATCGGCGCCGGCCAGGCTAGGCCTCCATCCTCGGTAGAGAAACGGTAAACGTCGTGCCCTGGCCTTCTACACTCTGGACGGTAATCATCCCGCCAAACCCTTCGACCAGGCGCTTGACGATGCTCAACCCGAGGCCCGTCCCGGAGATGTGAGACTTGCGGGCGTTGGACGCCCGCCAGAACTCTTCCCACAGGCGTCTGTGCTCTGCCTCGGGGATACCGATCCCGGTATCGGCCACATGCACCAGGGCGGTATCTTTCTCCACGACCAATCGGACGTCCACGGCGCCGCCGGATGGCGTGTATTTCAGCGCATTGCTCAGCAGGTTGCCGAAGATCAGGCCGATGCCTTCCTCGGTCGCCAGCACCTCCACCTTCGCCTGTGGAGCGTGATACTGCAGGCGAAGCTCCCTGGCGGTTGCCTCCGAGGCATACTGCCCCAGTATCTGCCGGAGCATGCCGGATAGATCGACGCGTTCGGGATCCGCCTGGAAGCCGGCGGTCTTGCTCTTGGCGAGGGCCAACAGGTCGTTTACCAGATCGGTCAGTACATTCAGGCGGGCATCGACCCGGTGAAGGATGTCGCGCTGCTGTTCTGTCAGCTCGGTCCCATGCTGGTGAAGCAGAGCCCTGAGCAGGCTCTGGGCACCGCTGGTCGGCGACCGCAGCTCGTGGGTGACGGTGCGGACGAACTGCGCCCGCGCCTGATCTTCTTTGTGCAGCGCCTCGTAGCTGAGAGCGTTTTCGATCGCGGCTCCGCCCTGGCGCGCAATCGCCAGGGCGAACTCGGCTGATTGATCGTCGAAAGCGCCCAGCTCGCGGCTGTAAGCCCGCAGCACCCCCACCGGCCCGCGCCGGCTCGCAATCGGGGCAACGATAACACTCCTCAACCCCTCGGCTTCCATCGCCGACGCATACTGGATGCGCGGATCGTCGATGGTATTGGCGACGATCACCACGCGTCCGCTTAGGGCCTCACGGTCGAGGGCACTCTGCGAGACATAGACGGGGCCCTTCTCCTGGTAGGCGCGGCTCAGGCCGTAGGCGGCCACCATCGGCAGGCGGTCGCTGCCCTCTTCGAGCAAACGGATAGAGGCGCTGGGAGCCTGCATCGCCAGCGCCGCACCGCGCGCCAATCGGTCTAGCACTTCGTTCAAACTGAGGGTGGCGGAGAGCGCCTGCGAGGTCTGCAGCAGGGCTGTCACCTGGCGCTCGCGGCGACGGAGGCGGGACATCACATCGGATGCCAGGGCCACGGTCGACGAGGCGGCCACGGTGAACAGACCGACCTGAGCCATAACGTAGACGGGGTCCCTGAACAGCTCGGTCGGGATGCCAGGGATGACAGCGTGGTGAGGCAGGAGGCTGTTGTACTCAAGGATGGCGATGGTGGCCAGACTGCCGATGCCCAATGCCAGGTAAAGCACCTGGGCGGGGGAGGGTAGCAGGATCGTCACCAGCAGCATATGGATGCCGAGCAGCGGGATGGCAGGGCTCGTGGCTCCTCCCGTGAGTTGCAGGAAGATGGTCAGGGCCAGCCAATCAAGCCCGATCTGAAGGACGATCAGCCGCTGCAAGCGCCGTCCCCGGCCGGTATCCGGGGGGTCGAGTGCCCGCCGGGTGAGCAGGCGGAGCAGGGCGTTGTACATCAGGATGGCGACGCCGACCCAGTACAGCTGCGGCGTGGGCAAAGGCAGGCCGAGGGGAACCAGTCCAATGTACGTCCCGACCAGTACGAGGAGCCCGGCCGCCCAGCGCGTCAGGATCAGTCGGCTGTTGGCTCCGGCCAGGTCGGTGGGATCGGATGCGGGTGGAACCTGCAGGTCCGTTGTGCCGTCGGTCACCGCTTGGTCCTAGGGTGGGCAGAGGCTGGCGCGCCTGCGCCGAGTTAGGCTTTGCCGCCCAGCAAGTCCTTGACCTGCTTCAGTAGTTTCTCGGGCTCGATCGGCTTGTCCAGGAAGGCATCGACAGGCAGGTAGTCCTCGTCGGGTGCAAAGCGGAGTGGGGTCGTGCTGTGGATAGCGGTCAGCATAAGGATGGGGATGTGCGGCTTATCCTGCTCCGACTTCTCGGCTCCGCGCAGTTCCAGCGCCAGCTGGAACCCGGCGGTAGCCGTATCCATCATCACGTCCAGCACGACCAGGTCCGGCTTCTCGGCCAGGGCCATAGTCCGGCCATCGGCAGGATTGTTGGCGCTGATGACCTCATAGCCGGCGCCCTCCAAGCAAATGCGGTTCGCCAGCACCATATCCGGGTCATCATCGATGATCAGGATCTTCGCCATCGCTGTATCCATCCTTGTCGTGTAA
Organism: uncultured Anaerolineaceae bacterium; assembly: GCA_964492235.1. Lineage (GTDB taxonomy): Bacteria > Chloroflexota > Anaerolineae > Anaerolineales > E44-bin32 > PFL42. The sequence goes on along the minus strand of CAZBJQ010000012.1, from coordinate 5,289 downwards.
GATCCGGTCTCGTATCGCCGCGCTCACGGCCGGCACCGCTCGCCCGACCGGACGAGTCAGCCCCGCCGTCCAGCCAATCTCTTGCGGCTGGACGGCGAAGACGGTCACCCGCTCCGGCAGTATATGCAGCGCTGCCGACAACTGCAACGCTTGTATCAAGCCGGCGCTGTGCAGCACACCGGGAACCTGCTCCCGGTCGAGCATCTCCGGCCCGACCTCCAGGACAGACCACGACCCCGGCGCCAAGCCCATATCTGCGGCATCGACGATCAGTGCCTGTCTCCGCCCTTCCAGCAACAGGCAGGTCTCCAGGCCGGCCAGGCCACCGTCGAGGACCTCGACCCCATCCGGCGGCCTGCCGTCAGCCGTCAGGTCGTATAGCACCGCCTGGCCGACGCCGTCATCGCCGCGGGCGGGATTGCCCAGGGCCAGGACCAGCGTCGCAGCCGGCGACAACCCCGTCATCGCGTTCCTTTCCATCTCCTACTCGAATCGCACGTTCAGCATGTGCGTGGAGCACGAAATGCAGGGATCGTAGGCACGCACCAGCATCTCCAACGCCAGAGTAATATCACCCTGGCTCTTTCCGATGATGGTCGGAACGAGCGTCCGCATGTCGGCCTCGATATTGGCCAGGTTCTGGCCGGTGGGGATGATGCAGTTGGCCGCGGAAATCCAGCCATCCTTGATTGTGTAATTGTGGAAGAGGGTCCCCCTCGGAACCTCGCATGCCCCGACGCCTTCACCGGACGCCTTCGGCGGGTGGATCGGCTCGCGCCAGGTCAGGCCGGTCTGGATCAGCCTGTCGGCCAGGGCGATCGACTCTTCGACGCAGTGGACGATCTCGACCACCTGCGCCACCGTGTTCAGGTAGGGGTTGACGGCTTTGGGTGCCAGGTTGAGGGCGCGGGCCGCCTCTTTGGCCCGCGGATGGAGCAGATCGTGATTGACATTGAATCTTGCCAGCGCCCCCACCATGTAGGACGGGCGCTGATTCTTCGTCCGCTTGGCGGTGGAGTGGGGAACGAGATACTCGTTGGTGACTTCCCTGTATTTCTCGATCGGCCATTCTCCGCCGTCGGTGCTGACGAGCCTGCCGTCGATGAAGCAGTATTCATCGTCCTTGTGCAGGGCGATGTACTCTGTCTCGCGTTCGAACGCCGGCAGCTTGAGCTTTCGGAACAGCTCGACCGTGGCATCGACGTCCGGACGGATGGCTACCAGGCGCTCGCGCAATCCCTGTAACTGGGCAGTGGTTGGGAAGTGGGTGAAGCCGCCGACGGTCATGGCGATGGGATGGGTGTGGCGGCCGCAGATGGCGGCGCACATGTCGCCGGCCAGCTTCTTCATTCGAAGCGCCCGCAGGACGACATCGGGCGCCGACTTGGCCAGCGGGACGACGCTGCCGACGCCGAGGCAGTCGGGCGCCACCAGCATGTAGGCGTGCAGGATGTGGCTGTCCAGAATCTCGCCGTAGAAGTTGAGCTTGCGCAGCAAGACGGTCTGTTCGCTCGGTTCCACCCCCAGTGCCTTCTCCGTGGCGCGCAGGGAGGCCGTGGCATGGCCGACGGCACAAATGCCACAGATGCGGGAGCTGATGTGCGAGGCCTCGCCATAAGGGCGGCCCTTGAGCATGGCCTCGAAAAAACGCGGCGTCTCGATGATTTCTAGATCACACTGCTTGAGCTCGCCGTTCTGTACGTCTACAACGATGTTACCGTGCCCTTCGACGCGGGTGACGTGGTGGACGTCAACGCGAAAGGATGGGTTAGCCATGTTGAGCCGCCTCCAGCTCCATCATCTGGTACGTCAGGAACATCGTCGTCTTGGCCAGGCTCTCGTCGGCGCTCAGGCCGTGCTCCGCCAGCACATTTCTCATCGACTCGATGTTTGGATGCGGGATCAGCCCGCGGCATCCCTCACAGCCGTCGCCATACGTTGGGCAAATGGCGTCACAACCCGCCCGGGTGATCGGCCCCAGGCAAGTCTGCTTGCGCTGGTAGACGCAGACGTTCTCCTTCAGCTTACACTCGACGCACACCGGGTAGTCCGGGATGGACGGCGAGCGCCCCTGCAGGACGGTGGTCACCACGCGCACGAATTCATTGCGATCGATCGGGCAGCCCGGGATCACAGCGTCGACCGGAACGACGGCGTGGATCGGCCGGGCCGGATATGTCTCGTACCAGTCAGCCTTGTCGCCGTATACATAACGGCGGACGCTTTCAAGTTCCTGGCGATTGCGGATGGCGTTGATACCACCCAGGTGGGCACAGGTACCGAGAGCGACCACGATGGCCGCCTTCTCCCGGATTTCCTTCAGCTGGGCCTCGTCACTGGCGCGCGAGATCGAGCCCTCAACGAAGGCGACCAGGTAGTCGTCCCCTTTCTCGCTCATGGCCTCGCGGAACCTTACGATCTCCACGGCGTCGAGCAGCTCCGGATGAGTTTGCAGTGAATCAACTACGGTGAGCTGACAGCCCTCGCAGCTGGTGAACTCGAAAAACGCGACCTTGGGTCTGGCGCCCATCACAGCGCCTCCTCAAGATGCTTGATTTCGGCGTAGCTGAATGCGGGCCCAGACTGGCATGTGTACAGATGGTTGATCTGGCAGTGGCCGCACTTCCCGACACCGCACTTCATGCGGCGCTCCAGGCTCATCCAGATGTTGCCTTCGCTGATCCCCTTGCCCAGCATTTCCATCAGGACGAAGCGATACATCGCCGGCGGGCCGACCGTGATGCCCACCGTGTTGCGGGGATAGATCTCGACCTTCGGGAACAATGTCGTGATCACCCCGACATTGCCCTTCCAGTTCTCGTCGCCGCGGTCGACCGACAGGTGGACATCGACGTCTCCCCGTCCCTGCCATTCCCCGACCTCCTCCATGAAGAGCAGCTCGGATGGGTCCCTGGCGCCGTAGAGGATGATCACCCTGCCGTAGTTGCCGCGCTCGTCCAGGACCTGGTTGATCAAAGATCGTAGCGGTGCCAGGCCAAGGCCGCCAGGGGCAAACAGGATGTCCTTTCCGCGGAAGCGCTCATAGGGAAAACCTCGCCCGAATGGGCCGCGAATGCCGATGACGTCCTTCGGCCCCATCTGATGGAGCACGGAGGTCAGGTCACCGGCCTTGCGCACACACAGCTCGAACCTGCCGTTGCTGCGGCTCGGCGAGGAGGAGATGCTGATCGGCGCTTCCCCGACGCCGAGGACAGAGACTTCCACGAAGTGCCCCGGGCGATGGTCGAGTGACAGTCCCTTGGGCAGCTCGATCGTCAGCACTTTCTCGGTGTTTGCCATCGGCCGGGCGTCCACGATCCTGGCCTGCGTCGGGAGGTAGATCGACGGGGCGTCTAGGGCTTGCTTGAGGGTGGTGGTCATGACCGCACCTCAACCGGGGCGTTCTGGGTTTGGCGGTGATACAGGGAGTTGAAGGTGTCGACCGGTGTGATGTTCACCAGGCAGGCCTGCGCACAGCGCCCACAGCCGACGCAACCCAGGAGACCGAAAGCGTCCGTCTGGTACTTGCCTTTGCGGAAGAAGCGGTGGCGCTGACGCCTGGCGCGTGTCCTGCGGAAGTCATGCCCGCCGGCGACGCTGGCGAACTTGTCGAGCTGGCACGAGTCCCACATGCGCAGCCGGCGGCCGGCGTTCAATGTCAGGTCGACTTCATCGGCGACGTTGAAGCAGTAGCAGGTCGGGCAGACGTTGGTGCACATGGCGCAGGCCAGGCAGCGCTCCCCCAGCTCGTCCCAGAGCTTGCTGTCGTAGCTGACGGATAGCAGGCTCGGCAGCTCGGTGACGTCGAAATCGAGGCGCAGGGGGAAGCGCGGCCACTTCTCGCTCATGACTCGGTTGATGCGGTGGTAGTCGTCCTCGGTCGCCGGGCGGGCCTGGACGAATCCATCCACCAAGCGAGCCCCGCGCTCCGTATCCACATCCACGGCATACTCGTCCCCCAAGTCGGTGAGGTGGAGGTCGAAGCCGCCGGTTGCCGACAACGTCCCCATGCTCTTGCAGAACGAGTGCTCCATGCAGGGAACCAGGCACTCGATGCTGACCAATAGCGTGTTCGCCCGATGCGCCCGGTAGTGCTGATCGGCATATCCGTCTTGGAACACCCGATCCAGCAGGTGCATCGCATGCAGGTCGCAGGTATGCACGCCAAGCACGACCGTCAGCTGCGAATCCACCTTCGGGGTGACCTGTCCCGTATCCTTCTTGAAACTGAACAGCTCTTGCACTTGCGGGAACAGGTACTTCTTGGGGGGGATCACTGTCGTCGGATACCCGAGTTCGAGCTCGGAACTCGAGTGGATCTCACCGAAGATGTGCTGACCGTGCAATGGCTTCGGGCCGACGACGCGGTAGCCGGAACACAACTGGTCGACCCAGGCAGGCAGGGCAGCCTTCGGAATCACTCTAAGGCTCATGGCAGGTGCGGCTCCCTTCTTCTCGAGCGGCTCATCTACGGATACTGCACGTCAATTCAGTGTACGATGCGCCCCAGGGGGGCAGACATAACAACTCTCCTCCGATTCGACCGAGACATGTCACGACGAAGCTGGCCGCTTCGCGGGGCGGATCCGGCTTGCAGAGCGTCCGGCGCGAGGCCGGCCCGCAACCCGGCCGGGGAAGCAGGCAAGCGCTCAGGTGTTCTTGCAGACGGTTTGGAGAAGGGGGACAGCGCCAGGAGTAGGGCAGCACGTCCGCACCCCCCCGACAGCCGACAGAATCCCTGGATCAAATGCCTGAACGCCGGCCACCGGTTTCCCAAGGCCCGCGCCCGCGGCAGGCTCTGGCAAGGCCTACCCAGCGCCTCGCCGAAGACCCGCAGGCCGACGGCCGGGACATCGGGAAGGGCTCCGCACCGGCCAGCCGCACCTGCCTCAGGGTGTGCTGGTAGCCTCCGGAATGGACGAGGGGCTCTTCTGCCGACTTATGGCGAATGAGGCCTGAGGGCTTTTCAGCCGATTCGGCGCAGACGAGGCCAGCAATCGCATCCCCAGGCATCGGAGCGGATTGGGCGGCACTCGCCCGACTCCCCGATTGCCTTCGAGGCTGCGACCAACCTGCGCCGTGGTTTCGTCGACGAAATCGAGCGCCAGGACAATCCTGTCTGCGGCCGCCGGGCCCACTTGGCGGCGAGACTGGCGGTGCCGAGGTGCTTTGAGCTCGCTTTTTCGTCCCCGTCGCCCAGGGGTCGAGTTGCATCTTCAGCGGGCGGCGATGCGAAGGGCGCGGGTCAGACAGGAGACGGGGCCGACCGCCTGGTGCGCCCAGGCCAAC
>CAZBJQ010000011.1:5931-35141 GCA_964492235.1 uncultured Anaerolineaceae bacterium | reverse complement strand
GGACCGGTGCCAGCAGACGGGCGGCGGCCAGAGGGGCCGCCGCCGGCTGCCGGCGGTATTCGCCGAAGGGCGAGCCGACCAAAGGCCCGATCCGGTCTCCGTCCACCCACCCCCAGGCCGGGTCGGACCCTGGTTCGGGCTGCCAACGGACGATCCGCATCCTACTTCCCCCAGGCGCGCGTTTCATCCTGCCACGGCTTGCGCGCCCAGACCAGATCATACCCGACCTGCCATGGGTACGTCTCAATGTCGACCCAGCCAAGTTGGCGGAGCCATTGGGCGAACGCGGCGGGTCGCTGCGTCCTGCCCGTGATCCAGCGGGCCTGCCGGCCGACGCGGTTGCTCATCAGCATCCAACCCCCGGGTCGGAGAACACGCTGAAGCTCGCGCAGGCTGTCGGATGCGGCAGGCGTGAACTCGAGCAATTCAAGCATGACGACCACATCGAAGAGATCCGTCGGGAAGGGCAGAGGGCAGGCCAGGCCACGGATCCACCACGCCCAGGCGACCGGAGCCGATTGCCTTCCGAGGGAAAGCATCTTGCGGCTGGGCTCGAGGCAGACCATCTGTCCGGTGAAGCCGCAGGCCAGGGAAAGGGCGCGCGCTGTGCGTCCGGTGCCGGCGCCCACATCCAGGATCAAGGGGTCGACCAGCTCACCGGTGATGGCCTGCAGCGGCTCGCCAAGGAATCGGCGTTCCCAGTCCCAGTCGAACTGCTTGATGGAGTCGTAGCGGTGAGCGGTGAGGTTGTACAAAGCGATGACGACCCTCGGACCGAGGTGCGCCCCCTCGCAGACGTACAGCTCCCAAATCAACAGCAGCAGGAGAAGGGAGGTCAGAAGGACGATCGCGGCCAGCATGCCCGGGCCTACGCCCGGCTCGAGGATTCGCCGGTTAGTTGCTGGATCAAGTGGGCGAGACGCTCGGGTGAGTGGCTGAACCGCCCAGGCCGCGCCGCTTCCAGGGACCGCAGCAGTGCGAACACCAGCGCCCCCACCGATGCCTGCCGGATGTCCATTGCGTTGCTGGCATAGGCAGAAAGGACGATTTCGGCCTGTCGCGCCGCCGGGCAGGAGGGAGCGGCAACCATCGCCGCAGTCCGCATGCCTTGGCGACGGGCCTGGGACAGGGCGCGCTCGAGATAGGGTGTATCGGCGGTCGCTTCGAGCGCCAGCACCAGCTCCTTCCTGCGGCCGGACGACACGGCCTGCGCTAGTTCGGACACTGAGCCATCGGTCAGACGCACGGCATAGCCGCTGGCCGCCAGCCGCGTCGCCAAGGTCATGGCGGAGGCACGGGCTGGGCCCTCGGCGATCAGCAGCACCCGCTCGCATTCATCGAGGGCTGCGATCAGCTGTTCGACCTGTGGTGTGGGGAAGCTGCGTTGGGTCAGCTCAAGGGCGTGACCGAGGTCGGCCAGGGCCTCCTGCCCAGGGGAATCGGCTTTGTGGCCGTCCTCGGAGGGAGCTTCCAGCCACTCGTGCATGACGCGCTGCCGGATCTCGCGCTGCAGTTCCGGGTAGCCGGGAAAGCCGAGCTTCTGGGCAAATCGGACGACGGTCGCCGGATCGATGTCGAGGTGATGGGCAAGCTCGGTTGCGGTAAGGAAGGCGGCCTTGACGTAGGAATCGAGCAAGAAGTCGGCCAGTCGCGCGTAGCTTGGAGACAGGCCACTGCGTACGTCCCGGATGCGGTCCTGGTAGGAAGCCATCATTCGTCCGAGCCGGTCGGCGAACGACTATAGCACAGGGAGAGCTGAGCACAAAACCGGATGTGGCGGCGGGGCGTCACGACCGTGACCGCGTTGACGCGGCTGTAGCCGGCCGCTATAATGCCTCCCGGGGCGGATAGCTCAGCTGGTTAGAGCACTTCTCTTACACAGAAGGGGTCGCAGGTTCGAGTCCTGTTCCGCCCATCCGGGGCGCTGCTCGCAGCGCCCCGCTCTCGTCCGCCATCCGGCAGAGGGTCGGCCGCGGGGGCAGGCGCGTGCAGGAGGCACTGGCGGACCCGCATCTCCCGTGGCCTCACCAGATGACCAGACAACTCCACAGGTGGAGCCGGGAGAGAAGGCACGGTGCTGTGGGTAGGAACAGCATGTTGTCGGCCACGCGGCTTGACCCTGCTCCGGCGTGAGTCGTAGAATGATGTTGTCAGACAACCGACCGCCCTCGTTCCCCGGGCACGCACGCGCCGACCGGCGCGACGGAGTCACCCATGTCCGACTTCCTGTTTCGCGGCGACCTGGCCGACGTCGATCCCGAAGTGCACCTTCTCTGCGACCTCGAAGGCGAGCGCCAATACCGCAAGCTGATTCTGATCCCGTCGGAGAGCACGGCACCACTGGCCGTGCGTCAGGCACTGGCCTCTGCTTACCAGAACATCTACGCCGAAGGCTACCCCGACGAGGCCACACGCAGGATGCCGGAAAAGGAAGTGCTGGACTACCCGATGCGCCTGGGAGAGTACCGGCGGTTCTCGGACCCTCGCTACTACAAAGGCGTCGAGTATGCCGACGTGGTGGAGGCATTGGCGCGCCGCCGCTGTGCCGAGGCCTTCGCCGCCAATGGTCTGACAGCAGACGACCTGTACATCAACGTCCAGGCCCTCTCCGGGGCCCCGGCAAACAACGCTGTGTTTCATGCGTTGCTCCAACCGGGCGATACCCTGATGGGTATGAATCTGCTGCATGGGGGACACCTGACCCACGGCTCCCCTGCCAGCCGCTCGGGTAAGCTGTACCGGAGTGTCTCGTACTCCGTCGACCCGTCGACCGAACAGATCGACTACGAGGCGGTCGAGGCGCTGGCGCGCGAGGCCCGGCCGAAGATCATCATCGCCGGCTACTCGTCCTACCCCTGGGTCGCGGACTGGGGCCGCTTCCGCCAGATAGCCAATGAAGTGGGCGCCTATCTGCTGGCGGACATCGCCCACGTGGCCGGGCTGGTTGTGGCTGGCGCCTGCCCGTCCCCGATCGGCATCGCCGATGTCGTCACTTTCACAACACACAAGTCCCTGTGCGGCCCGCGCGGCGCCGCCATCGTCACCCACAAGAAGGCCATCAGCCGGCAGATCGACCGTGCCGTCTTCCCAGGAGAACAGGGAGGGCCGCACATCAACACCATCGCCGCCCAGGCGGTGGCCTTCAACCTGGCACGGACGGAGGCCTTCCGCGCCTTGCAGCACCAGATCGTCGCCAACTGTGTCGCCCTTACCGGTGCCCTACAGCGCCAGGGATTCCGCATCCCCTTCGGCGGCACCAACACTCATTTGACCAACGTCGACTGCCGCTCCGTGCGCGCCGCCGACGGCACACCGCTCTCGGGCGATATGGCGGCCCGCATCCTCGATCTGGCGGGAATCGTCGTCAACCGCAACACGATCCCCGGCGACACGTCCGCCGCCAATCCGAGCGGCATTCGTCTCGGGACACCCTGGATCACGCAGCGGGGGTTCACCGAGAAGGACACCGAGTCCGTGGCCAGCCAGATCGCCCAGATCCTCCTGGCCTGCAGGCCTTACACCCACCGGACGAAGCGTGGCGAGGCCACGCGCGCCAAGATCGATTTCGGCCTGCTCGAGCAGATCCGGATGCAGGTCCGCGACATGGCCATGGCGCACGGGATAGATGTGGAGACCACGCGCCACGGGTATCCGCACTTCTACTACCGCGATGATCCGGCGGGGAAATCCGGGCACGTGGCGCTGCGCCTGCGCGGGGATCAGGCCGAGGCTATTCTGCGCTGGGCGACATCAGCCGACACGGACGACATCGCGGCGGGAGCGACGATCGCCGCCAGCTTGCACACCCCTGAGAAGGCCGTGGAGGTCTTTGTGAGCCGCGGCGAGGCGCAGTGGACGCTGCTCGTCCCCGCCGCCGACTCGTCGTTGGTCCTGGCCTGGCTGCGGGGACTCTCCGATGGCTTTGTGGTCATCGACCCTGCCGACCTGCAACGGCGGCTCCCCGGCCCCGTGGTCGTCGAGCTTGCAGGTGAGGTCGGCAAACCTCCCAAGCCCGCCGCGCGCCACGACGGCCTCCGCAAGGCCTGGTTCGTCGGAGCCCCGGCCAGCCGCGGCCAGGCCTTGCCCATGTTCCAGTGGACCGACCCGCCGCAGGCCATACCACGCCGAACGGCCTTGTACAGCATCCACAAGGACCTCGGGGCCAAGATGGTCGACTTCGCCGGATGGGAGATGCCGGTCTGGTATTCGTCGGTGGTCGAGGAGCACTTGGCGACACGCAGGGCGGCCGGGCTGTTCGACGTCAGCCACATGGGCGTGTATCAAGTCGATGGGCCACAAGCCTGCACCTTCTTGGACAGCGCCGTCGGGAATGATGTTGCCTCGCTGGCGGTGGGCGAGTCCTTGTACACGCAGTTCATCGACCCAGGCGGGCATGTGATCGACGACACCATGGTCTACCGCATCGGTGAACTGGCATTCCTGGTCGTGGTCAACGCCGCCAATGATGACAAGGACTGGGCCTGGCTAAGTGCGATCCGAGCCGGCAAGGTCATGGTCGATGCGGACCGCCCTTCGGCGCTTGCGTTCGGCACCGGCTGCACGCTGCGCAACTTGCGTGATCCGGGTGAGGGGAGCCGGATGCGGGTCGACATCGCTCTGCAGGGGCCGCTCAGCCGCGACATCTTGCTGGCCCTCGGCTGCGATGATGCCACCGCCCGCCGTCTCCTCGCCCTGCCGTGGGCGGGCGTAACGCACGGCGTCTTCGGCGGTATCGATCTGATTGTCAGCCGCACGGGTTACACCGGCGAGCGGGTGGCCTTCGAACTGTTCGTACATCCTGAGCACACCCAGCTTCTGTGGAAGAAGCTGATGCAGGCCGGGACACCCATGGGGATGAAACCCGTCGGGCTCGGGGCGCGCGATTCCTTGCGCACCGAGGCCGGTCTCCCTCTCTACGGCCACGAAATGGGAGGCGAGCTCGACCTGGGTGTCGGCCACGCCGGGTTCGGTTCGTACGTCAAGCCTCACAAGCCCTGGTTCATCGGGCGGGGCGCGTTTCTGGCGCAGGAAGCCGAGCGCACGGCTGAAGTGGTGCGCTTCCGTTTCGACGACAAGGGCGTGCGCATGGCCCACCTGCACGATCCGGTCGTTGACCGGAAGGGCAAGGTCATCGGGGTCGTCACGTCTTGCGCCGTGGACTCCGACGGGTACCTCACCGGCCAGGCCTATGTAGAGAGGAAATACGCCGTCGAAGGCGCACCGCTGGGCATCTTCCAGAGCGCGGCCAAGGAGCCCGACCTCTCCCCCGGGTCGCTGAAAATCGGCCAGCGGGCGCCTGTCCCTGGCGCGGCGAAGGTCCTGTCCAGATTCCCGCGCTGAGCCCTCCCTGTGAACAGCATGTGTCCATGAAGAAGAAGCCCCGCCTGCGCGGGGCTTTCTGCTAGGGGAGGGCACGGTGCCCTCCCGGACGGACGCGTTGGACTAGATGTTGCTGACGATATTGCTGAACACGTTGCCGATGGCCGGTCCGAGCAGCGCCAGAATGACGATCACGACCACTGCGACCAGAACGAGGATAAGCGCGTACTCAACAAGACCCTGGCCCTTCTCCTTCGGTGCGAACAACATTGCCTATCACCACCTTTCAGTTTGGGTTTAGTCTCTCAGGCGCAAGATGATCTGCGTTGCTGCCTTTGATGCACCCGAACAATAGCACAGGTTGTTCCACCTGCACCTTACGAGAGGCTTTCAAAGGCACAGGATATCTGTACCATGGGATGCAAGATCTACACCGCGCGGGTCAGAGCGCTTGGCGAGCAGCCGCCAGAACGGCCTCGTAGTTGGGCTCAACCCCGAGGGCTGGCATGTAGTCGGCGTAGACCAGCTTATCGTCCCTGCCGACGACGAAGACCGCCCGCCGTAGAACCCGGGCTTCCTTGAGCAGGCAGCCGTACTTGGTACCGAAGTCCGCCTGCCGGTGGTCGGACAGGGTGGTTACCCGATCGATGCCAGCGGCGCCGCACCACCGCTCCTGGGTGTAGGGCAGGTCGGCGCTCAGGACGAACGTGAAGATGTCAGGGCCCAGTGCCGACGCCTCCTGGTTAAACAACCGGGTTTCACGGTCGCAGACGGACGTCTCCAGGGAGAGAACGGCCGCCAGAATGCGGACCTTGCCGCGAGTCTCCTGCAAGGGGCGGCTATCCTTCCACTCGAGCGTGGTGGCCGTGAAATCCGGCGCCTTGTCGCCAGGCTTGAGGTCGGGACCCACCACCGTCTGGTCCCGATCCTTGAAACTGATTACGCCTTTCCGTTCGACGGTCATGTTGGTGCCTCCTTGTTGGTACTCTGGTCCTATCGTGCCGGGGCGGCGGGCGCGATTGCCGATCAGGATCCTGGCGAGGTGCGGAAGGGTCGCGCCCTCCCAAGGGAAGTTGCCGCGTGCGGAGCAGGGGAGATGTCTCCCCTGCCAGAACAAACGGACCTTCCTGCACGAAACAGCAGCTGCTTCACCAGACACCGGAAGCCCGTGTCGATCTTGAACTAAGGGAATGTCGCCAGTGCCGGAGCACACGAGTGCTCCGCGCCGCTACTGAAGCATGCTGAGCACGAAAGAGGCGACGATGATCAGCCCAAGCGCCGTGAACAGGATGCTCTGGGTGCGAACCCGGCGCCGTCCACGGGCGGTCTTGGGTGGCGAAGCTTTCTTGGGCACGTCTGCTCTCCGGGCGGATGTTACCATGCGGCCTGCGCTTGTGTCCAGAGACTGAATGGTTTAAGGGCTGTAGGGCGGAGTGTCGGGGACTGCCAGGCAGAGCGGAAGCTGCAGTGACAGGTCGCCGTGCCACATGTGACTGAGCCTGCTCGGAGTCGATGGAGCTCTCCGACCGTGATAGGCTTTGATTGAATCTGCGACGTTCCGGCGCGCCTTTGACAGCCCTGCCTGGGGTAGCCTTGAGCGAGCTATCCCCTGTCCGGACCGGTCGGCCGGAGGCGACAGGGATCTGGAATCAGGAGGCCTGAATGCAGACTTCGGGACCAGCAACATCCCCTGCGTCGTCAAGCCGTGTCCGACAGGCCCGCTGGGCGGCAGCGATCGGCCTGATCTTGGGTCTGGCGTTCGAGCTGCTGCTCGATGGGCATGCGCCTGGGATCTCTTTGCCGATCTGGGTCGTGCTGTGTCTGGTCGGCCTGCTCGTGGTCGCCAGGATGGAGCGGGCCAGGCGTAGCCGGCAGGGAACGGCCTGGGTCCTGGCCATCCTGGCAATGGCACTGATTTTCCCCTTCCGGCTCGAGCCGATGACCGTCTTCCTGTGCGTGGTGCTCACGCTGCTCGCCATCACTCTGTGGGTCGACACTCTGATTCCAGGGGACCTTCTCCGCTTCGGGTGGATTGACTTTGCCCGCAGCGCCTTTGGCACGCCGCTGCTGATGCTGGTCAGGCCGTGGCCGGTCCTGGGGGACGCCTGGCACAAGAGCGTGCGGGAGGACGGGTGGCGCAAGCCGCTCTTCGCCGGTCTGCGGGGCGTCCTGCTAGCCATCCCCATCCTGGCCGTTTTCATTGCGCTGCTGGCTTCGGCCGATGTTGTCTTCTCGGACTACGTGCAGGAGGCGCTGGCGTGGCTGGACCTGGACCGGCTGGCAGACCTGGTCTCCAGAGGTTTCGTTGTGGTCATCGTCGGCCTGGTCTGCCTGGGCGCACTGGCAGTTGGCATTCAAGGAACCACTGCGCGGAGAAGGATCGGCGAGGACCGGCCTCTGGTGTCTCCGTTTCTGGGCTTCACCGAGACTGCGATTGTGCTGTTCCTGATGGACCTGGTGTTTGCCGCGTTTGTCGCCATCCAGTTCGCCTATCTCTTCGGCGGTCAGTCCAACATTCATGCGGCCGGTTACACCTACGCCGAGTACGCCCGCCGGGGGTTTGGCGAGCTGGTGTGGGCGGCCGCCCTCAGCCTGGGTCTGATCTATGTGCTAGCACAGGTTAGCCGGCGGGAGGGGCGGGCGCAGACAAGGGGATTCAACCTGCTGTCGGCCTTGCAGGTGTTGTTCCTTGGGGTCGTGCTGGCCTCGGCCTACAAGCGCCTGGTCCTATACGAGGCCGCCTACGGATTCACGAGGCTGCGCACCTACACGCATATCGCCATCGTATGGATCGGCATAGCCCTAGTGGTGTTCATTGTTCTGCTGCTCGCTGCCAGGCTTCGCCGTTTCGCGCCGGCGGCTGTGCTCGGTGCCGCGGGCTTTGCGCTGAGCCTGGCGGCGCTCGATGTCGATGCCTTCATCGTAGAGAAGAATACCCAGCGCTATTCACAGACACAAGATCTCGATACGGCCTACCTGCTCGGCCTCTCCGACGATGCCGTACCCGGGCTGGTCGAGTTGAGTGCCCTCGCCCCGCTAGAAGCGAAGGAACAGATCCTGGCTGACCTGTCCTGCCGACGGACGGTGCTGCTGCGGTGGCAGGCGGCAGGGTTCTGGCCGTCGGCACACCTCTCCCGCCTGCGCGCCCTGGATGCACTGAACACGGTCGAGGTCGAGCTCGAGCCGTACGTCGTCCAGCCGGCACCCGGCAGCACGTGGCAAGGCGGGCCGCTGGTCGTCGACTTGGACGGCGAGCCCTACTGGTGCGGCGGCCTGGGCTGGGATTGAGCGGGTAGCAGCGTCCGGCGGCCATCCTTCGCTGGCCGCCGGACGAACGCGGGGGCAGACCTACAGGCGTGGCTTGTCGGCGATCACCCACACGGTGTGATCCTTGCGCTCGATGCGCGGTTGCGCGCCCAGGTCCCGCAGCCGGCCGGCCACCTGCTCGCCCGTCAGGAAATGGCTGTGCATGAACGCCAGCTTCTCCCCCAGGGCGATCATCTTCACAGCGAAGCGACGGATGTCGGGCTCTTCCACGAGCAGCCGCCCCCCCGGCGAGACCAAGCGCCACATCTGCTCCAACGACTGACCTTGATGTCGGACGTGATGCAGAGCGTCGACCATCAGCACGCAGTCAAAGCAACCTTCGGGGAAAGGGAGATGTTCAGCCGTGGCGCCCACCCGACCGAATCGGTGGCCTTGCCTGGCGTGCCGGAGCATCTTGAGGGACGGATCCGCCAGGACGATCCGGCGGGCGCTCGCCTCGAGCCGCCGGCTGACACGGCCTGTGCCGCAGCCGACGTCCAATAGCCGGGCGTGCCCTCCTCCAACCATTGACACCATCAGGTCGTCCGGAGGGCTGGAGATGAAGCGGTCGTACCAGGGTGCCAGGAAATCGAAATGGTCGAACAACCGCATGGCCTTGTGTGGGAGCAGCGCTCCACCGTCCTAGCCTGCCCGCCGGCTGACTGCTCCTGCCTGAGCTTCACCGTCCCTGCGTGGCGTGATCCGACGGCGTCGGGTCGTGCAAAGCGGTGGCGGGCAAAACCCGGACCGGCGCCTCCGGGCAGGCGGGCGCCTGGACGAAGGATATCACGCCGGGTCGCCGGACCCGCGTTCAGCTGAGACCTCGAACAACGAATTCGGATGGAATGAGTCGGATCCGGGTTTCTGTGGACCCAAGATTGAGACCAGTCAGGCGGCGAATGAGGGCCAAGGTCGAGGGGGAGTGGCCCATGCTGCCGAAAACTACACACAATCTGCTATCTGGGTAGCAAAACACGATTGAAGTCGATTCTGTTGATTGACTCCGACCAGATTCCCCGCTAGATTGAAGACAGCCGGCACTCGGCTCCCCAGATGCCGACATCGCTGGATGCCCTCGACGTACAACTGATCGACCAACTGATGCAAGACGGCCGGATGTCGTCTGCGACCTTGGCGCGCGCTCTCGGCGTGTCGGAGCGCACGGCCCGCTACCGGCTGCGGCGCTTGCTCGACCACGGGCTGATCAGGGTGATCGCCATGCCGATCCCGTCGCGCCTGGGCTTCACCGTGGTGGCGGATGTTTTCATTCAGGTCGAGCCGGGGAGCATTCAGCCGGTCGCCCAACAGCTGGCCACCTATGAGTGCGTGACCTACGTCGGTTGCTCTATGGGGGAGAGCGATGTCAGCGTCCAGGTGGTTGGACGCGACAACGCCGAGGTCTACGCCTTTGTCACCGATGTGATCGGCCGTCTGCCTGCCGTGCGAAAGACGACGACCGTCGTCGTTCCCGTGATCCTGAAAGACGTCTATCAGTGGCGCGTCCCAGAAGGATCTTACAGCGACGGGTCCCATCCGCTACGGCCGCGTCGGCGCAAGTCCTCCCAGGCAGCACCCAGCGGCCGTTAGCCTTTCGGCGCCGGCCGCCGCACGCGCTACCCAACGCAAACCGCACGTCGGGCCGGATCTCCGGGTTGGCGCGAGCCGCTTGCGAAGGAGGAGGTGAAACGCCATCCAGGAAGGTCCGGAACCGCTGCCATTCCGTGGGCCCCTTCGGGGCAGTATCGCCCGATCTATTAGGAGGAACCGATGCCCGCAAAGCCTGATCCGTCCGCGGTCGTTGAAATCAGTCAGGAAAGGAAGCGACTTCGGCGGGAGCTGACCCTGCTCCCCTTATTCGGCTTGATCTACTTCACAGTGTCCGGGGGATCGTTTGGGATCGAGCCGCTGATCGGTTGGTCTGGGCCGGGTTTGGCACTCCTGCTCATTGTGATCACGCCGATCGTTTTCAGCTTGCCGAACATGCTCATGGTCCGCGAGCTCAACTCCATGATGCCGGCCGAAGGTGGTTATTACCACTGGGTGAAGCAGGCCTTCGGCCCCTTTTCCGGGTTCATGGCCGGTTGGATGAATTGGATCATGTCATTCGTCGACGTGTCGATCTACCCGGTGCTGGCGGCCTACTATGTTGGCTACTTCATCCCCCAGGTCCGTAATGGCCTCACCGTGGGTGGCATCGAGTTGAGCGGTGGGTTCATGTCGTTCCTGGTCGCGGCAATCATCATCTGGACCATGACGGCCCTCCAGGTGCGCGGCGCCCGCCTCGCCGGTCTGACGGCGAGCTGGCTGGGAGTGTTCGTGATGGCGCCCCTGGTCGTGATGACTATTCTCGGTATCTACGCCTGGATCCGGAGTGGCGCCACCCTGTCGCTTCCTTTCCTGCCGGAGGGCGAGACCGTGGGCGGGGCCCTGAGCGTTGGGCTGTTCGTCGTCATGTGGAACTACATGGGCTGGGAGCTGCCGGCCGCAGCCGGGGATGAGATCGTCAACCCGCGCAAGACCTATCCGCGAGCGATGGCGCTGGTCCTGATCGCCGCCGTCGCTACCTACGCCCTCCCGGCGGTTGCCGGGCTGTACGGGGGCGGAGGCGCGGACGGCCGGTATCAGGCCTGGGGGATCGAGGAGTACGCCGACGGGGAGGGCATCGGCCCGGTCCTCGAGGAGTACGGTGTCGCCACAGAGCAGTACGAGTCGTGGGGCGTGGATCCGTCCAGCGCCGTCGGCTGGGAATTCCCAGACATCGGCCATGCCATCGCCGCCACGCTGACCGGCGAGGACAGCCCCTTGCCGCGAGTGATGGGCGGTTTCCTGACCATCGCCGCCGTGTTGTCCATGATCGGCTTGTTCATCGGCAACAGCTTGGGCGGCTCGCGCATCCCCTTCGCCCTGGCCGAAGATGGGATGATGCCCAAGTGGCTGGTGCGCGTCCACCCGCGCTATGGAACTCCCTGGGTGGCCATCTTGCTTTGCGGCTTCGCCTTCACGCTCTTCTCCCTGCAGGCTTTTGCATTCCTGGTGGTCGTCGATGTGTTCCTGCAGACGCTGGTGATCCTGGCGGAATTCGGGGCGATGTGGAAGCTGCGCATCACGCGGCCCGACCTGCCGCGGCAGAAGGTGCCCGGTGGATGGATCGGGATGGTTCTGGTGACGCTGGGTCCGACAGCGATCATCCTGCTGGCGATCTACAGCCAGGTTCAGGAAGAGGGGTTGAGCTCGCTCTGGCTGGCTTTGGCCGCCATGGCGCTAGGGGCGTTGGTGTACTTCCCGTTTCGCCGTTACCTCAAGCCCGGAATTCCGGACGTGGATCCATTCCATCCGGAAGGCGCGGACGCCTAGGCTGAAGGAACCGACTCGAGGGCTGGCGCCTGCGCCCCCTGGGGCCTGAGCGCCGAGTGGAGGGTGTCCACTGGAGGTGGAAGATGAGAGTCCTGCTTGTGGGGACTGGAGGGGTCGGCGAGTCCATCGCCGTTGTGGCGCAGAACACACCCTGGCTTCAACGCATGGTCCTGACGGACATCAACCTGAAAAGATGCCGAGAAGTGCGGGCCAAGCTGCGCGACCCGAGGAAGTTTCCGATCGAAGCGATTAATGCCGGCAACAAGGCTCAGATCGTCGCGCTGGCCAAGAAGCACAAGGTCGATCTGATCATGAACGCCGTCGAACCGCTGTTTAACGAGAAGATCTTCGACGCCGCCTACCAGTACGGCTGCACGTACATGGACATGGCCATGACCCTGTCGACACCGCATCCGAAAGATCCGTTCCACAAGTGCGGCGTCAAGCTCGGGGACTACCAGTTCGAGCGGGCTGAGAAGTGGGAAAAGAAAGGCCTGCTGGCATTCCTGGGCATGGGAGTAGAGCCGGGGATGGCAGATGTGTTCGCCAAGTACGCCGAGAAACATCTGTTCAACGAGATCGATGAGATCAACGTCCGCGACGGCGCCAACCTGGAAGTGCGGGGTTACGAGTTCGCCCCCAACTTCTCGATCTGGACGACGATCGAGGAGTGCCTTAACCCGCCCGTCATCTGGGAGAAGGCTCGCGGCTGGTACACCACCGAGCCCTTCTCCGAGTTGGAGACCTTCGAATTCCCGGAGGGTATCGGCCAGCAGGGTTGCGTCAATGTCGAGCACGAGGAAGTCCTGTTGGTGCCCCGCTGGATCAAGTGCCAGCGGGTGACCTTCAAGTACGGACTGGGAGATGACTTCATCCGCGTGCTCAAGACGATCAAGATGCTCGGCCTGGACAACAAGAACCCGATCAATGTAGGGGGCGTCAAGGTCGCGCCGCGCGATGTGGTGGCGGCCTGCCTGCCCGATCCAGCTCACCTGGGCGACAGGATGTTCGGCAAGACCTGTGCCGGCACTTGGGTCAAGGGCAGGAAGGATGGCATGCCGCGCCAGGTCTACCTGTACCAAGTGGCCGACAACGAAACCTGCATGAAGAAGTACGGCGTCCAGGCGGTGGTCTGGCAGACGGCAGTCAATCCGGTCATCGCCATGGAGCTGCTGGAGAGCGGCATCTGGTCGGGGAAGGGCGTGTTGGGCCCGGAGGCGTTCGATCCAGATCCCTTCGTGGAGCGGATGCCGAAGTACGACTTCCCGATGGGCATGAAGGAGATGGCCTGAGGCATTCGGCCGCCCCGCCGACGCCATTCTGAACGTAGTGGAAACTGCGCCCAAGAGCGGGCGCTGGGAGAAACGAGCCAAGGTTGGCACCAGCAAGCGCTGGTACAACGAGCTCGTCGATTGGTGGCTGCCCTTGCGGTCTGCAAGCGACCGCCAGGTGGGAGACGCCCATGACCCAATCCCTGGATGAGGCCTTGCAGTACTCGAGGCGTTGGATCGACATTCTCCACAAGCCGAACCTGACCGAAGGCGAAGGCAAGCAGATCATCGAGGAGTCCAAGTTCAACTTCGCCGAGTACTTCAACGCTGGCTGGCTGGAGTACCGCAAGTCGGTCACCGAAGCCGGCGATTGGGCGGCGACCGAGTGGACGGGCTCCGGCGCCATCTTCAAGGATGTGCTGGGAAGGGAGTATATCGACTGCCTGGGCGGCTACGGTCTCCTCGTCCATGGATGGTCGCATCCCGATGTCGTCGACGCTGTCAAAGCTCAACTCACACTGCGCACGCCGATGCCGAGCCAGGAGCTGATCGATCCGTTGCGTGGCGTTCTGGCCCGGCTGATGGCGCAGATCACGCCGGGTGATATCCGCTACAGCTTCTTCTGCGCCAGCGGGACGGAAGCCATCGAAGGCGCCATCAAGCTGGCCAAGATGTACACCAGGAAGAACGGCTTCATCGTGGCGGTCAAGGCCTTCCATGGAAAGACGATGGGCTCTTTGAGCATGATGGGCAAAGCCGACTACCGATCCCCGCCCGGAACCCTCTACGGCGGCCCTATCTATCATGTCCCCTTCGGTGATGCTGACGCCGTCGAGCGCCAGCTGGACATCTGCCAGCAAGTCGGGATCGACATCGCCGCCGTGCTGATGGAGCCGATCCAGGGCGAGGCGGGCGCAATCGTCCCGCCTGACGACTTCTGGCCGAGGCTGCGGCAGGCCACCCGCCAGTACGGGGTGCTGCTGATTGCCGATGAAGTTCAGACTGGAATGGGGCGGACGGGAAAGCTGTGGGGGCTGGATCACTGGGATGTGGTGCCGGACATCGTGGCCGTCGCCAAGGCGCTCGGTGGCGGAGTGATGCCTGTCAGTGCCTTCTGTTCGACGGAGGAAATCTGGCAGGTGATGATGCATCCTAACCCCTTCATCCACACCACGACGACGGGCGGGAATCCCCTGGCATGTAGTGCGGCCATTGCATCGATCCATGTCCTGCTGCGCGATCGGTTGTGGGAGCAGGCAGCCGCCAAGGGCGAGTACATTCTCCCCCGGCTCGAGGAATTGGCGGGCAGATACCCCCGGATCTATGACTCGGACTATGGCCACAACGGCATCACCGGCAAGGGGCTGCTGATCGGAATGCACTTCCGTGACCCCGAAGTCGGCTACAGGGTCGCCGCCGGGCTGTTCAGGCGCGGCGTGCTGGTTGCCGGGACACTGACCAGCGCCCACAGCGTGCGGATCGAACCGCCGCTGGTGATCGGCTACGATCTGATCGACGAAGTCCTGGGGAGGCTTGCCGACACGCTGGTGGAAGTCGACAGGTCCCTGTAGGCCAGCGGCGGCCAGCCTCAGCTGGCCAGATGCCTGCCGCCCGGAGGGCATGCTCGGGACAAGCACAAGACATCGGTTGGTGGACGCAGCGAGTCCGCTCTACCCGGCCGGCGCAGATCCAGCGCACACCGGGCTTTCGTCAGGGAGGTTTCCGTGCCCGAATCGGCAGAGCACCCCAAGATGAGCGCTGAGGAGATCGTCCGCCTCAACAAGCAGTACGCCTTCTTCTCGTGGTCGGTGCAGAACGACGTGGAACCGATCCCTGTGGTCGGAGGGGAGGGCATCACCTTCTGGGACGCGAACGGCAAGCGCTATCTGGACTTCTCGTCCCAGTTGATGAACCTGAATATCGGCTACCAGCATCCGAAGGTCGTGGCCGCCATCCAGGCCCAGGCGGCGAAGCTGTGCGCCGCCCATCCGGGTGCCGCCCACCAGCCGAAAGCGCTGCTGGCCAAACGCATCGCCGAGATCACCCCGGGTGATCTGAACAAGGTGTTCTTCACCCTGGGGGGCGCCGAGGCCAATGAGAATGCCGTCAAGTTCGCCCGGCTGTACACAGGTCGGCACAAGATCCTGGCGCGCTATGTCTCCTACCATGGGGCGACGTACGGCGCCATCACGCTGAGCGGCGACTACCGCCGGCCCCCCGTTGAGCCCGGCATCCCGGGTGTAGTGCATTGTTTCGATCCGTACTGTTACCGTTGTGTCTTCGGCTACACACCGCAGATCTGCCATCGGGAATGCATCACCCATATCGAGCAAATGATTCAGTACGAAGGCCCGGATACGGTGGCTGCCCTGATCATGGAAGGCGTCACTGGCTCGAACGGAATCCTGGTTCCGCCGGATGACTACTGGCCGCGCCTGCGGGAGATCACCCGCAAGTATGGAGTCCTGCTGATTTCGGACGAGGTGATGAGCGGCTTCGGCCGAACCGGCAAGTGGTTTGCCGTCGACCACTGGGATGTCGTGCCGGACATCATGACCATCGCCAAGGGTGTGACTTCGGGCTATCTGCCGCTGGGCGGCGTCGTCGTCTCGGAGGCCATCGCCCGGCACTTCGATGACCGCACGCTCTACATGGGCTTGACCTACTACGGCCACCCCATGTCGTGCGCCGCCGGCATTGCCACGCTCGAGGTTTACACAGAAGACGGGCTGATCGAGAACAGCCGGAAGATGGGCCACGTGCTAGCTGACGCGCTGCGGCGGATCATGTCTCAGCTGCCGGCGGTCGGGGATGTGCGATCGATCGGGCTGTTCTCGGTCCTGGAGCTTGTGGCCGATCGCGCTAGTCGTGCCCCGCTCGAGGCGGCCACGATGAACCGAATCAAGTCCAGGCTGCTGCAGGCTGGCCTGTCGACGTTTGTCAGCAAGAACATGGTGTTCGTCTGTCCACCGCTGTGCATCACGCACGACGAGTTGCTTGAGGGACTGGGCATCATTGAACGGGCGATTCGTAGCGAGACCGTCGGCTAGCCGCTTCAGGAGGGGAACCATGTCAAGGCCGCGGACGCAAACCACCCAGACGCAAGCCATGTTCCGCCGCGCCCAGAAGGTGATGCCATGGGGCGTCAGCTCCAATTTCCGCTATTGGGGAGAAGAGACGCCGGTGATCTCGCGTGCCCAGGGGGCGTATGTCTGGGACGTAGACGGGAGCCGCTACATCGACTACCGCCTGGCGTTCGGCCCGATCATCCTGGGGCATGCTGATTCGCGTGTCAACGCGCGGGTCCATGAGGCGATCGACAAGGGGACTCTGTTCGCTCACACCCACATCTTGGAGGTGGAGCTAGCGGAGAAGATGGTCCGTATGTGCCCCGGGGTGGAGATGGTACGCTTCGTCAACTCGGGCACCGAGGCTACGATGCACGCCCTGCGCATTGCACGGGCGCACACCAACCGGGAGAAGATCGTCAAGTTCGAGGGGACCTATCATGGGTTCTATGACTACGCTCTGTGGTCCACTGCCTACACCGCCTATGGGGCACTCGGCTCTCGCCGCAGCCCAACGCCTGTCGCCAACAGCTCCGGCATGCCCGCATGCCTGCGTGACCTGCTGATCCTCCTTCCCTTCAACGACTTCGAAATGCTGGAGGCGACAGTGCGTTCTCGCTTCGGCGAGATTGCGGCTATTATCGTCGAGCCGATCGCCGCAAATATGACCACGATCATGCCGGCCCCGGGCTGGCTGCATCACATCCGCCGCCTCTGCGACGAGCACGGCATCGTGATGATCGTGGATGAGGTCAAGACGGGCTTCCGGATTGCACGTGGGGGGGCCGCGGAGTTCTTCAAGGTCAAGGGTGATCTGATGACCTACGCCAAGTCGCTGGCGAACGGCTATCCGTTGGCGGCGGTTGGCGGTTCGCGGGCGGTGATGAGCGTGATCGAACCGGGACGCATGGCGCATGGTGGCACCTACTGCAGCAATGTCCCCGGCGTGGCGGCGGCGCTGGCCACACTGGAGATCCTGCAAAGCACCCGCGCCTTGAAAACCGTGGAGGCCAGCGGGAAGCGGCTGATGCAGGGCATTCACCTCATCCTTTCTGAAAAGGGGATTCGGCATGCGATGACCGGACTGCCGGCGATGTTCTCCTTTGTCCTCGGACTCGAGAAGCCGCCGCGTGAGTACCGGGATCTCGAATCGGCGGATATGGGGATGTACGCGAAGATCCACGCCGCCATGCGTGCCCGGGGGATCGAATACGAGATCGACGGCAAGGAGCCGTGGTTTGTTTGTGAGGCGCACTCCGACAAGGATGTGGACGAGACGCTGACATTGCTGGCCGAGGTGGTGAGGAGCCTGTAGTTGCCCCGGCCGCCCGCTAGCCGGTCGAACGAGGGTCCGCGCCCGGGAATTGGGCTAAGAGACTTCTGCCGGCCGGCAGGCTCGGAAGCGCACGCAGGAGGCAATAGGGCCGAAGACAGCTTCCGGAGATGGCGTGCAGCATCCCAGGAGGCGAACCGCAAGCGGCGGGAGCACTAGCCAAACGGGCCCTGGCTGAGGGGATTGAACCGCTGGATGGCATCAACAAGAGCTTTGGGGTCGGTGTCAGGCAAGTCGGAGATTCCTTTGGTTGCGGCGAAGCCTTCCTGCCGGACCTGGTGCCGGCAGGGGAAGCCATGAAAGCCGCCGTGGCCGTGCTGCATCCCGAGCTGGCCAAACCCTGTCGGCAGCAGGAGACCGCCGGCCGTTTCGGGCGTGGCTCGATGCCGGAAGACCATCGGTCTGTTCCGCGGCGCGGGCAAGGGTGAGGGGGATTCTCGACGGCCCCCTTCTCGACTTATCGCCCGAAGGCGTGATGGCGGAACTGGATTGGATTGTTCAGCAAGCAGCTCGGGAGATCGCTGAACAGATGTAGGGCGCCGGAGGCCGAGCTTGATGGGAGCAGAGGCCGCTGGAGGCGGGGGAGTGGATCGATGATTGGGAGGAACAATGCCGTTGCTCCTCAGGAGGACGCGGCAGGACGTGCTACCATGGTTCTACCTTCGCGCAATGCAAGGGTCCCGGAAGAACCGCGCCGATAGCGGGCGCGGAGGGCGCGGGGCATCTCTCGACGTCCCGCAGGCCATCCGGGAACAGCCAATGTTGTGAAGGTCATCAAGGAGTGATGTGACGATGGAGGAGGACGCAACAACCCATCTGTCGCCAGTCTGGAGCCGCAACTGGACGCTCAAGGTGGAACGAGGCGAAGGCGCCTTCCTCATTGACACCGATGGGCGGCGCTATCTGGATTTCACCAGCGGGATTGGAGTCACGAACACCGGCCACTCTCATCCGTTAGTGGTCAAGGCGATCCAGGAGCAGGCGGGCCTGCTACTGCATGGCCAGGCGAATATCGTGATCCATCAGCCGATGCTGCGGCTGGCCGAGCTACTCCTTACCATCGTTCCCTCCCCGCTGGACACCTTCTTCTTCACCAATTCCGGCGCGGAGGTGATCGAAGGGGCGGTCAAGTTAGCCCGGCATGCCACGCGCCGCCCGAACATCATCGTCTTCCAGGGATCCTTCCATGGCCGGACCAATGCCACCATGGCGATGACCACGTCGAAGACGATCTACCGCGCCGGTTACGGGCCGCTGTCCGGGGGCATCTTTGTCGCTCCGTATCCGTACGCCTATCGTTATGGCTGGGACGAGTCGACTGTGCTGGCCTTCTGCTTGAAGGAGCTGAAGCTGCTCCTCAAGTCGCAGACGGCGCCCGAGGAGACGGCGGCGGTCTTGATCGAGCCGGTTCTGGGCGAGGGGGGCTATGTGGTGCCGCCTGTAGGCTTCCTGCCGGCGCTGCGGGAACTGTGCGATGAGCACGGTATCCTACTCATCGCCGACGAAGTGCAATGCGGTTTCGGGCGAACCGGCCGCTGGTTCGCCATCGAGCACACCGGTGTCATCCCCGACATCCTGGTGATGGCCAAGGGAATTGCCTCCGGGCTTCCGCTGGCATGCCTGGCGGCCCGGCGTTCCTTGATGGACAAGTGGATCCCCGGGTCGCACGGTGGCACGTTCGGTGGGAATGCCGTTGCCTGTGCTGCCGCCGTCGCCACCATCCAGGCCATGCGTCAGGAGAAGATGATCGAAAACGCAGCGGCGATGGGGGCTGTGCTCCTTGATGGACTGCGGGAGCTGCAAACCTCGCGACCCGCCATCGGGGACGTGCGTGGCATTGGGCTGATGGTGGCCGCCGAATTCACCACCCCCAAGGGCGAACCCTGGACCGACCTGGCCAAGGCGACCGCGCGCCGCGCCTACGAGCAGAACCTGCTGCTCTTGACGTGCGGCACGTACGACCAGGCAATTCGCTTCGTCCCGCCCTTGATTGTCACCCCCGACCAGATCGCCCAGGCGCTGGGAGTCTTCGTGTCTGCGGTCGAAAAGGCATTGGTAGATGTCGGGTCGAACCGATAGGCTGAGGAGGACGTGAGATGGCAGAGGGTTTTTCCAGGCGTATCCTGCACGTTGACCTGACTCGGGGATTGCTCGAGGTTGAGCATCCGGCCGACGCCTTCTACCGCAAGTATCTGGGCGGCTCGGCGATGGGCATGTAC
Organism: uncultured Anaerolineaceae bacterium; assembly: GCA_964492235.1. Classification (GTDB taxonomy): domain Bacteria; phylum Chloroflexota; class Anaerolineae; order Anaerolineales; family E44-bin32; genus PFL42. The sequence continues at coordinate 15,271 of CAZBJQ010000011.1, read as the reverse complement.
TACATCCTGCGGGCATTGCCCGGACCAGTGGACCCGCTGGGCCCCGATAACGTGCTGACGATGATGGTCAGCGTGCTGACGGGGGCGCCGATCTCGGGCCAGAGCCGGATGACCGCCAACGCTCTGTCACCCCTCACGGACGGGATCGGCGACAGCCAGTGCGGCGGCTTCTTCCCGGCGGAGATGCGCTTTGCGGGTTTCGACGGGATCGTGTTCACGGGAAAGGCAGCGAAACCGGTCTACCTCTGGTTGCATAACGGCGAGGCCGAGCTCCGCCCGGCGAGTCACCTGTGGGGAAAGACGACGGCCGAAGTAACCGACCTGCTCAAGAGCGAACTCAAGGATGAGAAGATCGAGGTCGCACAGTGCGGCCCCGCCGGCGAGAAGTTGGTGCGTCTGGCGGCGATCATGAACATGGACAACCGCGCCAATGGCCGGACTGGCCTGGGTGCCGTCATGGGGTCAAAGAACCTCAAGGCGGTCGTCGTGCGGGGGACAAGCAAGAAGCTGCCCTGGGCGGCCGCTTCGCGGTTGAATGAGATGGCCAAGTGGGGGGCGGCTGAGGTTCCCAAGAACGCCGATGTGCTGGGCCTGCGGGACTACGGCACCGCCAGCGTTGTCGTCTTCCAGCACTCGATCGGCAGCCTGCCGACATTCAACTACAACGACGGCCAGTTCGCCGACTTCGAGATGATATCCGGCGAGAACATGGCCGACACGATCCTGAAGGACAACGACACCTGCTATGCCTGCACCGTACGCTGCAAACGGGTGGTAGAGACCGAGTTCTCGAACAGATCCGTGGACAAGCGCTTCGGCGGTCCCGAATACGAGACGATCGCCACCTTCGGCTCATACTGTGGGGTCAACGACCTGAACGCCATCGCTCTGGCCAACCAGCTGTGCAACGCGCACGGGCTGGACACGATCGGGACAGGCGCCACCGTCGCCTGGACGATGGAGTGCTTCACCCGGGGTGTGCTATCCGAGAAGGAGATTGGCTTTGCTGCGCCGTTCGGGGATGCCGCCGCCATGGTTCGCCTGACCGAGATGCTCGCCCGCCGAGAGGGCATCGGAGACATCCTGGCCAACGGATCGCGCAAGGCGGCCGAGCTTCTGGGAAAAGGCGGAGAATTCCTGATCACCGTCAAGGGCGCAGAAGCCCCGGCCCACATGCCGCATTCCAAGCGATCCCTGGGATTGATCTACGCCGTCAATCCGTTCGGCGCCGACCACCAATCCTCCGAGCACGATCCGATGGTCGAGGACGGCGCCGCCGATCTGTACATGGGCCGGCTCAAGGACCTCGGCTTTGACCGGACGATTGCGCCGAAGTCGTTAGGCGCTGAGAAGGTGCGGTTCGCCCTCAAGGGTCAGCAGTTCTATTCGTTCCTGGATAGCGCCTGCTTGTGTCAGTTCGTCTGGGGACCGGCTTGGACCCTGTACGGCCCGCAGGAGACCGTTGACTTCGTACGGGCCGCCACCGGCTGGACGGACTTCAGCCTCGACGAGCTGATGGCTGTCGGTGAGCGGAAGATCAACATGATGCGGGCCATGAATGCCCGCCTCGGCCTTGATCGATCGGCGGATGCGTTGCCCGCCAAGTTCTTCGTGCCGCTGACGGGAGAAGGCCCAACGGCAGGCGTCGGGCTGACCCGCGAGGAGATCGATCAGGCGTTGGATACCTACTACCGACTGGCAGGCTGGGACGAGAAGACCGGCAACCCAACCGAGAAGACCCTGGCGCGGGTCGGGCTGTCGTGGACGCTTGAATCGGGGGCGGCCTAGGGTTATGGTCAGGATGCCAGCTTGGGGTCGAGGATTTCGCCTGGGCGGGTGTTGGGGCTCTACCCCAATGCCCGCCCAGGCAGTGTTCTCCTGTCGGGAGGCGCCTCAAGGCTCCCCGCTCGGGGTCGGTGAAGCCGGGGCGCACCCGAATGGGTGCCGTCGGGTGCAGGCTGAGGTGGGTGGACAGTGGATGAGATGATATGGCGTGTCAATGTTACCGGGCGCACCGTCCAGCGTGAACCGGTTCCCCGATCGTGGGAGCGGCTTGGCGGTCGCGGTTTGATCGCCAGAGTTCTGCTGGACGAGGTTGACCCGCAGTGCGACGCTCTCGGCCCGCGCAATAAGCTGCTGTGGGCGTCCGGCCTGCTTGTCGGCCACATGGTCTCCTCGTGTGACCGGATATCCGTCGGCGCCAAGAGTCCGCTGACGGGAGGCATCAAGGAAAGCAATGCCGGCGGCTCCACCGGCCTGAAGATGTCCTACCTGGGGATTAAGGCGCTGATCCTCGAAGGACCGGTGCTTGCAGAAGGCTGGTGGCTGCTCCACCTCTCGGCCGAGGGAGGGCATATCGATCCGGCGGACGATCTGGCGGGTCTGGGGGTGCACGAGACCGCGCAGCGCCTGCTGGAGCGCTTCGGCAAGAAGGTCGGGCTGGCGCTGATTGGACCGGGCGGCGAGATGCGCCTGAGTGCGGCCGGCATCCAGAACCTGGACAAGGACAACGAACCCTCCCGTATCAATGCCCGGGGTGGACTGGGGGCAGTCATGGGCGCCCGCCGGCTCAAGGCGATCGTGATCGACCCCGCCAAGGGAGAGAAGCCGCCGCTGGTTGATCCGGAGGCATTCAAAGCCGCGCAGAAGTACTTCACGCAGGAGTTGATGGCACATCCGCAGACCGCCATCTATCGCGACTACGGAACGGCAGGGTTGGCTGCAGTCTGCGATGGATTCGGCGCGTTGCCCACACGTAACTTCTCCAGCGGCCACTTCGAGGAGATCGAGAACATTACTGGGGAGCGGATGCGCGACCTATTGCTCGAGCGCGGACGGCCTTCTGACACCAGTCATGCCTGCATGGCCGGCTGCACGATCCGCAGTTCCAACGTGTTTGGCAGCAGCCAGGGCGAGAAGGTCGTTTCGCCGCTCGAGTATGAGACCATCGGACTGGTCGGCTCCAACCTGGGAATCGGGGATCTGGATGAGATTGCTCGCCTGAACGCCGCCATCGATGACCTCGGCCTGGATTCGATCGAGATTGGGGCCGCCCTCGGGGTCGCGGCCGAAGCCGGACGGATGTCCTTCGGAGATGCTGTCGGTGCGATGCATCTCGTGGACGAGATCCGCAACGGCACTCCGTTGGGGCGAGTCCTGGGGAGCGGGGCCGCGGTCGCCGGACAGGTCTTTGGGATCCGCCGCGTTCCGGTTGTCAAGCGACAAGCGATGCCGTCGTATGACCCGCGAGGCATCAAGGGGACGGGCGTGACCTATGCCACCTCCCCGCAAGGTGCAGACCATACGGCCGGGCTGACGATCCGGGCCAAGGTCGATCACCTCAAACCCGAAGGCCAGGCCGAGCTGTCGCGTGGGATTCAGATCAACATGGCGGGATACGATTCCCTCGGTGCGTGCATCTTCGCCGGTTTCGGTTTTGCCAAAGCCCCGGCCGCCATCCGTGACCTAATCAAGGCCCGCTACGGCTGGGATGGCGGAGACCAGATTCTGCAGGACCTGGGGCGGGCGACGCTCCGGATGGAAAGGGAATTCAACCGGGCGGCGGGCTTCACGCCGGCGGATGATCGCATTCCGGAATGGATGCGCACGGAGAAGCTGCCTCCGCATGACACCGTGTTCGACATCCCGGATGAGGAGCTGGATGGTCTGTGGGATTCCGTGTGAGCGTCCGGTTGCACACCGTGCTGCGGCGAAAGACGTCGCAGGGCATCGTCGATCGGCTGGAGGTTGAGCTGCCCGCGGGCGCCACTATGCAGACTCTCCTGGACCAGCTGGAACTCCCTCTCACAGATGATGCCCTGTTACTGGTGGTGAACGGCCGGATCGTCAAGCCCGACCACGCTCTGACCCAGGGGGATCAAGTTCGTCTAGTGCCGGCGATGTCCGGTGGTTGACAGCGAAAAAGGGTTGACCAAGCAGCCAAAGGGCGCTGCCATAGGCGAGTCTGTCCGAAGCCGCCGGCAGCCAGAGGCAATCGCGCACCGGGGCACTCCCTGAGTCTCCCCACGTGAAGAGGAATCCGAGGCGTGAAGGGCTTGAGCGGAACTCAAGCCCTTCACTTTGCACTTCCCGGCTGCTGGGAGCGATCCGGGAAGACCCCGATTCGTCAACTTGCGATCTGGTCCTCTTAGCCGGGATGTCCTGCCGGGAGCTAGGGCCTTAGAGACCGATCCAGGAGTTCGACCTTGGTCTTCGCTTCTGGGATCCAGGCGATGGGCGCCAGCGCCAGGGCGTAAATGACCAGATCATCGCCGGGCGCGTAGTACTCCGGGACCGTGGCCGCGCGCACATAGCCGATGTGCTCATAGAAGGCCCGGGTTGGGGCGTAGTCTGGACGTCCGGCGGTGTCGAGAACGATGAGTCGGCCGTCGGCCGCCCGGACCTCAGCCTCGATCTGCGCCATCAGCCCACGCCCGGTTCCCAGGCGGCGACCGCTGGGCGCAACGCACAGCCAGTACACCGAGTACGTGCCGCGGGTAAGCGGCGTCGGGCCGTAGCAGGTAAACCCCACCAGCCGCTCGTCGTCCAGCGCGGAAAGGAAGTAGTACCCGTTGTGGTCGGGATAGGCCAGGTAGTCTGCCAGCAGATCTGCAACGGTCGCAGCCTCTTGCGGTGAGAAGAGCGGCTCAGCCAGTGCCAACCGCAGCAGGGATGCCCGGTCTTCGGGTTGGGTAGGTCGGATCGTGATCACGGTCTGGTTGCCAGTGCCAGCTTGAGAATGTGCAGAACCATCGACTGATAGGTATGACCGGCGGCGTTCGCGGAGCGGAAGAAGCCCGCATCGGGCGATAGGTCAGGATTGCAGTTGACCTCAAGAACGTATGGGACGCCGTCTCGCAGGCGCATGTCGATTCGGACGAATCCCTTGATGCCCAGAAGCTTGTGCACCTGCTTGGCAATCAGCTCGATGGCCGCCTGGTCCTTGACGCTCAGGTCGGCCGGACAGCGGCCAGGTGTGTTCTGGTATTCGATCGAATCGGCGACCCATTTGGCGTCGAAGCTGACGATCTGTTTCAGCGGGTCATCGGTCCACTCGAACAGGATTTCTGAGATCGGGAGCAGTTCCGGCCGCCCGTTGCCCCACAGGGCGACATTCAACTCGCGACCGGCCACGTAACTCTCGACCAGCGCCGGCTGCCGGTAGGTACTGATGCACTCCGCCACCCGGTCCAGCAGCGCCTCGGCCTCGGTGACGACCGATGCCTGGGTGATGCCCATGCTACCACCTTCGGCCATTGGCTTGACGATCGCCGGAAGCGGTACGTGAATGCTCCGGTCGCGCAGATTCTGAAAGACCTGGTAGGGCGGCGTCGGGATGCCGGCCGACTCCAGCAGCTGCTTGGTGCGGAGTTTGTTGGATGACCAGCGCATCGCCCGGAAAGGGACTCCGGTGAAGCGGAACCCGAGCCCCCGGATCTGGCGGATGGCGTTGGGCTCGGTGAAGGCGCGGCCGCCCAGGCTCTCAACCAAGTTGAACACGATATGTGTGTTTGGATCATACGGCGCCAAGGCGCGGCGCAAGTCATCCCAGACCGGCACCAGGTGAACGGCGCCGACCTCGCCTTCGAGCGCCTGCGCTACGTGGCGAGCGACATCGGCCGTCTCCTCGTCGGCGATCAACTCCTCTTCCCGACCGCGATCCAGACTGAGGGCCGTGCTGTGCAGGACTACGACCTGGACCTGGCTCATGTCGGTAAAACGCAGCGGCCGCCGGCGGAGGCGGCGAGGCGCTTCGACGGTTTCGAGCGCGCCGAGTTCCGGAGGCAGCAGAATCGGGATCTGTTCTTGCGTGGGTAGGGCCTCGCGCACCTCGCGCTTGAGCGGTCGGCTGGGTGCGACCTGCGCGCGGGGGCGGCGGGAGATGGGGCGACTCGGAGGTTCTTCCGATTCGATCTCGATCTCACCCTGCGCCGGGGGGACAAGCTGCAGGGCCGAATTGCGGCGTGCTCGATCCATCGTTGGTTTCATGCCCAGTGCCGGCCGGCCTAGACCTGCCGGCGATCCTTTTCCCTCTTGTGTCGTGCGTTGCAGTCTAGCATACGGGTAACGAGACGTCAAGTTATATCCCCCATTTGTCGGCCCCCCGGCGGGGTCCCGGGAGATAGCTGGCGGTCCGGGGAGGGTGCAGCCCGAGCTCCAACTTCCCTTAAGGTTGAAGGCGAGAGGGGGCGAGACGCCGGTCCGTACGCCTGTCGTCGAGATGGGCGCATCGCAGGCGGCCGCGACGCTGCCGCCCTGGCAGATGGCAGGCAGACCGGTGTGTCGTCTTAGACGAGGAAGAGCAGCGCGACCCCGGCGATGGCGACGAGCGTCCCGGCGATCGATTGCCAGCCGATCGTCTCGTGAAACACGTAGCGGCCAATCGGCACCATGAACACGGGCGGGAGCGCCATCAAAGTGCTGGCGACGCCGATCTCCGTATTCTGGATAGCCACCAGCGAAAGCCACACGCCGATGAACGGCCCGAAGAGGCTGCCCAGGGCGATTGGCGGCAGCGTGCGTGGATCGGCTAGTGCTGCGCGGACGGTGCCTCGCACTTGGCGTTGCAGGGCGGCGATCAGCCAGATGGCAAGACAGGCCGCGCTGACACGGATGAGGTTACCCGATAGGGCAGTGATACCGGTCGACAACCCTTCCTTCGACAGGATCAAACCGGCTGCCTGTCCTGTCGCCGCTCCCAGACCGAACAGGATCCCCCGCAGGTAGTGCCGCCGACTTTCGGCAACCTGGTTGGAACCACGGCCGTCCAGCAGAACCCAACCGACGCCGGCGATGGTGATGGCAATGCCCAGCAGCTGCACTGGACTCAGGTGTTCGGCGAAAACCCAGGCCGCAAGGATGGTACTGATGACCGGTGCCAGGCTCATCATCAGCATGCCGAGCCTGGGGCCCACAGCCACGTACGAAGCGAAGAGGAAGGCATCCCCGATCACGAAACCCACCAGACCGGAGAGCGACAGCCACAACCACGCCTGAGGGGCGGCGCCCCAGGGGAGCGGGCGGCCGGTCAGGATCCAGTGGGTGGCGAGAAGCAGGATGAGCGCAGTCAGGAGCCGCAGGCGGTTGACGTTGTTGCTTCCGATCCTGCGGCTGGCGATGGCGAAGAAGGACGCCGTGGCCGACCAACAGGCGGAGGTGGCCAGGGCCGCGATCTCTCCGAGGTAGGATTGCATCGGGCTATCATATCGCGGCCCCGGGCCTGTGCATCCCGCAGAGTCTCGGCCACGGCTTAGAACGAAGCCGCCTCAGGCGAGGATCCGCAGAGCGTGCCAACGGGACCCGAGGGGTTGCCTAAATTGCTCGCAAGAGCCAGTCCGCGCGCCTCAGAGCGAGAGGCTCAAGCGATCGTGGCGACCTGGAGGCTCATCAGCGCGTGGATTGGTTGCGGAGACGGTGGGATGTGGCTGGTCGTGGCCTAGTCCGCCCTCTCCATCGCGAGAGCCAACTCCGGCCTTCTGCTCGTCGCACCCATCTAGTCAATGAACTGCACAGAGCGGGAATTCGTCCAACGCGGTTGAGCCTCGAGCCTGAAGTACCGTTGACGATGGTTCACCTCAAGGGTGGTCCTCCTTCGCCAGCGGGGCTTGGAGGTCAGTCGCATGGAGCTCGTATTCGAACATCAGTTCATCGTCGATTGAGAAGATCGAGTACTTAATCGCCGGATCTTCCAGCGTGAAGTCGAATGTGATCTGGCCAAAGCTTGGCTTGTTGTTGTAGCTGAACACTGCCAGGTCGGTTTCTGCGTGCTTGTGGTGATTCGTCAGGCGCGAACTCGCAAACTCCGGCAGGCTGTAGCTTCCATCTTGGGGGATCATCCACATGTCTGATCTGTGACGATCGGCGGACACCAGGACGACCCCCGAGATGCGTTGCTCGCGGATGAAGTGGAAGATCTCCTCGCGCTCTTCCGGGTAGGCATCCCATGCATCAGGCTCGGGATTGGCCGATGCTGCCCATGGAACGGGCGAGGCGATCAACTTGAAGGTCGCAGCGGAGGATCGCAGTTCGCGCATCAGCCATTCCTTCTGCGCCGTTCCCAACATGCTGCCACCAGGCTCCAAGGGGTTAGAGCGATAGTATCGTCCGTCCAGCACGAACACATCCACGTCGCCGATCGAGAAGGTAAACCACACACCAGGTACTTCACGTGCGGCGGCATCCGACGGCTCGATCCAGTTCTGCCTGAAGACGTCAAGCACATCCGGCTTCCAAGTGGGGGCATCGGGGTCGGGTCCGCCGCCTGAGTTGTCCCAGGCGAAGTCGTGATCATCCCATACCGCGTAGGTGGGTGTGGACGAGACAAATCGCCTGAACTCAGGTCTGCTCTGGCGCCGGTAGTAGACGTACCGCTGGATCGCCGGTTCCGTGGGGGCGTCGATATAGACGTTGTCGCCCAAGAAGAGGAACGCCTGCAGCTCGTGCGAGGCGATCGTGTCTCACATCCGTTCGTTGGGAGGGATGTAGTCGGCGCAGCCTCCGAATCCAATCTGCAGCACCGTCTGACCTAGGCGAGCAGGGAATGTCCGGAGAGGCCACACGGCAGGCTGTTCTGAGCCGTCGAGGCTGATCTTGTAGGCGTACTCCGTATTGGGTGAGAGACCCCTGACTGGAACCCGGACGGTGTAGTCCTGTGCGGCGGAAGTGGTCCCCGCCCCTGTGGCGAGTACGAGGCTGGGATTGCCAGGATCGAAGACGGTCACCGTCACCGCGGCCTGGCGGTCGGTTCTCAGCCAGACTTGTGCGGAATTCGGGGTGACATCGCCCAGCATAGGACCATGGACCAGCAAGGCGCCTGAGTTCGGGAGGAGGGAGAGGAAGTCCGGGGACGATCGTAGTCCCGCCATAAGTTCTTCTGGGATCACTGTCAGGAACGATGGGGGGAGGCCGGACTCGACGGCACGCTGCAGGCTTGTGATGGCGGATTCTTGTAGGCGTCTGCCTGCGAGAGCCAATGCTCGGCCTAGCAGCGCCTCCGTATGGCCCGGTTGGATGCGAAGGATCCAGTCATAGTAGTCTTCGGCGCACTTGTACTCTCCATTGAGCAGGAGGTGCAGGTAGCGTTGCGCCCCGACATGGTAATTGGCCGCGTCTGTGATCCCGCTCTCGTAGGCATCGTTGTCCAGCCCGGCGCAATCGCCGGAGTCGACAACGTCACTCGAGGCCAGGGCATAGATCGCAATCAGGACGGCTGCGAGCAGGACGGGCTTGCGCATCAAGATCTTCTTGTCACAAGTGGCCGTGATTCTCGGCCCTCGCCTCGTGGTTTGGCTCATGCGGGGCCAGGCGGCAGGCGGGCCTCTGTCGTACCTTTGCCAGACGC
>CAZBJQ010000011.1:0-5921 GCA_964492235.1 uncultured Anaerolineaceae bacterium | reverse complement strand
GGTAGAAGCCGCGAACGACCATGACGCCGAGCTCGCCGGGCTGGCGAACACGGATGGATGCCTGCATCCGGGCATAGTATCGCACATATCCGATTCACTTGGCCGGTGCCAGGGCGTGCCGATAGGTGCCATCCGCCCTAAGGGGCGGATGATCGCTCGTCTGACTCGCGAGCTGGCTGGCAGCTGACAGGTGTCCTGCGTCCGGCGCGGCGAAGAGAGGATCGGCGCAACTACCGCTCTTCAAGGGGTCGTCCGCCCCGCAACCACGTCTGGGGGGATGGTGGGAGGAGGTCTGCTCACAGCTGGCCCTTGGCCGTGGTTCCATGGTGGGCCGTGCGGGACTCGAACCTGCAACCTTGTGCTTAAGACCCCAGAGGTGAGAGACCGCGGCGCATCAGCCAAGCGTCTTGGATGCAACAACTTGGGTGTCAATGCCCAAGCTCGGTCTGCGCGTATCGGCCACTGCCGATGTCCGGGCCAGGGTGTCCGAAGGGTACGTGTCGCGGCGACTCGCGACTGAACCTGACCTTCAGAAGTGGAGTCAGACATCATTGGGCCAGGTGACTAGACATGAACTCCAGGATAGGTGCACAGTCGCCGCCACAGTGCGCGGCTTCAACCTGGATGAACTCGTGGTCGACGCCCCTCTCGGTAAGCGTCTTGTCGAATGCGCTTGCGGCTTGCGTGAAGGGGTCGTCTGGGTCGAGATCGTCATCCTGATAGATCATGAGACCTCGCAGCCGGGTGGGTTGGCCAAGGTAGAGCTCAAGCTCGACAACCGGGTCATGGGCGTTGATTCGCCGCATCACATCGGGTTCAAGCTCTGGTTCTCCATTCACGACTTTGTAAGGCACGTCCAAGTAGAGTGGGGGACTGTCGGGATTGGGTGCTGCCGCCGCGGCGAGAGAAATCAGCACGTCGGGACGATCCTCTTCCAGCAAGATGCTGGCAGTCCAATGCTCCCAGTCGTAAGGGGCTGACATTGGGGCCGCAACGCTGAAAGCGTCGGGGCGGATGAGGGCCAAGTGAAGCGCGCCGTAGCCTCCCATGGCGCAGCCGGCAATACCGCGGCTCTCGCGGGTGGGCAGAGTCCTGTAGGTGGCGTCGACATATGAGACAAGCTCGTCTGCGATGAAGGTCTCATAGTCGCCGATGGTTGGAGAACTCAGGTACCAGCTGCCTCCGAGCTTATTGACCCCGTTGAAGAAGACCAGGATCATCTCCTGGGCCTTGCCGGCAGCTATGAGACTGTCGAAGTAGCCTGCAAGACCAAGGAAGTTCACGCCACCACCGAGGCCTTGGAGCACGTAGACCACGGGGTAGTGTTTGTCGCTCTTGTCGTAGCCTGGCGGGAGGTAGACACTGAACCCCCTGGTGGGCGGATCGCCGACAAGGTTGCTAGCGAGCGCCGCACTGGTGATCGTGTTACTCCGGTCGATTGTCCCTCCAGGGACTTCTGCCGGGAGGGTGGTCAGGTCTACCGCATACTCGGTGGCAAGGTTGGGGGTTGACGCCGGCGCCCAGGGCGTGCCGCAAGCAGCGACAAGGAACAACGGCAGCGCAACAGTCGCTAGTGAACGCAGATGGATTGCCATGTTCCCCTCCGGTGGCGGACGCCCTCCTCTTGGGCAGGTCTCGCCCTGGTGGAGGCAGGCCGTTGGCGATCCCGCTCCGTCGGGGCGGTCACAGGTGCCCTCACGCTGCCGGCGGTTGTGTTGGGCCATGAGCTAAGCGAACCGGCGATCATCGTCAGCGGGCTGCAGATAATACGCGCTCAGGTCCGCGCAGAGGGGCTCCGGTTCGTCCGCTTCGAGTTGGCTTCACCGGGCGGCGCGCGCCGGCAGGTGAGCTGCTCCGACTGCGCTGACCCAGTACATTCCTCTCGGGGCCCAAGGCGCCGAAAACGCCAGGAAGAGCCGACGACGAAGATGGCGAGTGAGTGCGCAGCGGGACCTTTCTGGCCTTGCCCTGTGTTGACCCGAGGCGACGCAGCATTTCGAACATTTGTGCGGGAGTTGGAGGACCGGTGTCGGCGATTCAGGACTTTGGCTTCGTTGACGCCCGTGGCAGTCTCCAGTCAGCCGGAGGGGCTTGACTCGCGTCCCCGGCTGTCGTAGTATCCAGGATGTAAGCGCTTCCAAATGGACCCGTCAGAACCCCGCCTCGATGGGAGCTGGGTCTGCCGGAGCGCACGTCTGGACGCCTCCATTGCTGGATGAGACTCGAAAAACCGACAGGATCGCCGTAAGCTGTCCGCAAATCATGTAAACGCTTCCATGGTCCACAAGTCCGTCTCCCGTGTGACGATCATCGACGTGGCTGCCCGGGCCGGGGTGTCCTCGGGAACCGTATCGCGGGTGATCAATGACGATATCCACGTCCGTCCCCAGACGCGCGAACATGTCCTGCAGGTCATGCACGACCTCGGCTACATCGCCAACCGCCAGGCGCGCAGCTTGGCGGGGGGGAAGACGGACATCATCGGTCTGATCGTCCCCGATCTGGGGACAGGCTACATCGGGGAGATCATACGGGGCATCGATATGGAGCTCGGCCTGACGGGGCTCGATCTGATCCTGTACACCACCCATCGGACGGCCAGCAAGGAAGCCAACTACGTGGCCAACCTGGCGCAGGGGATGGTAGATGGATTGTTGCTTGTGCTTCCCCGCAGCCCGGCAGACTACATTGAGGCGCTCACGAGCCGCAGCTTCCCTTTCGTGCTTGTCGATCATCAGGGAACCGGCAGAGAATGCCCGGCGGTTGGAGCCACCAACTGGCAGGGGGCCTACGATGCCACAGAGTATCTTGTCCGACTGGGCCACACGCGGATCGGTTTCATCACAGGCTCGATGGATCTGGGATGTTCACAGGATCGCCTCGCAGGATTTCGAGCAGCGCTCCGGGACCATCATCTTCGAGCGCTGCCCGAGTTGGAATACGAAGGTGAGTTCGCCCAGCCGGATGGATACGCGGGCGGATGCGCCTTCCTCGAGCTGGCCGAGCCTCCCACCGCCATCTTCGCCTCCAACGATGTGATGGCGATGGGCGTCTTGGATGCCGTGCGAAACCGAGGGCTGCGGATCCCTGACGACATCTCAGTCGTGGGTTTTGACAACATTCCTCAATCGGCGGTGGTCTACCCTCCCCTGACCACGGTGGAGCAACCGCTCGAACAGATGGGGCGTGGGGCGACACAGATGCTCATGAAGATCCTGAAGAAGCGCGAGGAAGACGTGGGCAGGATGGTATTGCCCACCCACCTCGTGGTCCGCGGTTCGAGTGCAGCTCCAAAGGACAGGGCTGGATGACCATGCAGGTCTCGCCGGCCCAGCCTGCTACGTATCGGACCTTTGGTCTCAGTGAAGAAAGGAGCGCCCATACAGATAGATTTCACACCAATCCATCCTGGTTCTTCCGCCAACGGCTTCAGACTCAGAGCGTTTGATCAGAAGGAGAGGAAGACATGTCTCGCAAGCTTTACACTCTGCTGAGCGTCGCGATCGTTGCCTCCTTCGCGCTGGCTGCCTGCGCCACGCCTACTGCGACGGAAGCGCCCGCTCAACCTGCGCCGACGGAAGTGCCCGCACAGCCTGCGGCAACCGAGGCGCCCGTCGCCGAGGAGGTCACCATCACTTGGTGGCATATCCAGGTTGCGGATGACCAGAAGGCACTTTGGCAGCAGATGGCTGATGAGTACATGGCAGCCCATCCGAATGTCAAAGTCGACATCACCGTGCTCGAGAACGAGGCTTTCAAGACGAAGCTGACGACCGTCATGCAATCGGGTGACCCGCCGGACATCTTCCAGAGTTGGGGCGGCGGCACGATGAATGAGTATGCCGAGGCCGGCCTGCTCAAGGACATCACCGCCGACCTGGACACAGGCGGCTGGCGTGACACGTTCTCACCTGGGGCCCTTGGCGTCTACGGCTACCAGGGTAAGAACTACGGGGTCCCGCGGGACATGGGCATGGTCGGGTTCTGGTACAACAAAGACCTGTTCGCTCAGGCTGGCATCACGGCTCCTCCGGCGACCTGGTCCGAGTTCCTCGATGCCGTGAAGGCCCTCAAAGCCGCCGGCATCACCCCGATCGGACTGGGAGAAGGCGATAAGTGGCCGGGTGCGTTCTGGTGGGAGTACCTGGCGGTCCGCCTTGGCGGGCAGGCGGCGTTTGATGCCGCGTACAGCCGTCAGGGCGCCTTCACCGACGCTCCGTTTGTCGAGGCCGGCGCGAAGCTTCAGGAGCTCACGGCTCTGGAGCCGTTCCAGGCTGGCTTCCTGGGCGCTACCTGGCCCGACGAGCAGGTTGTGATGGCCACCAGCAAGGGGGCCATGGACTTGATGGGGCAGTGGGCACCCGGCGCCTTCAAGGACGCCAGTGTCGACAAACAGGGACTTGGGGACAAGCTGGGCTGGTTCCCCTTCCCGGCCGTTGAGGGCGGCGCCGGTGCTCCGGCGGACGCGCTCGGCGGTGGCAATGGCTTCGTTGTCGGGGTGAATGCACCGCCCGAGGCCATCGACTTCCTTAAGTACATCAGCAGCGTCGAGTCGCAGATCGCCCAGGCCCAGGCAGGGTGGACCGTGCCCGTGGTCAAGGGCGCGGAAGTCGGTCTGACCGATCCATCCCTCAAGATGGTGCAGCAGGGCGCGGCCGCAGCGGAGTACTTCCAGCTCTACTATGATCAGTACATGCCGGCGGCCGTAGGAGGCGTCGTCAACGACAGCGTCCAGGGAATCTTCGCTGGCACGTTGACACCCGAACAGGCGGCGCAGGCCATTGAGGACTCGGCCGCGACGGAACTCAAGTAGCAGGATGCGGGGGCATCCGCGGGGGTCGGTCCGCGAGTGGACCGATCCCCGCCACCCTGCGGGCTGACGCGCCGCCCATGCGCTCGAAGCTGGCTATCCTCGGGCCCGGTCGGTGGCATCCTGAGACTGGCCCGGGGTTGACCTCTGTCAGACGAAGGTCGCAGCCTGTGACCGACCTGAGCACGACTTGCGCTATCCTTCTCTAGTGCTTGTTGCGGATACGGCCGGCCCCATGCAGAACGTACCCTCCCTCCCAGATACCCTGGCCCTTGAACGAGCAAGAGGCTTCCCCCGACGGCTTCAGGACAACCTGACGATCGCCCTGTTCCTCCTGCCGGGCGTGGCACTTTTCGGATTCCTCGTCATCTTCCCCATCGTGCAATCCATCTACTACAGCCTCTTCGACTGGAAGGGATTCGGGCCGGCGGTGGACTTCGTCGGGCTGGACAACTTCATCACGATCTTGTCCGACAGGGTGTTCCTGGTCGCGCTGCGCAACGGCCTTTTCATCATCACGTTCTCATTGATTCTGCAGCTGCCTCTGGCCTTGGTCCTGGCGGTGCTGATCGGACGCGATCTCCCGGGGCGGGTTGTCTTTCGCACCGTCTTCTTCTTGCCGTACGTCATCTCCGAAGTCATCACGGCCATGATGTGGCTGTTCCTCTACAACCCCGATCCGGATCGCGGGCTGATCAATGCCATCCTGGTTCTCTTGCCCGGCGGACAGGCTCACCCCTGGTTGGGCGATCTCAACACCGCCTTGCCGGCCGTCTTCCTGGCCCTGACGTGGAAGTACTTTGGCTTCTACGTGCTGCTGTTTCTCACCGGGCTCCTGCAAATCCCTACCGATATTGAGGAGGCGGCCAGGATCGACGGCGCCAACAGCCTTCAGAACTTCCGCTACGTCACGGTGCCCTTGCTCAGCAGCACCATCCGCACCTGCGTCTATCTCTCCGTGCTCGGTTCGCTGCAGCAATTCATCGTTGTCTGGATCATGACCAAGGGCGGGCCTGTCAACGCCAGTGAGACCATGGCAACATATATGTATCGCTTCGGCTTGGTCTACTTCAAGCTCGGCTACGGCTCGGCCGTGGCGATCTATATGTTC
>CAZBJQ010000010.1:0-37287 GCA_964492235.1 uncultured Anaerolineaceae bacterium | reverse complement strand
GCATATGTGGTGGTTGGGGCTTCGCCCCAACCACCACATATGCGGTTCTCTTCTCTGAGAAAGGCATGTTTCATCAACCTGCTAGCTGCGCGGCCGTGAGGCAGTGCCGGCGGATCTACGCCTCCGGGAGGGCCGAGTGAACGGTCCAATCGCCATCCGGGTGGAGGACCTCGGCAAGCAGTACCACATCGGCGAGGGCGTCGGTGGGTATCGCACCTTGCGCGATTCGGTAGCCGATGCCGCGACGTGGATGGTGAATCGAGCAAGGCGACGCCGGCGCGCGGCACCATCGACCGGCAGGAACGAGACCATCTGGGCGCTGCGCAATGTCTCCTTCGAAGTGGAAAGAGGCAAGGTCCTGGGCATCGTCGGCAGGAATGGGGCGGGGAAGAGCACGCTGCTCAAGCTGCTGGCCCGCGTGACCGAGCCGACGGAGGGGCGAGCCGAGGTACACGGCAGGGTGGGGTCTTTGCTGGAGGTCGGCACAGGCTTCCACCCCGAACTGACCGGACGAGAGAACATCTTCCTGAACGGCGCCATCCTCGGGATGCGCCGCTCGGAGATAGAGCGAAGGTTTGAGGAGATCGTTGAGTTCTCTGAGATCGGTCGGTTCATCGACACGCCGGTCAAGCGCTACTCGAGCGGAATGTACCTGCGGCTGGCATTCTCGGTTGCCGCCCACCTCGAGCCGGAGGTTCTGGTTGTCGACGAAGTCCTGGCCGTGGGCGACGCCGAGTTCCAGCGTAAATGCCTCGGCAAGATGGGAGATGTGGCCCAACGAGGGCGCACCGTGCTCTTCGTCAGCCACAACATGTCGGCTGTCCTGCGTCTAACGGAAGAAACGCTGGTGCTCGATGGCGGCAGGTTGGTGTTGCGTGATCGAACGCCGCGGGCGGTGGATTTCTACCTGTCTTCCGGCCTGGCGCAAACCGGGGAGCGCACGTGGGGCGATGAACCGCATGTGCTGGCCGCGGCGCCGTTCCGCCCGCTCGATGTGCGCGTGATAGCGGAAGATGGCCAGCCGGCCGAACAGGTGAGCGCCACACGCCCGTTCCGCATCGCCTTCCGCTATCGACTGGATGAACCCATCAGCGGCTTGCGGGTCGGCGTGTATCTGGCCACATCCAAGGGCGAGCCGGTGTTCACCTCCTTTGACACAGACGATACAACGCGTTTCCAGCAGCTGACCGTTCGCCCGGCGGGGACGTATGTCAGTCGCTGCCTTGTTCCCGGCAATCTTCTCAACGAAGGTCGCTTCGTTGTCGGCGTCAATGCGAGCTCCTTCCGTGTGCGGTCGTACTTCACGGATGAGTACGCCTTCGCCTTCACCGTCGAGGGCACCGGTGCAGCTGGCAGCCAGTGGGGAGAGCAGCGGCAGGGCCCGATCCGCCCTGACTTGGCATGGGAGATCGAGGGCGGGGAGAAGGCACCGGCATGACCCTTCGACGCCTTGCCCGGGACCTGACCGACGCGCTTCCGATCGCTCCGGGAGTCATGCAGCGCATCCGGCCGAACAATCCGCCGGTGCTGGGCAACTACCGGCTCGATCGGCTTGAAGACGAACTCCCGCGTTGGATCGAGGCCGCGCGCCAGGCCAGAGATCAGGCGCACGCCGATTGGCCTCGTTCGATTCTGTTGTTCGCCTGGCTGCCATGGTGGCTCGAGTACGGCGTGGCCCTCTCGCTGCTGCTGGCAGGCCAGGGACACGAAGTGCACCTGGCCTATGTCTCCGATCGGGATTGGACGGAAGAATCGCCCTCGCCTGTGCGGGGAAGGCAGGGCGCCTACGTCGCCCGGACGCTCGATCCGGTGCGCCAGCTCGTAGGGGTCCATGCGTTGAGGGTGCACTCCGGTGAAGTGGAAAACCGCGAACTGGCCAGTGGCCTTGAGGAACAGAGCCGAAGAGACGTGCAGTACATCCGACGGCGGGAGGAACTGGACCTGTCGGCCTCGGGTGAGGATGCCGGACTGATCCAATTCCGGCGGGCACGCAATCGCGCCCTGGCGGCAAGCCTGCTCAAGCTGATGACAGGGCGCGCCTTCCACAGTGTTGTGATCCCCAACGGCAGCCTGCTGGACTTCGGTGTCGCGTATCGCGTGGCCCGCCACCTTCGAATGACAACCGTGACCTACGAGTTCGGCGAGCAGCGGGAGCGAATGTGGCTGGCACGCGATGCCGAGGTCATGCTCCAGGACACATCCGATTTCTGGCGGCTGCGCCGGTCGGACGGGCTCTCAGCGGAGGAGCTGGAAGCGATGCGCGCCATGACCCGCGCCCGCCGTCAAGGCCAGCGATGGGAGAACTTCGGAAGGCAGTGGCAGCCCGGTGAGAGCCAGGGAGCCGACGCCGTCAGGCAGGCATTGGGTCTCGATGCGAAGCGGCAGGTTGCAGTGCTGTGCACCAACGTGGTCGGGGACAGTCTAGCCCTGGGCAGGCAGGTCTTCACGGACGGCATGGCGGACTGGCTGAGGGGGACAGTCAAGTACTTCGGCTCCCGGACGGATGTCCAGCTAGTCGTGCGTGTTCATCCCGGAGAGGCTCTGGGGACCGGCCTGCCGTCGACCGAGATCATCCAGGAGACGCTGCCGCAACTCCCGGGACACGTTGTGGTCGTTCCGCCGGAGTCCCCTTTCAACACGTATGACGTGATCGATCTGGCTGACATCGGGCTGGTCTACACCACGACCGCCGGCCTGGAGATGGCGATGGCGGGTCTGCCGGTGGTTGTCGCCGGAAGAACTCACTACCGCGGACGAGGCTTCACCTTTGACCCCGAGTCCTGGCCGGCCTATTTCGAGACCCTCGATCGTCTCACCAACCAGCCAGTCGCAGCCAGGCGCCCGAACGAGCAGGTCGAACTGGCCTGGCGCTACGCCTACCGGTTCTTCTTCGACTATCCGTTTCCCTTCCCGTGGCATCTGATCCGGTTCTGGGAGGATGAGGCGGAGCGCCCCATGCAGATGCTGCTCCGCCCCGGCGGCCTCATGCCTTATCAACCGGCGATCGATGCCTTCGCCGGCGAGCCGCTCTCCTGGGATCGACCGTCTTGACGGAATGTCTGTGGCCGGGCACGTGACCGAAGCCGAGGTCAAACGCCAGGTACAGGCCTTCTACGACTCGATCGGCTGGAAGGTCGTCGGGGATGGCCTGTATCAGAACGCGCGCTATGAAGATCTCCGTCCGGTGTCTCGGGAATACATCCATCGCTGTCACCTGCGGGTCAGGCGGCATCTACCGGCCGGGGGGAAACTGCTGTTGGACGCCGGCTCTGGGCCGGTGCAGTACCCCGAATACCTGGAGTACTCGGCCGGGTTCTCCCGCCGGGTCTGTCTCGATATCTCTCGCCTGGCACTCAGCGAGGCTCGGGCGCGTCTTGGGACCCACGGCCGGTACGTGGTTGGCGACCTGGCGAACCTGCCGTTCCCGGCAAGCAGTTTCGATGGAGTGGTGTCGCTTCACACGCTGCATCACCTGCCTGCCGGCGAACACGCGCCAGGCATGAACGAGCTACTGCGCGTCCTGAGCTCCAACGGCCGGGCCGTGGTCATCTATGCCTGGGGGGACGGGGGACTGTTGATGCGCCTGATGGATCGGCCGACCCGGGCCCTGCAATGGATGCTGGGGCGGCGCCAACGAGCGGGTCGCAGCCCGGGGCAGCCGCAGATCGCGGCACAAGCCGCGGCCCGAGTTGGACCAGCTCCCACCGGGACGCTCACCTACAAGCATGGTTATCCCTGGGCCCGGAAGGAACTCGCCTTTCTGCCCATGTTTGACATCCTGGTTTGGCGAACAGTAAACACGGGATTCATGAGGACCTTCATCCACGAGCGCCTGCTCGGCCGCCTGTGGCTGCGGCTGCTCTATCGCTGGGAAGAAGCCGCCCCGCATCTTCTCGGGCGCATAGGTCAATACCCGATGTTCATATTCTCGAAGCCCGAAGTCGATGGGGCCGGAAGGGGTGGCAGATGAACTGGAGCCAACAGGTGGTTCTAATCACCGGGGGAACAGGCTCTTTCGGGAGAAAGTTCGTCGAGGTCATGCTTGCCGAATTCCACCCGCAGAAGCTGATTGTCTTCAGTCGCGATGAGTTAAAGCAGCATGAGATGCGCGAGCTCGGCTACGATCACCCCAGCCTGCGATACTTCATTGGCGACGTCCGCGACGAGTCCCGGCTGAAGCGGGCGATGAACGGGGTCAATGTGGTCGTGCATGCTGCGGCCCTCAAACAGGTTCCCGCCTGCGAGTACAACCCCTTCGAGGCGATCCAGACTAACATCATGGGGGCGCGCAATGTGGTCGAGGCGGCGCTCGACACGGGTGTGACGCGAGTCATGGCCCTGAGCACGGATAAGGCGGTCAACCCGGTCAATCTCTACGGCGCCACCAAGCTCGCCGCCGAGAAGCTCTTCGTCCAATCGAACGCCTATGCCGCGGGCACGGAGACGCGCTTCGCCTGTGTCCGGTATGGCAACGTCCTCGGGAGCAGGGGGAGCGTGGTGCCGGTGTTCTTGCGCCAGCGGCAGAGCGGTGTGGTTACGATCACCGACGAAAGAATGACCCGCTTCTGGCTGTCGCTGGACCGGGGGGTGCGATTCACCATCGGTTGCATCGAACGCATGCGGGGCGGAGAGGTCTTCGTTCCCAAGATCCCCAGCATGAAGGTGGTCGATCTGGCCAAGGCAATCGCGCCGGGGTGCAGGATCGAGCATGTCGGCATCCGCCCGGGCGAGAAGCTGCATGAGGTCCTGCTGTCGGAAGACGAGGCGCGGCATGCAGTCGAGGTGGAGGACATGTACGTCGTTGAGCCGGCCGAGGCGCTGTGGTTCGGTCACGGCTGGAGGCAGGAGGGCGCGGCGCTGCCTCCGGACTTCCGCTATGCCAGCGACAGCAACCCCAAGTGGCTGACCCCGGATGAGATCCGGAGCATCGTCGATCAATTGGGGGATTCGAGCCAGCAGGCGTGACCGCAGGCAGAGTCCGCCGGCCGCGCTTGCTCGTTACTGGCGCCAGTGGAATGCTGGGAGCGAACCTGGTTCTGATTGCGCTGGGACGATGCCGGGTCACGGCCCACGCCTACCCCCCCGCACTCCGGCCGATGGGCTTCGAGAGCCTGGCCTCTGACCTGACGCAGGCCGGCGAGGTCAACAAGCTTCTGCACGAGCTGCGTCCGGACTGGGTGATTCACTGCGCAGCCCAGGCAGATGTCGATGCCTGTGAGCGAGATCCAGGCATGGCCCTGCGCCTCAACCGGGATATGGCGATGAGCGTGGCGCGGGCAGCGGCCGCCCTTGGCGCCCGGCTGATTCACATCTCCACCGATGCCGTGTTTGACGGCCAGGCCGGCGCCTATGACGAGGCAGACGCGCCCGCCCCGATCAACGTCTATGGGCGCAGCAAGCTTGAGGCCGAGCGAGCTGTTCTCGAAGCACACCCGCGTGCGCTCGTCGTGCGAACCAACTTCTTCACCTGGCCGGCGCCCCGCAAGACAGGCCTGGCAGGTTGGTTTCTGAGCCGACTCGAGCGGGGCCAGGAGTGTCCGGGTTTCTCCGATTCCTGGTTCAATCCGATGCTGGCAAGCATCCTGGCGGGGATCCTGCTTGACCTGGCGGTCGGCGCCACATCCGGCGTGCTGCACGTGGCAGGCCGGAGCTGTGTCAGCAAGCACGAGTTTGGGATCCGTCTGGCGCAGGCGTTCGGATTGGACTCAACCCTGGTCCGATCTGCGCCCAGCGATTCCGCCGGTCTGACGGCTGAACGCGGGAAGAACCTGTGCTTGAACACGGCGAAAGTCGAACAGCTGCTTGGCAAACGCATGCCAACCCTGGATGAGAGCCTGCACCGCTTTCGCTTGGAGAAGGAGAACGGCTTCTCGGATGGGCTGAAGGCCATCCGGGATGAGATGCCAGCCGGCACTTGAGCTGGCGGTCACAACCTTGGCGCCGGGCCGATGGAGGCGGTGGCCGCTCGAAGGTCCCGTCGCTCTCGGTCGGGGGAAGACCAGCCAGTGGCTTGGAGGAGCAGGATGCCTGAACTCAAGATCGGGAACCGCTGGATCGGCGCGACACATCCCACTTATTTCATCGCCGACATCTCCGCCAACCACGATGGCGATCTGAACCGGGCCAAGAGGCTGATCCATCTGGCAGCGGAGGCGGGGGCGGAAGCTGCCAAGTTCCAGAACTTCCGCGCCCCGCAGATTGTCAGTGATCGCGGTTTCCGATCGATGGGCTCGCAGATCTCGCATCAGGCCGGATGGAAGAAATCGGTCTTCGAGGTGTATCAGGGGGCGTCCATCCCCTTCGAGTGGACACCGGAGTTGAAAGCGACCTGTGCCCAGGCTGGGATCGACTACTTCTCCTCGCCATACGACTTTGAAGCGGTGGATATGTTGGACCCTCATGTCCCGGCCCACAAGATCGGATCTGGCGAAATCACCTGGTTGGAAATGGTCCGCTACATCGCCGGCAAGGGAAAGCCGGTGTTCCTGGCGACGGGCGCATCGGATATCGGGGATGTGCAGCGCGCGGTCGAGGCCATCCTACCCATCAACTCGCAGCTCGTCTTGATGCAGTGCAACACGAACTACACCGCAAGCCTCGAGAACTTCGACCATATCCACCTGAATGTCCTTAGGACCTACGCCGCCATGTACCCGGACGCGGTTCTCGGGTTGTCGGACCACACTCCCGGGCATACCACGGTCCTGGGAGCGGTGGCCATGGGCGCTCGGGCCGTTGAGAAGCACTTCACCGATGACACGGCCCGCGTCGGCCCGGATCATCCGTTCTCGATGACCCCGGACTCCTGGCGAGAGATGGTCGATCGCACGCGCGAGCTCGAACGCGCCCTCGGCTCTCCCAGCAAGCGAGTCGCCGACAACGAGGCCGACACCGTCATCGTACAACGCCGCTGCCTGCGAGCAGCACGCGACCTCGCAGCCGGCGAGGTCATCAATCGAAGCATGCTCGACATCCTGCGCCCCGCGACGCCGGGGGCCATCATGCCTTACGAGATCGAAGCCGTCCTCGGCGTGACCTTGCGGGAAGGCGTGGCGGCGGGCGAGGCCCTACGTTGGACGATGGTCCGATCCTGAGCCGCGACGCCCAAGCATCGGGGCGGGTGTTTTGATGCGCGTGCTTTATGTGTCGCGGGGCTCCACGGTGCATGATCGGCGGTTCCTGCAGGCGATGATTGCGGCTGGGCTCGATGTCGCGTCGTTCAGGCTGTCCGGTCCGACGGGGGGAGTGCGGCTTCCGCAGGGCGTGCGGGATTTGACCCCGAAGCCGGTCCCGACAGGTGATCGGCTCCTGCGGCCCATCGGGGTGGGGCGCAACCTGGCCAAGGCCATTCGGGCCTACCGGCCGACGCTCGTGCACGCCGGACCCATTCAGCAGGGCGCCTTCCCCGCCGCTCTGGCCGGCGCCCGGCCTCTGGTCAGCATGTCGTGGGGCTCAGACCTGTTGCGGGACGCGAGGCGCGGCCTGGGCCGCTGGCAGGCAAAGTACGTCCTCGCTTACAGTGATCTGGTCCTTTGCGATTGCCAGGCGGTCCGGCAGCGGGCACTCGAGCTCGGCGCGTCGGAAAGCAAGGTGGTGGTCTTCCCCTGGGGCGTAGACCTGAAGCGCTTTAGCCCGGGCGTAAATCGTGGCATCCGCGATCAGCTGGGCTGGCGAGACTCGTTCGTGGTTCTATCCGCCCGGACACTCGAAGCGGTCTATGGCGTGGACATCCTGGTCGAAGGATTCCTGCAGGCCGCGGCCGAGAAGCCGAAACTGCGGCTGCTCGTGCTGTCGGTCGGCAGCCGGCGTAGGTCCTTGGAGCGCAGGATCGCCCAGGCCGGCATGCAATCCCGCGTGCACTTTGCCGGCGTCATCGATGAGAACGACCTGCCGGCTTACTATCGTGCCGCCGACCTGTATGTCAGTGCCTCGCACAGCGATGGCAGCTCCGTCACTCTGCTGGAGGCGATGGCCTGCGGCCTGCCCGTACTGGTATCCGGGATCCCGGGAAACAGAGAATGGGTCGTTCCTTCCGTCAACGGCTGGCTTTTTCCAGACGGAGACGCCCAGGCTCTGGCGAGAGGACTGCGCAGGGCATGTGCCGGATCCGGTCGGCTCCGGGAGATGGGCAAGGTGGGGAGGGCAATCGTCGAAGCTCGTGCCGACTGGGGTCACAACAGCCGCATGCTGATCGACGCCTACCAGCTGGTGGCCATTCAGGCGAAGCGTCGTGCGGCCTAGGGTCGTCGCCATCGTTCAAGCCCGGATGAGTTCGAAGCGACTGCCGGGCAAGGTCTTGATGGATATCGGCGGGGTCCCTATGCTGGCACGTGTGGTTGAGAGATCGTCACGCGCCCGATCGGTCGAGGCGGTCGTGGTGGCGACGACCAACCAGCCGGCGGACCAGCCTGTGGCGGACGCCTGCCGGGCGCGGGGATACACGTGCTTCCGCGGCAGCGCCTCCGACGTGTTGGACCGGTTCTATCAGGCAGCACGACTCTCTCAGGCGGAGATCGTCGTGCGCATTACCGGTGACTGCCCGCTGATGGATCCCGAGGTGATCGACTGGACCGTGGGTGCCTTCCTGACGGCCGATCCCGCGGTGGATTTTGCCGCCAACCGCCTTCCAGAGGGCCGAACGTTTCCGATCGGCCTTGACACGGAAGTGTGTACCTTCGCGGCGCTGGAACGGGCCTGGGAACAGGCAACCGAGCCCTACGAACGCGAGCACGTCATGCCTTACTTATACGATTCACCGGGGCGCTTCCGGATTCTGCGGGTTGACAACCCGGAAGATCTCGGCCAGCTGCGCTGGACCGTCGACACGCCGGAGGACCTCGCCTTCGTTCGCGCTGTGTATGCGGCGTTCTCCGGCCGCACCGATTTCACATGGCTGGAAGTTGTCACGCTGCTGAAGGAACATCCAGAACTGACCGCAATCAACGCGGGTGTGGCTCACAAGACGTTCATGGACGCGGAGTGAAACTGCCCTCAGTGGGTGACGGCCTCACAACCGTTTCTCAAGGCAATCATGCTCACGATCTTCAGCGCCCCCAAACCCTTCACCGACCCGCACATCAGCCTGATCCAAGGCAATGCCATCCGATCATGGCTGGGTCTGGGGTCCGAGGTCGATGTCCTGCTTGTCGGGGACGAACCGGGATTGGCTGAAGCGGCGGTTGCCCTGAATGTCCGCTGGATCTCAGGTGTCGAGCGGAACAGCCACGGGACGCCTCGCCTGGATTCGATCTTCCGCCTCGCCCGGACAGCAAGTTCCCAGCCTCTCATGGCGTACGTGAATGCAGACATCTTGCTCATGCCCGACCTGGTGGAAGCCGCAAGAGCGGTGAAGGGAGCATGCGTCGACTTCCTGATAGTCGGCCAGCGCTGGGATCTGGGCGTGGCGGACAGGCTGGAGGGTGGCGAGGAGGGTCAAAGGGCATTGCGCCACAGGCTCTCTCGCGAAGGCGCCTTGCACCCTGCCGGAGGAAGTGACTACTTTGTCTTTCCGCGCCAGTGCTTCGCGGAGCTTCCTGCCTTCGCGATCGGCCGTTCCGGGTGGGACAATTGGATGATCTACCATGCACGCCGCAACCGGTGGCCGGTGGTAGACGCAACGCAAGCCGTCACGGTCGTTCACCAGGACCATGACTACTCTCACCTGCCGGGCGGGCAGCCGCACTACCGTCTCCCGGAGACCCAGGAGAATGTGCGGCTGGCGGGGGGACGGCGACGGATCTTCGACCTCGGCGACGCGGATCACGAGTTGAAGAGCGGGCAGGTCGTCCCGCGGCCGCCTTCCTTGGCGAAGCTCCTGCGCGACATCGAGCGTGCTCCAGTGCTCCATACCCAGTCCACCTGGCTCTCGCATCTGGCTTTCGGTCTGATTCATCCTGCCGGAGCGTGGCGTGAGGTGCGTGGGATCGTGAGGTATTGGCTGGGGAGGGCTTCCGGCAAAGGCTCCCAGCCAGCGGGGCCGGACTGACTCATGCGCATCGGTCAGAATCCTGCCAAGTTCGTCCAGGAAGTTGCTCGCCCGAAACGGGTGACAGTGGCCGTCCTGACCTACGCCCCGTTCCTCAGTGGGTACTTCGCCCAGAGTCTCGAGGTGGTCCGGGCCTGTCTCGGAAGCCTCTGGCATAACACGGATGTCGAGCACGATCTTCTGGTGTTCGACAACGGCAGCTGCCCGGAGATCCAATCCTTCCTGCGGGAAGCGTTCGCAGATGGCCGGATACAGATGCTCTGGCTTTCGGCGAAGAACGTGGGAAAGGGGGGCGCCTGGAACATCATCTTCCAGGCAGCTCCGGGTGAAGTGCTTGCCTACACGGATAGCGATGCATTGTTTTCACCGGCGTGGCTCTCTCGATCGATCCGCATCCTGGAGACCTTCCCGCGAGCGGGCATGGTGACCAGCCGGCCCTTCCGCACGCCCGAGGAGTTCCTCACGGCGACGATCGCCTGGGCGGAGACCGCCCCCGGTGTCCAGCTCGAACGCGGGCAGTTCATTCCCTGGGAAGTGTTCAGGGATTTCGACCTCAGTCTGGGTCAAGAGGAAGCCCACATCCGCCAGCGCTACGACTCGACGGGCGATGTTCGTCTGACCTATCAAGGCGTGAGCGCCCACGCCGGCGCCTCACACTGGCAGTTTGTCGCCTACAAGTCGGTGTTGCAGCAGTTTCTTCCATTTGAGATGGACCGTCCGATGGGCCAGGTTCGCCAACTGGATCGGCGGATGAACGAAGCGGGGTACCTGCGCCTGATGACGTGTGAGCCGCTCGCCATGAACATGAGCAACACCCCGCTGGTCGAGGCGGAAGCTCTGCGCGCAGGCGGGCGGGGGACGGAAGGGCGTCGCCGCAGCTTGCTCGAGTTTCCCCCGCTGCGTCGCCTCTTGCTTGGCGTGCATGACCGGATCTTCCGCTGGTATTATGCGCGCTAGCCGCGAGCACCATCCCTCAGCCTCCGGGCGGACGGTTTTCGTAGTCGCCGACCACGGCCTGGCCGTGGTCTACTTCCTTCAGAGCGATGTCGTCGACAGGCTGCTCTCTGGCGGTCACCGCGTCGTCCTCCTCACCGATGATGGACTGACAGGTCAGATCGCAGCGAGGTTTGGACGTCCCGGTTTGGCCGTCGAGGGATTGCGAGCCAATCAGGCCCAGTCGTATGCCGCCCGGGTGGACCCGGAGCGCCAGTGGTGGCTGCACTTCCTGCGCAGGGTGGGGAGCTCCCGACGTATCAATACCGAGGCCATGGACAGCTATATCGAACAGGTGGCCGTCGAGGAGCCGAATCGACGCCGGGTGCTCATGCCGCTTGCCTGGCTCCTGATCGGGATTCTGCGGCGCTCCCACCGGGCCCGGCGACGCCTGCTATGGGCGCAGATGCGCTACACACCCGGCCTGTACGACGACCTGTTTGAACGATATCGTCCGTCGCTGGTCGTCGCCAGCACCGTCGGGTGGCGTCTGGATCGGTATCTCCTGCGCCAGGCAACCGGGCGCGGGATTCGGACCGCAGCCGCAATCGTGGGCTGGGACAACCCAAGCAGCTACAGCCTCCCCGGCGCCGCTGTGGATCATGTGACCTGCTGGTCGGAGCTGCAGGCCGAAGAACTCATCCTTGGATCCGACTGGCGCCCTGAGCAGGTGCATGTTGGGGGGATCCCGTCCTATGACGGCTACTTCCGGAAAGCGTGGCTTCTGCCGAGGGCGGAGTATTTCGGCCAGCATGGGCTGGATCCCGCGCGCAAGCTGCTCAGCTATGCCTGTTCCTTCGTCAGTTTCTCGCCCAACTACCAGAACGTCGAGGCACTGGCCCGCCTGATCCAGGAGGACAGTCTGGGAGTACCCTGCCAGCTTCTGGTGAGGCTGCACCCCAACCACTTCCTGGACAACCACCTCTTCGCGGAAGAGCGAGAACGCATACGCCAGCTGTCCAGGGACATCCCGAACGTGCAAGTCGTGGAGCCCATCCCACTCGGCGGGGAGCTGGGTTACTACTCCGGTGAGGACATGCCGGAGAAGAGCTCCATGATGGCGCACGCTGATGTGTTCCTGACTGTGTATTCGACGATGGTCGTCGAAGCCGCCATCCATGATCGCCCGATTGTCAGCATCTGTCTCGACGCCCCCAAGGGATGGAACACGCCGCGCAAATACTCGCTGCCTCTCTCCCGCATCGGCAACTGGCCGACACATTTCCGCTTCCGGGAGGCGCATGCCGGGGTGGTGGCGCTGGATGAAAGGCAGGTTCGCCAGGCTGTCCGGGCCGGGCTTGCGAATCCCGGCGCCCAGCACGCCGCCCGCCAGGCCTTCCTTCGGCAGGAGATCACCTACCTGGACGGTACCGCCGGCATTCGTACCGGCGAGTATCTGTCTGCGCTGCTCGAAATGGAACCTTCGGCATGAGCCTGATCGATCGCCGGCCAAGCCAGCCGATTCCGGGGCCCAGGTCCTGAGATGCGCCTTTTGATCGCGGGCCTGGGCTCAGTCGGTCGCCGCCACCTGCGGAACGCGGTCGCCCTTGGTGAGACGGAGATCCTCCTGCTCCGTTCCGGCAAGAGCACGCTCCCCGAAGAGGAGCTGGCAGGCTTTGCGCAGGTGCGGACTGTCGATGCGGGATTGGCTTGGATGCCGGACGCAGTGATCGTCGCCAATCCGACCGCCTGCCACCTGGACGTCGCGTTGCCGGCGGCGCAGGCCGGTTACCACATTCTGCTGGAGAAACCTGTCTCCAACTCGATGGATCGAATCCCCGCCCTGCTGCAGGCGGCGTCCTTGAGCGGATCCAGAGTCCTTGTGGGATTCCAGTACCGCTTCCACCCCTGTTTGCAGCGCTTGGAATCCCTGCTCTCCGCCGGAGATCTTGGGGTGCCTGTGCACGCTCGTGCCCACTACGGCGAATACATCCCTGGCTGGCACCCCTGGGAGGACTACCGGCAGAGTTACTCTGCTCGGGAAGATCTGGGCGGCGGCGCGCTGCTCACTCTATGCCATCCCTTCGACTACCTTCGTTGGCTCTTCGGGCGGCCGGTCGAGGTCGCCGCCAAGACAGCGCCCTTGACCCACCTGGAACTAGCAGGTGTGGAGGGGATTGCCGACGTCATGCTTGGGTTCTCCAGCGGCCTGCAGGCCACCGCTCATCTGAATTACGCTCAGCGACCCGCAATGCAGCATCTGGCAGTGATCGGGACCGAAGGCAGCGCCGAGTGCAACTTGCTTTCCGGCGAATTGCGTTGGTGGACTGCAGCGCGCGGCGACTGGCAGAGCTTCCATGTGCCGGAGGGGTTTGGGCGCAATGATCTGTTCATGGCGGAGTTCCGGCACTTTCGTGAAATCGTCGTGCAAGGTGCGCCTCCGGTTTGCGGCCTGGCCGAGGGGGTCGCCAACCTGAGAATCGCCCTGGCCGCGATGGAGTCAGGCCAAACGAAGGCCACGATCCGAATGGCAGAGAACGGGTCATGACCTCGGGCCGTGATCACTCGGCGATGACAGCGACCATGGGGCCCATTGCCGTGCGGTCCGGCTTCCGCTCACTGCTGTGCCTGCAGTCACGGCAACAATGCGACACGACAAGAGTGTTGGCAGGCATTCCAGCTCTCGATCCGTTCAAGCCGCTGGCCAGAGTACAGCTCGCCCACACCCCGCCCAAGCGCCCTCCTTCGGCGATGGGGCGTGGATCGGGTTTTCAGGCGCATGCGGCCCACCCGGAAGGGAGGATGGACCGCTGGAAGAGCCGGTCGTGGATCCCGCTTGAGCCTATCGAGGTCTCGGTCGCGTACGCGCCAGGCTGGCCGCCCGAAGAGGGGAAGGAGCGCTGAGCCGTGGATAAGGCTTCGGTCGGAGACGGGGGGCGGCGTGCAGATGCCCTGCCTCTTGCGGCTGTTCCCGGAACGACGCAGGCGGCGGCGCGCTTGCGGCTGGATGTGATCGTGCCGGTCTTCAACGAAGAAGCGGTGGTCGGTTCATTCCATTCTTCGCTGGCGGAGGTCCTGCGGGGTTTGCCCTGCGATTGCCGGGTGATCTACGTCGATGATGGTTCCACGGATCGGACATCCAGCATTGTCCTTGGACTGCCCGCCGCGGACGTCGCCGTGGAGTGCGTCCGATTGAGCCGCAACTTTGGCCATCAGGCGGCCCTCACGGCCGGAATGGATCGAGCCGATGCAGACGTTGTCATCACGATGGATGGAGATGGTGAGCATCCACCGGCGATGATCCCGGCGATGCTCGCCCTCTACTCGTCGGGCATTGACATCGTGCTCGCCGTCCGCCGCTCGGGAGGAAGGGTCACGGCTTTCAAGCGTGTGACCCGAGACCTGTTCTACCGGTTGCTGGGAGGGCTCTCCGATACCGTGGTCATCCCGGGAGCCGCCGATTTCCGCCTGCTCTCACGAAGGGCCGTCCAGTCCTTGCGGTCGATGCCGGAATACCACCGATACCTGCGCGGCATGGTGGCATGGTTGGGTTTCCAAACCGCCATCCTTCCTTATGACACCGGACATCGAATCGGCGGACGGTCGAAGTTCTCGATCCGTAAGATGGCCAAGCTCGGGATGGAGGCCGTCTTCTCCTTTTCGCTCGTGCCGGTGTACATCGGGCTCCTGGCTGGTATGCTGTTCCTGCTAATGGCATGCGCCGAGGCGGCTTGGGTCGCAGTCCTGTGGCTCCTCGGTGGTGGGGCCCATCTGGTTCCGGGTTGGAGCTCGCTGATGTTTGTCTCCTTGTTCCTGGGGGGGGTGCTCGTCCTCTCCATCAGCACCGTGGGCATCTACGTCGGTCTGATCTACCAGCAGGTGAAAGGGAGGCCGGTGTACATTGTCATGGATCCGTCTGGTCTCACAGAACCGCCTGATGCGCCATGAGCGCCTGTTCGGGGAATGATGCTGGCCTTAAGTGCGTTGTTGTGGGGCTATCCGTGGAGGACCACTGGATTGGGCGCGGAGGCGATTGCCAGCGACACGCCGATCGACTTCGACCGGAACTCGCTGACAACGAGTGGCGCCCGGATGCTCACCATCTTTGCGGCCCACCGGAACGAACCGGCCATGGCCCGGCCAGCCAGCTCAAGGGCGGGACCGGGTTGGGGAGACGGGCTTCCTGAGGCGGGCGCGATGGATGCCGGCCGGATGAGTCGCGTAACGTCGTGAAGACCACCGGAGTTGTCGCGCCCCCCGATGGGAGTTCCAGGACCATCCAGCCGTGGCTCGTCGGCTTCCTGCTGGCGCTCGCCTGGATCGCCCGCTACTGGCACTTCCTCGGATTCGGCTGGTACGAGGATGATCTCACTATCATCCCAGCCGCCGTTCAAATGAATGCAATCGACCTCTGGCGGCATGTCTATGTTTACATCACACACCTCTACGGGCATGGGCGTCCCCTGTCGGACAGCCTGATCTATCTGTTCTCGAATCTCGGCTTCCGCCTGGCAGGAATCCCGGGAATCTACGTGATCGGGTACTTGATCTTCGCATGCAACATCCTGCTGTTCTACTTCCTGGTGCGGCGGGCGGGGGATGCGACCTTGGCGTTTCTGGCGTCGTTGGCGTACATCCTGTTCTCGGCGGACACGACGCAGGTGTTCCAAACGCATTCGCTCGGAGCCCAACCCTCGATCACTCTGCTTCTGATTGCCTTCCACCTGTATCTTTCGGGCCATCGAGTGGTCTCCTATCTTGTGGCAGCCGTCATCCTGTTCTCCTACGAGTCGCCCTTCATGGTCTTCCTGGCCGCTCCGTTGTTGCTGCCCACGGCGTGGCGCAAGACATGGAAGACCTGGCTGGTCCACGGCGCCATCTTGTGCGCTATGCTGGCCGGCGCCACGTTGATCCGGTTCGCCATCGGTGAGGAGCGGGTGACCGAGATCGGCTTTCCACGCATGCTCACGGTGCCCCTGACCCATATGATCCAGGGTCCGATCGTCAGCCTCGGCACCTATGCTTACCGTCCCTTCCAGGCCGTTCTGGGCGCTCCGCCGCAGGCGTTCCTGGTCGGCTTCGGGGTCCTGATAGCGGTGGTGGCCCTCTTGCGCAGGCTCCCGGCCCCCGCCGCCCAGCAAGTCGGGGCGCTTCTGGCTGACAGGCGTGGAGCGAGACGGATCCTTCAGAGCGCACCGGAGATGGCGCGTCTGCTGCGCCTTCTGGTGGCCGGGTTCGTGATGCTCGCCATGGCCTACCCCGTGACCTTCACGGTTCGAGCCTACGCCATCAGCGGCCGTGATACTCGCGTGCATCTGGCGGCGGTAGTGGGCGCGGCGCTCGTTGTCGGTGTCGGGTTGACCTTGCTCCTCAACCTCGCGGAGTCCCTGCGTCGGCGCTACCTGGCCGAGCTGGCGATCGGAGGCCTGACGGCCCTTCTGGTGGCCTATGGTTTCGTGATCCAGCGCGACTATCGCCTGGCGTGGGTTTACCAGCAGGATTTGTGGACACAGGTCCTTAGGCTGGTTCCGGACCTTGAAGAGGGGATGGTCATCCTTGTCGATCCAGACGGTCTTTCGGATGTGCGGCAAATCGGCGCCAATACCTGGAACCTGCCGCGGGTACTTGACCAGATCCTGGAATTCCCCGCCGAATGGCGTGATCCACCGCGCGTGTATCGGCTTGCACCGGACTGGGAGAAGCAGTTGGCCGCGCCGGACGGCTTGTTCGTCCTGGACGGCACGACCACGGTCGCGCCGCCCTCCCTGTACCAGGAAATCTCGCCCTCTGTCGTGGTCTTGCTGACGCCCGGCACGGACGGGTTACAGCGACATGTCCCCAACCTGCAGCTTTCTTCCCAGCGCTTCGACTTGATGCAGCCAGGGCCCTCGACGCTGGACACGTTCGGCCGCGGCTTTCTCTATCCCTACCTCATTCTTGAAGGGAATCCCTAGGAGGCTGATGAGAAAGCCATCTCGCCTGAGAGGAATTCGCGTATGTGGTGGTTGGGGCATCGCCCCAACCACCACATACGCCGTTCCCTCCTCTGAGGAAGGCGCATTTCATCAACCCGCTGAATCTGGCATGGGGACCTCCCTCTGCTTCGCGCCGTAAACAGGAAGGGCGCGGGAAGGAGTCACGAGTCGTGGCAAGGCGACAAGCAGGGGCAATCTCGGACCCGCAGGATGTGCTTGGCAAGTTCCGTGTGGAAGGCCGGGCAGCCATCGTCACAGGTGGTGCTGGCTTGCTCGGCGCCGAATTCTGCCGCACCCTGGCGCAGGCAGGGGCCTCGGTGGCCATTGTGGATCGACTGCTAAAGCCAGCGGCCTCCCTGGCCGCAAGGCTCGAGGCGGGCGGGCATCGGGCCCTTGCCATTGAGACGGACATCACTTCGCCGGACTCGGTCTCGGAGATGGCAGGGGCGGTCGCCCGCGCGTTCGGCCAGGTGGATATCCTGGTCAACAGCGCCGCGCTCGATCCCAAGTTCGACCGCGGGCATAGTGACCGGCCGGCCGGGGCCTTCGAGGATTTCCCGCTCGACGCCTGGAATCAAGCGCTGGCCGTCAACCTCACCGGTGCCTTCCTGTGCGCTCAGGCCGTGGCGCCCATCATGTTGCGTCAGGGCCGCGGGGTGATCGTCAACATCTGCTCGACCTATGGCCTGGTGGGGCCGGACCAGCGCATCTACCAACGCCCGGGCGAAGCACCCAAGTTCAAACCGGTGTACTACTCCGTCACCAAGGCGGGCATCCTTGGGTTAACCCGTTACCTGGCGACGTACTATGCTGAGCAAGGAATCCGCGTCAACGCCCTCACCCCGGGAGGGGTCTTCAATGATCACGATGACCACTTCGTGCGCAACTACAGCGCCCGAACGGTGCTCGGACGGATGGCCCACAAGGACGAAATGAACGGCGCGCTCCTCTTCTTGGCCTCGGATGCTTCTTCCTACATGACGGGCGCCAACCTGGTGGTCGACGGAGGCTGGACGGCATGGTAGCCCGAGCCCACGTCCTGGCCATCGTCCCGGCACGCGGCGGATCGAAATCGATCCTTCGCAAGAACATCCGGCCTTTCTGTGGCCAACCCTTGGTGGCCTACAGCATCGCAGCCGGCCTGCAGGCGGAAACGGTTGAGCGCGTAATCGTGAGCACGGATGATCACGAAATCGCCGAAATCGCCCGCCAGCTCGGCGCGGACGTTCCCACCCTCCGACCTGCAGCGCTGGCCACCGATGAGACGACCGACCTTCCCGTCTTTCGGCATGCCTTGTCGTGGTTGGAGCGGGAGGAGGGTTACCTTCCGGACCTGGTCGTGCAGCTGCGGCCCACGTCGCCTGTCCGTCCGCGCGGTTTGGTGGACCAGGCGGTGCGCCTGCTCGCCGATCACCCCGAGGCGGACTCTGTGCGCGGCGTCGTTCCTTCCGGACAGAACCCCCACAAGATGTGGCGGCTCTCGCCGGATGGACGGCTGCGGCCGCTGCTCGAGGTGCAGGGGGTGCCTGAAGCCTACAATGCCCCTCGCCAGGCCCTGCCGCCGACGTTCTGGCAAACCGGGCATATCGACGTTCTTCGGAGATCCACCGTCATGGACAAAGAATCCATGAGCGGCGACGTTATCCTGCCGGTGTTGATCGACCCTGCCTACTCCGTCGATATCGATACCTCTCGCGATTGGGAGCGGGCGGAATGGCTGCTGGAGTCCGGCGAGCTGGATGCCGTGCGGGTGGGCCCGAGCAAGCGGCGGCTGCCGCGGTCGGTTTCGTTGCTGGTCATGGACTTCGATGGCGTGCTGACAGACGATCGCGTATGGGTGGATCAGGATGGCGGTGAGGCCGTGGCCGCCAGTCGGGCCGATGGGATGGGCCTGGCCCGGCTGCGCCAGGCCGGCATCACGGCCATCGTCCTTTCTTCGGAGACCAATCCGGTGGTTGCAGCCCGATGCCGGAAACTGGGTATCGAGGCGATACAAGGCGTCGGTGACAAGGGCCAGGCTCTGCCGGAAATCCTCCGGTCGCATGGGGTGCCGGCCCACTCAACAGTGTATGTCGGAAATGACCTGAACGACCTGCCTTGCTTCCCGCTCGTCGGCTGGGCAGTTGCGGTTGCCGATGCGCGGCCGCCGGTCCGCCTCGCCGCCGACTACGTCTTGCGCAACCCCGGCGGGCACGGAGCGGTCCGTGAATTGTGCGACCTTGTCTTGGAACAGACTCAGAAGAGGTGATGTATGGCGAGAGAGGTTAACTTGCGCGGGCGAAGGGTCGGAGATGGATACCCTGCCTTTGTCGTCGCGGAGATCGGGATCAATCATAACGGCGACGTCGAGAACGCCAAGCGCTTGATAGACGCTGCCGCCCATGCCGGTGCAGATGCGGTGAAGTTCCAAAAGCGGACTCCTGAGCTGAGCGTCCCGGTGCATCAGCGGGATCAAATGCGGGAGACCCCCTGGGGCTACATCACCTATCTGGAGTACCGCCACCGGATGGAGTTAAGCGAACAGGAGTACAGAGCGATCGACAACCATTGCAAGCAGAGGGGAATGCAGTGGTTCGCCTCGGTCTGGGACGAGCCTTCCGCTGACTTCATGAAGCAGTTCGATCCGGCGTGCTACAAAGTGCCCTCGGCTTCGTTGACCGATCGCGGCCTGTTGTCGCACCTGCGGCGGACCGGAAGACCGCTTATCCTGTCGACCGGGATGTCGACACTGGAGCAAATCCATGCGGCCGTCAGCATCCTCGGCACCGAGGACCTGATCATCACCCACGCCACGAGCAGCTATCCATGTGAGCCGGAAGAGCTCAACTTGCGCATGATCCCTGTGCTGCGTGGGCTCTTCCCATGCCCGGTCGGTTACTCCGGTCACGAAGTTGGCTTGGTGCCTTCCGCAGTCGCAGTGGCGCTGGGCGCCAGCGTGGTCGAACGCCACATCACGCTGGATCGGGCGATGTGGGGGAGTGATCAGGCTGCATCGGTAGAGCCGAGCGGCTTTGAGCGCCTGGTCAAGTACATCCGAGTGGCCGAGGAATCGCTCGGAGATGGCGTCAAGCGGGTGTATGACAGCGAGCGGCCTTCGCTGCGCAAACTCCGGCGTTTTGAGGCGGAGGCCAACTGAGGGCAATGCGTCCCGCCGATCTCAGGCTGAGGCTTGCGACCAGGCGCGCTCGAATTCGGTTAGGCTCGCAGGTTCGGGCGGTCGAAGCCCAGCTGCGACCCTCGGCAGGGGAGGCGCAGGCTGGAGCGCCCGTCTTGTTCTTCAACGCTTCGACTCGCATCCATCGCCTCAGCTTGAATGCGGCCTTCAGCCTGCTGGCCAGCTGGGCGGTGCGCGCAGCGGGCACTCCGGTTACGCATCTGGTGTGTACGATGGGGATGCAGCAGTGTCCGCTTGGAACGCAGCGCACGCACCTCTCAGACCCACCGCCGTGCCGGGTGTGCACCGACTTCGGGGCTGTGATCTTCCCTCAGCAACATGCTCTGCCCCTCCGTCTGGACCACGAGGCCGGCGATGCGGTGGCCCGGCTGCACGACGCCCCGCTGGCGAGCCTGATCGGCTGGGAGTGGCAAGGGCTGCCGCTGGGGCAGTTGTGCCTGCCGTCCCTGCGCTGGGTCCTGCGAAGGCACGATCTTGAGGACTCCCAGCCGGTGCGGGGCCTGCTGCGACAGTACCTGGCCTCGGCCGTGAGTCTGGCCAAAGGATTCGCCCGATCGATGGACCTTCTGACACCGCGGGCTCTGGTGGTCTTCAATGGCATCATGTTCCCTGAAGCCACCGCCCGGGCCGTTGCCAGCAAGAAGAACATTCCCGTCGTGACGCACGAGGTCGGCTTGCGTTCGATGTCGGCCTTCTTCTCCCCTGGAGATGCAACGTTCCGCGAGTTGGAACGGCCTGTCCGGATGGAGCTCAGTCCGACCGAGGCCTCGCGGCTGGATGCCTACCTGGCGCAGAGGTTCGAGGGGCAATTCAGCATGGCGGGGATCCGGTTCTGGCCTGAGATCAAACCTTTGCCGGATAGCCTGGAGGCGCGCGCCGCCCGATTTGGCCGCACGGTCGCCGTGTTCACGAATGTCGTCTTCGATACGAGCCAGGTACACGCCAACACCCTTTTCCCCAGCATGTTCTCCTGGCTGGAAGATCTGGTTGAAGCCATCGACGCCAACCAGGATACGCTCTTTGTCGTGCGGGCCCATCCCGACGAGGACCGACCGGGGAAGGAGAGCAGGCAGAGCGTTGCGGACTGGGCGCAAGCCAGCCGGATCGGTGCTCGTGAGAACTGCATCTTCGTCGGTCCCTCGCAATACCTCAGCTCCTATGCCCTTATCCAGCGCTCCAGTTTCGTGCTGGTCTACAACTCGTCGATTGGACTGGAGGCGACCCTGCTCGGTGTCCCAGTTCTGTGTGCCGGCCGGGCACGCTACACCCAGTGGCCGACCGTGACCTTCCCGACGACGCTTGCCGAGTACCGCCGCCTGCTGAGAGAGTACCTCGGCTCGGCCCATGTGCCTTTCGAGGAAAGCCACCGCCTGCACGCTCGGCGCTTCCTGCACGATGAGCTCTTCATGGCCTCGATCGACTTCTCCGGCTTCGTGGAGCCATTCGAGCAGGCACCCGGGATGGTGCACCTCCGGCCGTTCCGTCCAGAGAGTTTCTTCGAATCGAGAGAGGCCGAGATTCTGGCGAAGGGGATCGTGGAAGGGATGCCGTTCCGCTACGACACGCTGAAGGCGTAAGCCGTGAAGGGCGGTCGGCAGGTAGGATATCGAGGTCGGAGGCCGCGCGACATGAAGATCGAGTACAAAGAAACGATCAATGATCTGCTTCGGCGGATCGACATCCACCAGAAGTATGGAAGCAAGGACATCGATACCTGGATGCTGGACCTGCTCAAGCCGGTCAAGGGAAGCTGCATCCTGGATGT
This sequence comes from uncultured Anaerolineaceae bacterium, assembly GCA_964492235.1. Classification (GTDB taxonomy): domain Bacteria; phylum Chloroflexota; class Anaerolineae; order Anaerolineales; family E44-bin32; genus PFL42. Next base: position 15,454 of record CAZBJQ010000010.1, on the reverse strand, counting down.
AGCCTGCGGCGCGGGAAAGCAGTGTCTGACCTTCCACCGCTACCTGGAAGGCAAGGCGGACATCACCGGCGGGGATGTTTCCGACGACCTGCTGCAGCAGGCTCGTCGGGCGAGCGCTGAAGCCGGCGCCTCTGTCAAGTTCGAACGGTTGGACTTCGACCAGCGCTTCTCTTTCGAGAGCTCCACTTTCGACCTGGTGTCTTGTTGTTTCGCCATCTACTATGCGGCCGACCCCGCGTTCACGGTCAGTGAGATGTACCGCGTATTGAAGCCCTCCGGCCGGCTGTTTACCACGGGCCCCATGCCGGAGAACAAGCAGCTCTTCTATGAAGTCATTCACGAGGCCACCGGCCGTCCCATCCCTCCCATGCCAGGCAGCTCCCGCTACGGGAGTGCGATCCTGGACGCCATGAGGGCTCATTTCAACCGGGTACAAGTCGACATCTTTGAGAACCCGCTGGTCTTCGACACGGTCGAGCCATTCCTGTCCTACACGCGTGCCTCTCTAAACGAGGATCGCAGGATCTGGGCTTCGTTCTTTCAGGGTCAGGAGGACTTCGAGCGGGTCATGGGCCAGATTGAGCATTCTGCCTCGCGTCGACTCGCCCGAGACGGAAAGCTCGTGATGACCAAGGTCGTGGGCGGTTTTACCGCCAGGAAATGAGTCGAGGAGGGGCAGGGTGATCTTCTACGGCGAGAAGCTGCTGTTTCTTGGGGCACATCCGGACGATATCGAGATCGGCTGCGGCGCTCTGCTGGCACACGTGGCTGGAAAGGCCGATGTCCTTTGCGTGACCCTCTCGGACAACCAGATGAATCCAGCCCTGAAGAACGTCGTCGACGAGCACTATCAAAGCATGGCACTACTCGGTGTCTCCCGTGAGAAGGCCATCGTCAAGGGTTTCGAGACACGCAACTTCGTCAGGGACCGCCAGCAGATCCTTGAGTATCTGTACGAATTGAACACAACCTACCGCCCGGCGATCGTCTTTGCCCATAGCCAGGCCGACATGCACCAGGACCACGGTGTGGTAACGATGGAAGCCCTGCGCGCATTTCGGGGGACCACTGTCCTCGGATTCGACGTCCTCCGCAGCAGCCACGGCTTCTTCCCGAATTTCCTGGTGGAGGTGGGCCAGCGAGACGTGGACAAGAAGATCGAGGCGCTGTCTCAATACAGGACCTACGCCGACAAGTACTACTTCGACCCGGAAGTCACCCGATCTGCACTGATTCGCCAGGGTGCCCTGGCGGAGCGGCCCTATGCCGAGGGATTCGATATCCTGCGAATCGTCAGTCGATTCGCTGCGTGAGTGCGGCGGAGAAGCTCGCTTCCGTGTCCCAGTCTGTGAGGTCCAACGAGCGTCTCATGTCCGCAGCCGCGGCGATGGTGTTGATCGCCGGGATCGGCCTCAATCTGCTGGCCCTCGCCAGCGGGGACCTGCCCGTCTACCTGAAGCGGATCTGGAGGAACCGGGACAGGTTGTCGATCGACCGAAGCGCGGCCTTGTTCCTGGGCGCGGCGGGAGCGACCTACGTACAGTTCATCCGCGAGTACATTCCCGAGGATTCGCTCGTTGTCCTCGCACCGGGCTACCCCACCGGGCACGAGGGGATCATGGAGTACTTCCTCCTGCCCCGAAAGGTGGCCGCCTGCGAGGCGCCCTACGAACAATGTGCCAAGGCCCATCAAGGGCCCGCCACCTTCGTCCTCGCAACCCGGGGGTATTCGCTGGCGGATCCGGAGTCGCTTGGCTACGTTTTCGTCCCATTTGCCGGGAAGAATTGGGAGTTCCAGGGCCTGTACGCGCCACTGGGAACGGCCCACGCGATCACGGCCCCGCTCCGCCCGAGTGCGAGAGAGCTGGTGGGCGAGGGGCTCGAAGGGATAGCCCTCGTCCTCAGTCTGGGCCTGATTGGCTTGTGGGTGGGTCTCGCCCTCGGGGGGGCAGGCCGGCCCTTCCAGGTTCTGGCACTGGCCTTTCCACTGGGGGCCGGGCTGGTCACCTTCACGTTGTTCCTGCTGTCGTGGGCCGGGCTGCCCCTGGATCCGTGGTTGTTGCTCGTGGTCCTGATGGGGTGGCTTGTGCCAGGCATCGTCGGCTGGCGACGGGGGATCTGGGATTGGACAAGTCGGATCGTGCGCAGCGTAGCGGGGGCCCGGCGTGTGTGGGGTGCGAGGGAGATCGCGCTGCTGCTGTTCCTGGTCGCGGTCGTCGCGTTGTCCGTGGGAATGGCAGTCGGTTTATCGTACTTCGAGGATGATGAGCTGGCGATCTGGAGCACCAAGGGCTACGGCATGGTCCTGGAAGCAAGCGTCCAAGGGGGAGTCGAGTGGGGCGCGCATGGACTGGCCTATCCACTCAATGTTCCCCTCCAGATCGGGCTCTTCCGGTTGGTTTCAGAAGACTGGATCCCGATTTCGAAACTTTTGTTTCCGCTCTACTTTGGCTGCTTGCTCCTGGGGATTGCCGACTTCCTGTCACGCGGCGGGATTCGGAGAGTCCACGTGCTCCTGGCCGTGGCACTGCTGGCGGTTGTGCCCCTGCTCCAATTCCACAGCATCCTGGGCCTTGCCAACCTCCCGCTCTCGGTCTATCTCGTCCTAGGGTCTTTACTTGCGGTGGATGCGATAGGAGGTGATTCGCCCGGAATGTACACACTTTCGGGGGCGATGTTGGCACTGGGGGCATGGACGCGAGCAGAAGCGGTGATCTACGCCGTGAGCTTGATCGCCATCCTGGCGGTGCTGGGTCGGGTGTATCCAGCGGACAGGCGGCGGTTTCTCCTGCGGTGGATCGCGCCACTGCTGGTGGTGTCCTGCCTGTGGCTGGGCTTTGCGCACGGCAGCGTGGCCAGCAGCCACCTCGGGGATGCCGTGGGCGCCTTCTCTGAGTCGGTCGAGGCGGAGCGCGTGAGTCTCAGCCCCTTCGGGACCCTGCTGGCGGCGTTCTCGGCCACCGCCCTCCACAAGGAACGGTGGGGTGCGCTGCTGCCTGCGCTCGGAATCCTCGCCCTCTTAGCGCTGGTCGGAGGCTGGCGGAAGGCCGAGGCAGACCGCGGTTGGCTTCTGGTTGCGGGGCTGGTACTGACACTGGAAGTCGTGGCGATCTTCTTCATTCGGTCCTACAGCCGGGCCGATTTCGCGATCCTGGTGAGCAGGGCGATCCATCGCCATCTGATGCCGGCATTCCTGCTTCTCTTCGTCGGGGTCGGAATGACGGCCCTGCCTCGAGACACCGTCGTTGCAGCTCGGATGACCACGCCGGCCGGCACGGCCGACGGAAGCAACTGACATGTTTCGGCACCGCCAGGCCATGGACCAGTGTATGGGAGCAGACAGCCTTCCTCTCCGGAACGACCGGCGGGACTTCAAGGCAAGTCCAAGGCTATGCTTCCGCCAACTGAACCGAGGTCGCCCATGATCAAGCTCGTCATCCAGGTCCCATGCTTCAATGAAGAGGACACACTGTCGCGCACGCTGGAGGATCTTCCCGGCAGTGTGGATGGCTGCGATCAGGTTGAAGTTCTGATCGTCGATGATGGAAGCACCGACCGGACGGTCGAAGTCGCTCGTAATGCCGGCGTGAAGCACATTCTCCAACTGCCGCGCAATCGCGGTCTGGCGGCCGCCTTTGCCTCTGGATTGAATCGAGCGCTCGAGCTGGGGGCGGATGTGATCGTCAATACAGACGGCGATCATCAATACCAAGGGAGGTACATACCCAACCTGGTGCGGCCCATTCTCGACGGCCGAGCCGACGTCGTCGTCGGCGACCGGAGGATCGGACAGCGGAAAGGCTATCCGCGCTTCAAGCGGTGGCTGCAGAAGACCGGGAGCAGAGTGGTGGGATGGACCTCCGGGTTGGATGTGCCGGACGCGACCAGCGGCTTCCGGGCGTTCGGCCGGGAGGCCGCCCTCAGGGTTGTGGTTCACACCGGCTATACCTACACGGCGGAAACGCTGATCCAGGCCGGGAAGATCGGCTTGGCGGTCGAGTTCATCCCGATCGAGATCAACCAACAGCTGCGCGAATCGCGGTTGATCAAGAGCGTACCGGGCTTTGTCGTCAAGTCGGCGGCGGCGATCCTGCGCATCTTCCTGATGTATGAGGCGCTGCGGGTGTTCGTGATCATGGGGTCGTTGATGATCGGCAGTGCGCTGCTCTTGGGGGGGAGGTATGTCTACTTCTTTGCCGTTGGTGAGGGGCAGGGGCACGTCCAGTCTCTGATCCTGGCCACAATCCTGATCCTCATGGGCTTCCTCTCGTTCTTGCTGGGGATGCTCGCCGATCTGATCGCCAAGAGCCGGCGTCTGAGTGAGGAGACCTTGTACCGGCTGCGCAGGCTCGAGCTTCAGCAAACCGGCAAGGGTTGAGCCGACGAAGCCGACCGGCGGAAGATGATGACCGAGAAGCATGGAGCCCTCTGTGAGCCGATCTTCGTGGTCGGCTGCGGCCGCAGCGGAACGAGCCTGCTGCGACGGCTTCTGAACCAGCACCGGGATATCGGCATCCCGCTGGAGTCGCTCTTCATTGTCGACTACCTGCAGGCATCGGCTCGCCTTCCCGTCGCCAGGATGGTGGGGATGATTGTGCGCGAGCCGGAGCTGCAGGAATGGGGGATCAAGGCGGCGGCCGAGGAACTCGAGGGCTGCAGCACCATCGCTGAGGCCATCGATCGACTGCACCGCTTGTATATTGAACCGAAGGGCAAGACGCGTTGGGGGCAGAAGACGCCCCGGTTCGTGCGCAATTTGCCTCTGCTGCAATCCCATTTCCCGCAGGCGCGGTTTGTCCACCTGGTCCGGGACCCGCGGGCCGTAGCCGGATCGCTTGTGCGCTCGAACGTGCATCGAAGCACGGCCTTCTACGGCGCCCGGCGCTGGAAGATGGACGTGCAGTTCGGCTTGTCCTTCGAGCAAGCCTCACCGTCGTCCGTGCTCAGGCTGCGCTACGAAGATCTCGTCGCCCAACCTGAAGACACCTTGCGGCGGGTGTGCGACTTCTGCGCCGTGGAATTCGACCCCGCAGTGCTGGCGCCGCCGGCGAGCCCCTCCCCCGAGTATTCCGATTTCTACTCCGAGATCCACGCCCATGTGGACCGCCCTGCAACGCAGGCCTTCGTCGATCGTTGGAGGCACGATCTCTCGGATCAGGAAGTGGCCATCGTGGAATCGGTCGCGGCGGAACTGATGGACCGGTTTGGCTACCAACGGGTGAGCAGCGGCAGCCAATCCCTGCCCTCCACCTGGCGGGCGCGCGGAGACCGGGCCATTGGGTTGGCGCAGCAGACCTTCCGCTACCTCCGCTACCGCCCGCGCTATCTTCTATTCCTGGTGTATCGGAAGGCACGCCTGGGACTGCTGCGGAGATTTCTTTGGTCCGTCAATTACTGAGGGCGCTGCGGCTGCCCCTGCAAGTTGGGTTTGTCTTGCTATTGCTCGTCTTCCTGGGACGTGCCGTTTATCTTCGTTGGGACCAAGTCCGCCAGATCCAGCTGAGCGCGCATCCTGGCTGGGTCACCCTGGGCACGCTGCTGACGATCATCTTCACGCTTGGGCTCAGCCTGAACTGGCAGTGGCTGGTGCGCAGGCTGAGTCCCCATGAGTCGGAACTGTCCTCATTGGGGCTGCACCACACCTTCCTCACCTCCTTCGTGACTCGCTACCTGCCGGCGGGCACGTTTGTCAACATCGGCGGCAAGGTCGAACTGCTCAGGCGCCAGGGCAGCCCGCGGTCTCTCGCCCTGGAAAGTGTTGTCTACGAGATCGTGTTCCTGATGGGAGGCGGTCTGTTCCTGGCCTGGGTGGCGTTCCTCGCCCAACCCGCTCCCTGGCTGTTGGGGCACTGGGAAGCGCTGTACCCGGTCATGATGGCAGTTCTGGCCGTAACGTGGATCCTGTGCTTTGCGGCACCCGATCGTGTCTTGTTGTGGTCCTGGTCGGTCTTGCGCCGGAAGGCGCCGGCGACATCTTCCGCCCGCCTGCAAGTCTTCGACCGCCTCACAGCATTTGTGCTCTATACCTTGGTCAATCTGGCGCAGGGGGTTGCGGTCTTGTGTCTGTTGCTGGCGGTGTATGGCGACATGCCGCGCCAAGTGCCGGTGATGCTGCATGTGATTGCCGCCTATCCGATCGGACGGTTGGTGGGGCAGGCGGCGCCGTTCGCCCCGGGAGGGATCGGCGTGCGGGAAGCGACCTTCGTCTTCCTGGTTGCCCCATGGCTGCCTCTCGAGCCAGTCCTGATTGCCGCCACCTTGATGCGCCTGATCTCGATCCTGGTCGAGGTTCTCTCGGCGTCGGTGGTCGTTGGCCTTGCCCGTTGGGAATCGCGGCGGATTCCCCAGGGGGAGTGAGCACAGGCCGCCGGTTACCCGGTTCCAGGAACGCGCCGGCGTCGGATCGCGATCCCACGCCGGCTCGATTGCTGCGGGCACCGCATCGCCCCTCCCGCTCCGGCGCTTCGAAAGTGACACAAGGCCTTCCGCTTGAGCACGCTTGACCTGCGCAAGTCCGCACCGGATCTCCTGCTCGGGCTGTCCTTGGTAGCGCTCTGCCTGGGGGTGTACGGCTCGCTCCTCACCGGCTTCTTCTCGGGGACCGACACCTTCTCGCTGATTGAAACCGGAAGTGTGCAGACACTGCGCGACGTGGCGCAGATCCTTGGTCGCCCGCTCATGGCTGGAACAGGTTTTACCTCCATCGCCCGCTACTTCCGACCTGTCAGCAGCCTCTCGTTCGGGATGGATTACGCCTTGTGGGGGCTCAATCCTGCCGGATTCTTCCTGACGAATCTGCTTCTTCATACCACTAACTCGCTCCTGCTCTTCTATTTGCTCGGGGTCCAGGGGAACCTGATGCGATTCCCGGCCTGGATGGGGGCGACGGTCTTCATGCTGCACCCGGTGATGGTCGATGTGGTTCCCGTCATCTCCAGGCGTCAAGACATGCTCGCGCTGTCTCTCGGGCTGCTGGCGCTGATCGCTTATCGTCAGAAGATCAGGCGCATACCGAGGGGTCAGGTCCTTGGCGTGCTCTCGGTCGGGCTGTTCGCGCTGGCGGTTCTGGCCAAGGAGATCGCAGCCGTCTTCCTGCTCTTGATCCTGGCAGACCGACTTCTGATCCAGGCGGGAGAGCGCTGGCCGACGAAGAACGGCCTTGCCCAAGTCATTCGGGATTCGATTCCGTATATCGTGGCCTTGGGTTTGTTGCTTGTTTGGCGGGTGATTGTGCTGGAGGGAATGGGAGGGGAGTTGGGCCATGGGGGATTGCTGGACGCCGGCTCGGCCCCAAGGTCGCTGGCGATCGTGGCCGCGTTCTGGCAGGAGTTGGCAGACCCGAGAGGCCTGCTGACGAATGCCAGCCGGGCTCCGGGTTGGCTGGGAGCGCTGCTCATGGCAACGCTGGCATTTGTCGGCGCGGCGTGGATGATCGGCCGGACTGCCGGCCGTGTGGAAGGTTCGCATGGGCGTGATCGCAGCCAGGCCAGGCAGGCAAGGGCGGGGTCCTTTGCTGTCACCTTGCTGCTGGCTGCAGGCACCATGCTTGTCGGACTGAGCGCGTGGTGGTTGACGCGGGCTCCCTCCCCCCTTCAGTCTTCACCGGCACCTGCCGGTGTCCTCGACACTCCGCAGGACGTCAAAGCTGCGGGGATGGTGATCGGAGTCGGCCTGGCCGGGTTGGTGGCCTGGATCGTGGCTACCGCGCGAAGGGAGAATCCTGAGCGGGGCAACCTCGGGGAGTGGGGGCGACGGCTTGCCTATTACTCCCTGTGGATTGCGCTCCCGCTCTCGATCTACGTTATGACCGGCACCTTCTCCGCCAGGTTGAATTACCTGCCGGCTGCGGGCATGGCGGCGTTGATCGCTTTGTTCATCGATGGAATCGGGCGCCCCTTCCTGGTGCCCGTCCCGACCCCCTTCGACCGGATCCAAAGGATCGTCGTGGCCGGTTTGGCCCCGACCGCGCTGCTCTTGACAGGCTGCATGCTGTCATCTTCGCCGGCGGTGAGCGGAATGGGGGAGTGGCCTGCCAAGGCGAGGTTGGCGGCGGTCTTCCTGAGGGAGTTCGAACAGGACATCGGTGCACAGGGCGCCTGCCCGGAGATCGTCATCCACGGGCTCCCGGACCGGGGCGCGATCGGATTGGATGAATACGGTGTGCAATCGTGGCTGCGGCTCAGGTATCCCGATTGGAGCAGCCATGCGTACCTGGAAGATCGTGCTGTCTTGACGACCATCCCGGAGACGCTGCTTCTCGAGGCGGGAGAGTGCTCAAGTGGCCGCCTCGAGGCGTGGGTGCAGGTCCCGTGATCCCGAAGGCGGCCAGTCGACAGGATGGAGATGTTGTCGATGGCGATGATCCCCAGGCGCCGCAAGTGACAGACCCGCCGCGCAAGCCGCGCCACCTGCGCCGGCAGATAGGTGGGGAAGGACCATGATCCCTCTCGCTGGCGGGCTCCTCCTCTGGTCGATCAGTTCGGCTTGCGTTGCGTTGGTTGCGTTCCTCGCTCACCAACTCGTGCGCACCAACGATGGCCCGCTGAACGTCGCCAGTTACATGAGCGTTGTCATTGGATTGGCCACAGCCATCAACCTCGCCCTGGGATTACTGGGTTGGCTGACTCCATGGGGCGTGACGTCGGCTTCCCTGCTCATTCTGGGGCTGGCTTGTCTTGCCCCGGCGGGGCGAGCCGCGCTGCTCGATCTGCCCGGGCGTTGGCGCACAGGGCGAAGAGCTGCTTCGGCCTGGTGGTCCGATCTGCCCAGGCTGCTCAGGTTCTTCGCCGCTCTGCTGATGCTCGTCCTCGCGGCCCGGTTCGCCTTCCTGATCTGGGCTCTTCCGCCCTTCGTTTGGGACTCACTGACCTATCACCTGACCAATGTCGCAGCCTGGACCCAGGCCGGCAGGATCGGGCCCATTCTCTCGCCGGTGCTCCGGACCTACCTGCCCGCCAATTTCGAGGTCTTCACGACCTGGTTCACCGTGTTCCTGCATCATGACCTGGTTGTCGAGGCTGCCGGGATCCCCGGATACCTGGTGGCGTGCGTGGCCGTGTACAGCCTGGCGCGGCGGCTGGGCTGCGCTGCGCCGGAGGCCATGATCGCCTCGACGGCCTATGCGACCACTCCAGCCCTGCTGCTTGCCGCCACCGGCGGCAAGAACGATCCCTTGATGACTGGCATCATCATGCTGATGATGGCGCTAGTCGTCGACCTGACCGTCCGTCGTGACGACTCCCCCGCGCGCAACCTACCGGGAGAGCTGGCGTTGCTGGTGATGTTGGCCTTCTTCGGCCTGGGAACCAAGGCCTATCTGCTTCACATCCTGTTGGGGATTGTGGCCATGGCTGCTTTGATCCCGATCGCGAGCAGGGATCGGGGGCGGTGGGGACGGTTGCTGGGAGCTGGCCGTTCCCAGCTCAAAGCAGCGCCATGGGGAAAACCGGTCGGCCTGAGCTTCCTGGTGGTAGTAAGCCTGCTCCTTGGGACGTATTGGTATGGGCGCAACTATGCACTGTTGGGCAATCCCTTCTACCCCATGGGGATCGAGTTCGGAACGTCGGCGATCATCCCCGGGGTGCACAACAATTTCCCGATCAGCCTGACCCGTCTTCTCGAGAACATCGGATCGTTCTTGGACAAGTTCGGGGATCGACGCGGGCCGATCCTCTCCGATCTTCCCAATGTAACGGGATGGGGTTGGATTGCCTATGGGCTGGGAATCCCAACGTTGATCTGGTCGCTGGTCCGCCTGCCGCTGGCTCGGGCGGTCATCGCCGGCTTCCTGCTTTCCCTGGCGGCGCTGTTCCTTTCAGTTCGCGCCAGCCCGTGGAACATGCGCTATGTCACGTGGTTCCCCGCCGGGCTGTGCCTGACAACCGCCTGCTTCCTGCGCGCGCTGCCAGAGGCGTACCGCCTCGAACGCCGCAGCCTCTCGACGCTCCTCGTCCTCGGAGCGGCCATGAACATTCTGCCCACGCTAAATTACGGGAGGGTTCCGATCCAGGACTTCGCTCGCATGCTGGCCAAGCCGGCCCTCGAGCGCAACGCGGCCAGCCTGTACTTGACGATCGGCGACACCTACGAGTTCGCCGTGGCCAAGGTCCCCGAGGGCGAGCTGCTCGGGTATCACGTGAATAACAACGGATTCATCTACCCGCTCTATCGGGCGGATTTCTCGCAGCACATTGTGTATGTTCCATTCGAGCCGACGACGAGCTGCACAGATTTGGCGCGCGCCGTTGCGGAGCGCGGCACTCGATGGTTGTTCCTTGGCTACACAGAGTGGCAGGACAACAGCCTCGTCCTGGCCTGTGCGGATGCGGGTTTCTTCACATTTCGTGGGGAGGATTTGTATGAACTCAACACGGCCTTTCATCAGACGATGGGAAGCAACCCTGGTTTTGGCTTCCTGCCTGATCCTGACCCTTTGGTACGGCTACTACCAGGCAGGGTACCTCCTCAGACTAGTGTTGCTCCAACTAACTACTCCAACGGGCTGAGCCGGAGAAGCTCGGGGCGCGCTCTACCCCTCGACCTGCCCTTCTTCCAAGGCCGGGATGGGGATCCGCCAAGGTTGGGATGAATCAGACCCGCCGCCAACCTCGCTGCAGCGTGGTCATCCGCTCATTCAATGAGGAAGCGCACATCGGGCGGTTGCTGTCTGGACTCCTGAAGCAGACTATCCGCGAAGTTGAGATTCTTCTGGTGGATTCGGGCTCGACCGATGCCACGCTGGCAATCGCCTCCCGTTTCCCTGTCAGGATCCTCCGCGTCGACCCTTCTGAGTTCACTTTTGGCCGGTCCCTGAATCTCGGATGTGGCGCGGCGACCTCGGAGATCGTGGTGATAGCCAGTGCGCACATCTATCCGGTCTACCCTGATTGGCTGGAAACTCTGCTCGAGGCCTTCTCGGATCCCGGTGTGGCACTGGTCTATGGCAAACAGCGAGGCGCCGAGACGACCAGGTACGGCGAGCACCAGATATTCCACAAGTGGTATCCCGACGAATCCGTCCGGGGGCAGGGTCATCCCTTCTGCAACAACGCCAACGCCGCCATCCGTCGGGGTCTGTGGAAGGCGCATCCGTACGATGAGACCCTCAGTGGATTGGAGGACATCGAATGGGCTTCCTGGGCCATCGGCGAGGGCTGGACGATCGCGTATGAGGCCAGAGCTGAGGTGATCCATGTCCATCAGGAGTCTCCCAGGGATGTCTACAACCGGTACCGGCGCGAAGCAATGGCGTTGCGCCGCATCCGGCCCCAGGAACGGCTCGGCCTGCTGGACGCCTGTCGCCTGTTCGTGAGCAACGCCGCAACCGACCTCTGGCACGCAGCACATGATGGCGTGCTCCTCAAGGAAGCTGGAGGGATTCTCTGGTTCCGCCTCATGCAGTTTTGGGGCAGTTATCGCGGCTCGAGGCTTACGGGGGCGCTGACCAGTCAGCTCAAGCAGACGTTCTACTACCCGCGTGCCCTGGGTCGCAGCCAGAGCGACCCGCGCCGGCCGATTGCCCCCATCTCCTATGAGAAATCTGACGTCGTGCCGGCGGTGCCGAGGGCGGATCCGCCTTCGCCGGCGGAGAATGAGGGATGATGCGCGCCAACGGGCGGGAGGGGCGTTCAGGCCGTCGCCCCTCGTCTGGAGCACGTGGTCCGGGATGAGAGACACCTTGGGGCGGAGACCATGAGCAGCGAGCAGATCATCGGCCTGGTGCCCATGCGGCATCACAGCCAACGCGTTCCCGGCAAGAACTTCCGGCTGATTGGCGGGCGCCCTCTGTATGCATACATTCTTGAGTGCCTGCTCGAGGCAGGAGTGCTGGCCCGCATCGTTGTGGACACCGACAGCCCGGTCATCCGCGACGGCATCCGACGTCTCTTTCCCGCGGTCACATTGACCGTCCGCCCGGAGCAGCTGCGTGGAGGCGATGTCCCGATGAACCGGGTGCTGCTGCACGATGTCGGGCTTTTCCCCGCGCCGTTCTACTTGCAGACACACAGCACGAACCCGCTGCTCACGCCGGCAACGGTCCGGGCTGCCGTGCGCGCCTTTCTCGACAACTACCCCAGGCACGATTCGCTCGTCAGTGTGACGCGCTGGCAGAAAAGGCTTTGGGACGCAGCGGGCAATCCCATCAACCACGACCCGCGTCAACTGCTGAACACGCAGGATCTGCCGCCGCTCTTCGAGGAGAACTCGTGCATCTACCTGTTCGAGCGTGAGGCATTCGTGCAGCGGGAGAACAGAATCGGCGAGCGGCCGATGCTGTTCGAGATGGAAGCCAACGAGGCCCTGGACATTGACGACGAGCAGGACTGTGCCTTCGTCGAAGCCATTCTCGCCTCTGTCCGGCCCCGGGCGGAGTGACGAGAGCGGTTGGAGGTCCCATGGATGGCAAGACGAAAGTGCTGATCTCCGCCCCCTATCTTCTCCCAAGCCTGGACCGCTTTCGCCCGCAGTTCGAGGCCGCCGGGATCGAGATCGTGACGGCGGCCGTGGCCGAGCGGCTGGAGGAAAGCCAGCTGATGGGGTTTGCCGGTGAGGTGGACGGGGCCGTCTGTGGAGACGACCGCTTCAGCCGCAAGGTGCTGCTGGCCTCGGCGCCGCGCCTCAAGGTCATCTCGAAATGGGGCACAGGCGTGGACTCGATCGACCGACAGGCCGCCGCTGAGTTGGGCATTAAGGTATTCTATACCCCGGGAGCATTCACCGAGGCTGTGGCGGACTCTGTCCTGGGCTACATGCTGTGCTTTGCGCGCCAATTGCCGTGGATGGATCGGGCGATGAAGACCGGGCGATGGGAAAAGCTCCCCGGCCGAGCCCTCCATGAGTGCACGCTGGGTGTGGTCGGGCTGGGCAACTGTGGCAAGGCGGTCTTGCGCCGGGCGAAGGCCTTTGACATGCACCTGCTGGGGAACGACATCATCGATATCGATTCGGGTTTCATCGGCGAGGTCGGGGTGGAGATGCTCGACCTTGCCTCGCTGCTGGTGCAATCGGACTTCGTCAGCCTGAACTGCGATTTGAATCCGACCTCCTTTCACCTGTTGGACGAAAACCGGTTGGCCGGGATGCGCCCGGGCGCATACCTGATCAACTGCGCCCGCGGACCAGTCGTTGAGGAGACGGCGCTGGCGGCTGCCCTCTTGAGCGGCAGGCTGTCCGGAGCCGCGCTGGACGTCTTCGAGGTCGAGCCGCTACCGGCGGGCAGCCCACTGCTTGGCATGGATCATGTTCTGCTTGCTCCGCACAATGCGAACAGCAGTCCTGCTGCCTGGGAGCGAGTGCACGAGAACACGATCCGCAATCTCTTCCTCGGGCTGGGTATCGCCCGAGTTGAGGCTGATCAGGATCGATAGGCCCGAGGCGTGTGCTCGACGGGCCAGGGAGTTGGGATGAGTGCGAACCAGAACCATCGAACGGCACTGGTGACGGGGGCGGCGGGAGGCATCGGACGGGCGACAGTTGATGTGCTGGCTGGCGCCGGATGGTGGGTAGTAGCTGTCGATCGTCGCCCGGCGGACCCGTATCCTGCCGGCGTACTTTCCATCCAGGCAGACGTATCCCAACCAGAAGCCGTCGAGGCCATGTTCACCGATCTGGCGCAACGAATGGACGGCCTGGAGGCGCTGGTAAACAACGCCGCCATCCAGATCTGCAAGCCCCTGGTGGAAACCACCGTGGCTGAGTGGGACGAGATCATGAATGCCAATCTGCGGTCGATCTTTCTCACCGCCAAGTTCGCCTATCCACTGCTGGCCGCGGCGCGAGGTGCCATCGTCAATGTCAGTTCCGTGCATGCTCTGGCCACGTCGACGGACATCGCCGCCTACGCCGCCAGCAAGGGCGGCATCATGGCGTTGACACGGGCGATGGCACTCGAGTTCGGCCGTGAGGGTGTACGGGTCAATGCCATTCTGCCGGGCGCCGTCGACACACCGATGCTGCGGGGTGGCCTCAGTCGGGACCACGTTGCCGGGGAAAGCATCGAGGAACGCATGGCCGCCCTCGGTCGCCGGACCGTGCTTGGACGGGTGGGCCGCCCCGAAGAGATCGGCAAGGCGATCCTCTTCCTTTGTGACCCTGACCTGTCGTCCTTCCTCACGGGCCAATCGCTCGTCGTCGATGGTGGGGCCATGGCGAGGTTGAGCACGGAGTAGGCGTCGGCCTGTCCACGAACGTATGGAACCATTCGACTTGGCGCTCACACTGCTTGGATTGCTGCCGGTTCTGGCGTGCCTGATGTGCGTATTTGCCGCCGGCAATCGGTGGCCCAATGCTCCCTGGCTCCTGGTGTTGCAGAGAGCGGTGGTCTTCTTGGGCGCGGGCATGGTGGTCGGCACGGAGCTCCTCAGCCTTTTTGGCGGGGTCACGCGCCCCTGGCTGGTTGTGTTGTGGATCTTGCCCACACTCGTCAGCGGGGGATGGCTCATGCGGCGCCGGAGAGGCGCAGTCCTTCGGTTCCCGCGCCTGGCGAATCCTCTGCGACCGCTCGATGCCCTGTTCTTGTCTGCCATCGCGGCCGGCCTGCTCGTGATGGCCGTGGTGGCGTGGGCAGCACCCGTCCAGACGTGGGATTCCCTGACCTACCACATGGCCCGTGTCGCCCATTGGGCGCAGAACGCCTCGCTTCGGCCCTTCGCCACCGGCATCGAGCGGCAGGTGTACATGCCGCCGGGTGCGGAAATCGCCTACCTTCAGACCTACTTGCTCTCATCTGGCGACCGCCTGGTCAACCTGGTGAACTGGTCGGCCCTGGTCTTCTGTGCAGCTCTTGCCGGCTGGGTGGCCCGCCTTCTCGGCGCCGGCCGGACCGGCCAGCTGGCGAGCGTGGCCCTTGTCGTCTCTTTGCCGATGGCAATCATCCAGGCCAGCAGCACGATGACGGACCTGATCGTCGGATTGTGGCTGCTGGCGGCCGCCGGGGAGGCCCTTTGGATCATGCGCAACGGCGCAGGAGCCGCGCCGGTCATCGTGCTGGCTCTCGCAGCCGGGCTGGCCGTCAATACCAAGCCCACGGCGTATGTTGTTCTCTTTCCCCTGGCTGCGGCGGTGCTGATCGGGTTCATTCGAACCAGCGGCTGGCGAGCCAGTGCGGGTTGGGCGGCGCTGGCAGTAGTGACGTTCGCCGTTGTCAACGCGGCCTACTGGGGACGGAACTGGCTGGTGTATGGTTCTCCGTTCGGCCCTCCGGGACTCGTTCATTCGTTCGTCAATGAGCGCTTCGACCTGAAGGCACTGGCCTCGAATCTCCTGCGCAATGCCAGCCTCCATGCCGGGACACCGATCCCTGCCGCCAGCGCAGTGCTGACCGGCGCCGTGACGGGCGCCCATGACCTGATGGGGATCGATCTGAACGATGAGCGCACGACGGCGTTCAGCGAGTGGACCAAGGTCGGCGGAATGAGCCTTTCGGAGGTCCGCACCGGCAACACGTTGCACGCCG
>CAZBJQ010000009.1:0-38024 GCA_964492235.1 uncultured Anaerolineaceae bacterium | reverse complement strand
ACATCCTGCAATCGAGCACGGGAAGGGCGATCGTCTCCGTGCGCGAGGATGAGACGGCTGCCAAGGCGATGGGCATTAATGTCCCCCAGATGAAGACGCTGACGTTCGTCATTGGCAGCCTGTATGCCGGACTAGCTGGGGGACTGTACGCTCATATCAACGGGTTCCTGCACCCGCAGAACTTCAACTTCATCCGCTCCTTTGACCCGATGATCATCATCGTCTTCGGCGGACTCGGAAGCATCACAGGTACGGTGGTGGCCTCCTTCGCCTGGGCGCTGGTGCTGGAGGGTTTCCTGCGGTTGATCCTGCCGGCGGGGTTCGAGACCTGGCGGTTCGTGGTCTATCCCGTGCTGCTGCTGGTGATGATGCTGCTGCGCCCAAAGGGCTTGCTAGGCAACTACGAGGTACCGTTCCTCCGCCAGACCTTCCCGCCCAAGTTGAAGCGGAAGACGCCAAAGGCCGGGGAGATTCCAGCCACGCCGGTCGGCGAGGCCGCCGGGCGGGGCGGGTAGGGGGTCATCATGGACACGATGGCGAAGCGCCAGCCTCGGGTCGAAGTCCGCGAATTGACCAAGTTGTTCGGCGGCCTAAAAGCCGTCTCCAACTTCGATGAGTCGATCTACCCGGGTGAGCTGGTCGGCCTGATCGGCCCGAACGGGGCAGGCAAGACCACGATCTTCAACATGGTGACCGGGCTGTACCTCCCGAGCGTGGGCCACATCGCCTTTGATGGGATCAGCCTCGTGGGCCTGGCGGCGCACGAGATCACGCAATTGGGCACTGCCCGGACATTCCAGAACGTGCGCCTGTTTCCTAACCTGACGGTCTTGGACAACGTGCGGATCGCCTATCACGCGCATGCCGGCTATGGGATGACCGCTGCCATCCGGCGCTCGGGTCACTTCGCCACCAAGGAAGCCGAGCTCACGGAGCGGGCGCAGGAATTCCTGGCCGTCTTCGGTCTGGATGACAGGCAGGACGAGATCGCCAAGAACCTGCCCTATGGTGAGCAGCGGAGACTCGAGATCGCCCGCGCCCTCGCCGCCGAGCCCACACTGCTCCTGCTCGACGAGCCGGCCGCCGGCATGAATCCCAACGAAGTCGCCGTGTTGATGGACCTGGTTCGTTTCATCCGTGAGAAGTTCAATCTGACGATCTGGCTCATCGAGCACCAGATGCGGGTGGTGATGGGGATTTGCGAGCGAATCACAGTGGTGGATTTTGGTGAAGTCATCGCCCGGGGCAGCCCTGAGGAAATCCAGTCGGACGAGAAGGTGATCGAGGCCTACCTCGGGCGCGGGGCAGCCGCCGTCGCCCAGCAGCTTAGCGAGAAGCGCAGCCATGTTGCTCGAAGTCAGTGACCTCAACGTCTTCTACGGTGCCATCCATGCCCTGCAGGGCATCGCCTTTGGCGTCGGGGAGGGGGATATCGTCACCCTGATCGGCGCCAACGGCGCCGGCAAGTCGACGACGCTCAACACCCTCTCCGGCCTGCTCCAGGCTCGCTCGGGATCGATCCACTTTCGCGAGGAAGACCTGAGCCTTGCGCAGCCAGAGGAAGTTGTGCGCAAGGGGATCATCCAGATCCCTGAGGGCCGCAAGATCTTCGGCACGTTGACGGTGCTGGAAAACCTCGAGATGGGGGCCTTCGCCCGCAAGGATAAGGCTGAGCTGGGCAGCAGCCTGGAGCGTGTCTACAAGAGCTTCCCGCGCCTCAAGGATCGGCGCGGCCAGTTGGGCGGGACGCTCTCCGGCGGCGAGCAGCAGATGCTGGCCATCGCCCGCGGCCTGATGGGAAAACCCCAACTGCTGCTCCTGGATGAGCCCTCGATGGGGCTGTCGCCGCTGCTGGTGGAAGAGATCTTTGCCATCATCCAGGAGATCAACCGGCAGGGTACCAGCATTCTCCTGGTCGAGCAGAACGCCCAGATGGCGCTGTCCGTCGCCGACCGAGGCTATGTCCTGGAGACCGGGCGGATCGTGCTCGAAGGATCGGGCGACGAGCTGCTTCACAACCCGGATGTCGCCCGGGCGTATCTCGGGATGTGAGACGAACTCAGCCCCGAAGCGGCGCCATCGCAGGAGCGGCCCGCATCCACCATAACGATTGCGAGAAGTGGGGGAGTGGAAAGGGGTGGTGCCTGGGCACCACCCCATCTGCACTGCTGGAGGCGCCGATCATCCAACAAGGGTGACGAACACGGCTTGGAACAGGTGGGTGTTCTCGCTTCCCGCCGGCACTGGCGGTCGGGTATCCCTCTATCTCTCCCGGAAGCCGCCTGACGAAGGAAGAACTTGCGACCTATGAGGCGTGGGCTGTGGCCACGCCTCATAGGTCGCAAGTCGTACTTGACACCGGGGGTCCTTCAACAGCCGCCCTCTGGGTGCTTAAGGTTATGCGAGAAGCGCCTTGCGAATGTCGGGGCGGTCCATGCGGAAGAGCAGCCAGGTCGAGAGGATGATACCCAGGACCATCGAGATGGCCAGAGCGGTGTTGAGGGTGCCTTCGGCTGAAAGAGCGTTGGGGAGGGACATCATCATACGCACGATCACGTTCATCCCCTGGGAGAAGATGCTCATCGTAACCGCCCAGGCTCGGCCGCGCAGCGCCATGAAGCCCAGGGACACGAAGAAGGCGAAAGCCAGGCCAACCAGGATCGGCGCGCCCAGCAACAGGGCAGGGGGGTACAGCAGGATGGGCAGGCCCTGCAGCAGGAAGATCGCCGTGATCAATGGGGAGTGTCGCATCGTTATTGCCCCGCAGCCATTTCGACCAATGGTATGCGAGGTCGGCCAGGCTGTCAATCGGCTCGTCCCTTGACGGGGGAATCGAAGATAGCGTGATAGCCGCGGTCGAGCTCATCATCAGACAGGTGCGCATAGCGTTGCGTCACGGCAATGGTCCGGTGCCGCGCCAGCTCCTGCGCCAGCTTGAGGTTGCCGCCGGAGCCCCGCAACACTGCCGTCACGAAGTAGTGACGGAAGGAGTGTGGCGTGATCGCCTCGGCTTCCTCCGGGGTCAGCGCCTCGGCACAGCGCAGATGGACGATCGCCCGGCCGGTGCCGGTAGTGATCGGGAACACACGCTTGCCCGCGCCTCGATCGTGCCGGGCGAAGATCGGCATCGCCCCCAGTGCTCGACCCGATCGGCCGTCCAGGGGAGCCCGCGCCTGCAGGTAGGCCCGCAACAATCGCAGGGCGCGCGATGAAATCCGAAGCACGGCCTGTTGGTTGCCTTTGCCGATCAAGACGGCGCGCGATTCGTGCCAGTCGACATCGCCACGCCGTAGCCCGCAGGCCTCGTGGACCCTTAGCCCGGTGTCAGCCAATAGGACCAAGAAGGCGGAATCGCGCATGTTGCGCAGGGTCTCTGCGTCACTGCCGCCGGGGCGCAGCGCCAGACCCATGGCGTAGGCCACGACCTGCTCGATCGCCTGACGCGGGAACTGAGGCAAGCGCTGACCGGTCCGTCGGCTCCGCTGGCGGATGAGGTGGCGCAGGCGCGGCAGGTTGACGTCCGCCAGACCTTCGGCCGCCAGGTATTCGTACCACCCGGCGACTGCCGTCAGATAGAGGCGCTCCGAGGCCGGGGCATAGGGGCGCAAGTAGCTGGCGAAGTCGGCGATCCAGGTTTCCTGAGCTTGCGCAGCGGGAAGGCTGTCAGGGACAACGCCCTGGGTGTCGAGGAAGAGCTGAAACGCGGCTAGAGCGTTGCCATAGGTCCGTGCGGTCGCCGGGCTGCGCGACTCGGCCTTGCTTTGCAGGAAGGCGGCAAGCGAGGCGGCTAGGGAAAGACGCCCGCGGCGCGCACGAGGCCCGTCTGCAGCGGTCACCAGACGCCCAGCCTGTGCCAGCGCATGCTTTGCATAATCATACTTATCATCACCATGCAATTGTACACGCCGGGCCGCCCAAGTCAAGGGCCCTTTGCCCCCCTGCCCTGCGAACAGATGAATAGGCGGAAGGCGGTTCGAGAGTTGAGCTCCCAGCACACAAGAGACGCCTGATTGGCGCTAGCAACGGGTTTCACGGCCTTCAGGGGTACCCTGCCCCGGGTGGGATAGTGCCGGGGCCAAACGCGCCGAATGTGGTGCGCGCCGGAGGTGGTGGCACAGGCTGTGCCTGGGGCAAGCCGGCTGTCCACGCCCCATCTGGGGCCAGCACGCTGCGTTGATCGGTGTTGGCTCGACGTCGGGAGAGCGTCAGGCGGGCATTTCGTGGAAACGCTCCAGGATCCTGGCGATCTCACCCCGAACCCAGCAGCGGCGGAAGGCATCGACCATGTCTGGATCGAACTGAACCCCGGACTGGCGGACGATCTCCTCCAATGCCGCTTCCGGACTGACAGCCGGGCGGTAGGGCCGGTCGGAGGTCATGGCGTCGAACGTATCGACTACGGCCAACAGCCGTGCACCCTCGGGGATGGTCTCTCCGGCGAGCCCGCGCGGATAGCCACTTCCATTCCATCGCTCGTGGTGGTGGAGAACCACCGGGATGGCCCGCGCAAGGTAGGGAATGGGCTCGATCATCCGGGCGCCGACCTCGGGATGCTGGCGCATCTCCTGCCACTCGTCGGCGGAGAGCTTCCCGGTCTTGCACAAAACCGCTTCCCGAACGCCGATCTTCCCGATGTCATGCAGGATCGAGCCAAACACGAGCGCGTCGATATGCTCGTCATCCCAGGCGAGCTCCTGGGCGATGGCGGAAGCATAGGCGCTGACGCGTTCAACGTGCGAGCGGGTCGAACGGTCGCGGGCCTCGATGGCATTGGCCAGCATGCTCAGGCTGGCCTTGTAGGCCGATTCGAGCTGCACCAACATCAACTCGCCGGTACGCTGCAGACGCGCCTGGACGGCGGAGAGTAGTTCCTGACTCGTGATCGGTTTGGTGATGTAATCGTCGGCACCGAGGGACTTGGCGGCAAAGATGTCCTCACGCGTCCCGCGGGCCGTGAGGAAGATGAACGGGATCGACGCGCCGACCGGCAGTCGCCGCACAGCCTGGAACAGCTCGATGCCATCCATGACCGGCATCGAGATGTCGGAGAGGATCAGCGCCGGCGTGTAGTCCTCGAGCATATCCAGCGCCAGCCGCCCGTTGGCCGCTGCCAGCACCTGGTAGCCTGCCGCCTCGAGAATATCGCGCAGGGCGACCAGCATCGCCGGGTCGTCTTCGACGACCAGCAGCTGCTCATGCGGGAGGATGGTGTCAACTTGGTCCATATTGCCGGGCGGCGTGGTGAGGCCTGTCTCCTCAGCCATTATGCGGCACCTAGGAAGAGGTCGCAAGGGACGACACCTTATGGGAGGCTAGGAAACATGGCCTACCATGGCTGCGCCCGCCGCCGCCGACCCGTGCTCTGCGCCGGCGGCTCGCCGGAATGAGCACAGACCGGCGTAGATCCGGGCAGGTGCGGAGGCGGGATGGTCAAGGCCGCGTCTTGAGCCGGTGCGCGAAGAGGCGCGCTGTGGCCCGCTCCCAAGAGCCCGGGCCCCCATCCGGCCGGGGCTTGACGTCCTGCTGGATCAGCCTGATCACAAGCCGCCGGAGGAGTTCGTCCGCAACGGCGGGGTCACCGTTCAGGACAACTTCGCCCAGGGCGTCACGGGTCGATCCGACCCAGGACCAGCTCTGCCGGAACTGGTCCGCCTTCACCCAGTATCCCCGCTCTTCCCAAGCGGTTGCCGTCTGTTCGACGGAGTCGGCCACCGATTGCAGCTGTTCGAGGAGGAAGGCCAGGCGGTCTCTCTCCGTTGTGACCGAGTGCGGTCCGGAGGGAGCTGCCTGCAAGGCAGAGCGGATACGGCCCAGGCACTCGTCCCGCACGTGGGAAGGGCCTGCCGGCCGGTGCAGTCTCGACAACCTGATCCTCCGAGCGTCCAGGCACAGTATAAGCCCCCCGCCCTGAGGGAGAAGCAACGGGCTTGTCATGCTAGAATGCCTGCCGGTCGGGTTGCCATGCGGCAGGCGTCGGCTCCATCGGGATCCTTCGCCTTTCAGGAAGGTCGTCAGCGTGGATGAGGAATTGAAAGTCGTCGCCACGAACCGCAAGGCGCAACACGACTATTTCCTCGAGGAGCGCCTGGAGGCGGGGATGGCGCTCAAGGGAACGGAGATCAAGTCGATCCGCCTGGGGCAGGTCAGCATTCGGGAGGCTTTTGTCCAGCTTGAGCATGGAGAGCTCTGGCTTCAGAATGCGCACATCGCGCCCTATGATCCAGCCAGCCAGATGAACCATGACCCAAAACGGCCGCGCAAGCTGCTGCTGCACCGGAAGGAGATCGCCAAACTGGAGGGCATCATCCGGCAGCGGGGCTACGCCCTCATCCCGACGCGGCTGTACCTGAAGTCGGGCAAAGCCAAGATCGAGATTGCGCTTGCCCGCGGCAAGCGTCAGTATGACAAGCGCAGGGAACTGGCGGAGAAAGACGCTCGGCGGGCCATCCAACGCGAACTTGGCCGGCGGGGCTAGTGTGTTGCATCAGTCGATCGCGGGGATCAACTGCTTGCCGGAGGCCGAGAGACGCTCGATCTACTCACGGTTCATCCCTGAGGAGTTGCGGGAACACCTGGGAATTGCGCCGAACCTGTTTAGCCGGCAAGGCCATGATTTGCTGGAAGTCCGTTCGGAGCCGGGGGCGGCCGACGTCCAGGTCGTCCTGCGCCACAAACCAGACGCGCCGGACCCGGTGCTGTATTCCCACCTGACCGACACCGTCCACGGGCACGTGCACGTGCTGTTGTACATCATCAACGATCCCTTCTCGCCTCGATTCGACGTCGACGTCATGCCCGACGGCCGACCCACCCGGTTCGGAACCGAACTGCGAAACCTGGAGGCCGAGAAAGCCGCGCTACAAGCGGGGCTTGCCCCTGGGCAGGTTCGGCGCGGTCTGCGGGTTCTGCCGGCTGCTATTCGCTCGTTTGAGGCCTTCGTCGCATCGCTGGATCAGGAGCTGTTCTTCGTCGAGCCGCTCTACTATCACAACGCTGTCCACTTCGAGCGTTTTGGCTTCTCGTACCAGCAAGGCCTGCGATTGATGCGCCGCATCCATGACGGGTTCCGGCAAGGTGGCGATCTGGCAGCGCGGTTGGACGGCTCGACCGCCTTTCGCCTCCCCACTGCGGCGGGGTCGATCCGGCGACGCAGCTGGGCGTTGCATGACGGCATTCTGGGCGAACCGTTCACCGGTGTGATGATGTACCGTCGCTTGGGCTCACCTCCGGCGCAAGATACCTTCCCTGGCGGGACGTGGTAGTAATTGCGCATAGCCTCCAGCCAGTTTGTGATATGGTGGAAGGGGTGGGTGGGGGTTTGGGTTATGGCTATGCGCATTGCCATGACTGCCATCCCGCGCTAGAATGGGGTGACGGGGATGAAAGGCCTCGACGGGGGTGGATCGCACAGCACGGCAGACCGAGAGGCGCCGATCTCGTGAAATCAGCGCAGCCAAAAGTGCCAACCGCACTGCTTACGCGGCGCTGCCGCTCGCAGCCTAGGCTCGAGTTGTAACGCCCGGCACCCTTGAGGTGCCCGCCCTCCCGAACTGCCCTCGGCCGGCTCCGGGATGCGGCGACCAATGGCTGAGGTGCAATGCGGTCGCCACAGGCCGCATCCAAGACAGCCCTCCGGGCTGCGTGGCTGGCACCGGGGAAGCCTGGGTCACCGCAGGTCCCCGATGCGAGAACCAAAAGGTGACTATGTCTGTAGAAGTGCTGTGACAGAAACCTTCGGACGCGGGTTCGACTCCCGCCATCTCCACCTTCGACAGCGGCCACGTGCGCCGCTGTCTCGGTTTGGAGGTTTGCGCACTTCAGGCGATGACCTTCAATCGGAAGCCGTGGCCGCGCACGGTTTCGATGAAGGTGACGCCAGCCTCCGCCTCCGACAGTCGCTCCCGCAGCCGCCGAACCAGCGCGTCGATCGCCTGCTCACTCACGCCGCTGCCGATGCTCTCCTGCCAGACGTTCTCGACCACCTCGTCGCGAGTCACGATTCGGGTGGGGTTCAGAAATAGAAGTTCCAGAAGGCGAAACTGCTGCGGTGACAGCGGAGGATCAAGTTCGCGGGTGCCCACCCAAACTCTATGCGCTCCCCGATCGAGCCGCAGCAACCCCAGGTCGTGTTCGGCTGCCTCTTCAGGCCCCAGCGGCATCGTCGCATCTTGGCCGATAAACGAGAAGTTCGCAGCCAGAGCGATCTGCACCAGGTCTCCGTCCTGCAACATCACCGCGGCCTGGACGGCCACGCCGTTCACATGGGTCCCGTTCTTGCTTCCCAGGTCTTCCAGCCAGTAGCCGCCGGCTTGCCGCCGGATCCGCGCGTGCCTGCGAGATACCTGACGATCGGCGATGACCACCTGGCAATCGGCATCCCGGCCAATCACTGTCTCGGGCCCCGTCAGCGGCCAGCGAGTCCCCTGCGCCGTCCCCGATTGTCCGATCAGGACGGGAACCTGGCTCCCCTGCCGAACCTCGACCATCAACTTCGTCCGCTCCCGCCCTTGCGTAGGTATAATCTTGGCGCCATGATCCCGCCAGACGGCCTATTTACTTCTGAGACAGGTACCCATGCCGACCGCGCTTGACACCGGCTCTACCCTGCGCGACCGCTATATCATCCGCGGCATTGTGGGTCGCGGCGGAATGGGGTCGATCTACCTGGCGGAGGACTTGCGCCTCCCGGGGCGAGCCTGCGCCGTCAAAGAAGTCGAGAGTGACCCATCTCTGCCGACAGGCCTGATCGAGCAAGGCCGGTCGCAGTTCTATCGCGAGGCTTCGGTGCTGGCGCGGCTGGATCACCCCAATCTCCCGAAGGTCTCAGACTACTTCTCCGAAGAGAACTCGGATTACCTCGTCATGGACTACGTCCCTGGAGTTGACCTCAAGTCCAAGCTGGACGAGGCCCGGCGCGCTGGACAGTTCCTGCCGCTGGCGGAGGTCCTGCGGTGGGCGGATCAGATTGCCGAGGCGCTCGAGTACTTGCACTCCCAGGATCCCCCCGTCGTCCATCGTGATATCAAACCCAGCAACTTGAAGCTCACCCCCACCGGTTTGATCAAGCTGGTTGACTTCGGCCTCGTCAAGCAAATGGCGCCCGACGAAATGACCATCACGGTCATCCAGGGGCGCGGCACGGCCTACTACACCCCGCTCGAACAATACGGGGGAGATGACGGCCACACCACACCGTTGACCGACATCTACGCCTTCGCCGCGACCCTGTATCATCTGCTCACCAACACACCACCGGCCGAGGCCAAATTCCGATTCCTCGAGCCATCCGCCCTGCGCCCGCCGCGCGAGATCAATCGGTCGATCCCGGCGCATGTCGAGCGGGCCCTGCTCTGGGCGCTGGCACTCCATCCCAGCGAGCGCCCGTCCGACGTCGCCGCCTTTCGCCTGGCGCTCCATTCGGGCTCGCTCACCTCCCTTTTCACCGACGAGACCGGCAACTGGCAAACGCGCCTCTCCAGCCTGTGGTCGACTGTCATGGCCTCGCCCGTCGATCGACTGCTGGCCGGGGCCGCCACGGTCTTGGCGTTGCTGGCACTGCTTGCTTCCTACGCCTCCTGAAGCTCCTCCACCTCTGGCTCGACCGGCATCCCCCCGCCATCTGAACCACCGGCACGGCGGCGGTCCAGCCCGACCAGCAGAGCCAACCCCATTCCAGCCCCGAAGGCTGCAGCCGCGAAACTCCAAAGTACCCCGATCCCTCCGACGGCCCCGGGGCTCCCAGGCATTTGCAGCGCCAGATAGATATACGCCGTCATTCCACCGATCACCGCCACAAGCAGAATCCTGGCTTGACGCAGCTGCGTCCGCTCCCGCCAGGGAACTGTTCGCCATCCGACATATCCACACGCCAGGGCCCCCAGCGCCGCCCCCAGGAAGCTGTCCAGCCCGGCAGCCGGTGGCCTGTCCACGCCTGGATTCGCCGCAAGCGCCTCCGATGCGGTCGGTGGGACGCCCGTTCCACCTGCCGCCGCCTCTGTATCACTCGGGACCGGAGTGGGGGCGATGACCGTCACAAACGCCGGCACGTTCTCCTGCACGTCTAACTGAACGATCTCTGATGCCCGGGCGGGCTCGCTCCTGGCCTGAATGGACAAGACGCCGATTCGGTCCAACAGAACGGTGACCGAGGCCGTTCCGTCTTCCGTCGTCGCCCTCGCCGTGGAGGGGATCGTTTCGTCCTGATACTGAAGCTGGAACTCGACAGGCGTCCCATCCGGAACCAGGCTCCCATTCCAATCCACAATCGGCCCGGCCTCCAAGACGATCTGGTCCCCACTCGAGAAGCCGGCTTCGGCCGTGGCCGTCCCTGGTCCGGAGTCCGGCGAATGCACTGCGAGCCGTATCAGTTGGGCTGGATCCGGTGACAGTACCGTCAGCAAGTCGTAGCCCACGCCGGGGATGCTCACCGGCGACCTACCGGTGGCCACAATCTCCTGGAAGAGCAAGCGTGCGGAAGTATCCACGTACGACGTGGTGTGACCGTACACGCCGTAGAAGGCATCGAGCTTGCTGATGTCCGTGGAATCCAACTCGTATGGGACATCCATGGCGAAGACCACGATCCGCTTCCCACTGATCAAGTCCGGCCTGCGGTCGAGCAGCAACTGGAGCGCATCCGACCCGAAAGAACTCTCGGAGCTTCGCAACACTGCGAACACCAGCCAGTCGGCCCGGCTGATCGCGCGACCGACTTCGTCCGACGACTGGATGGGCTCCGTCGGCGATGCCGGGGGCTTCTCGCCGAGGAACACGGCCAGGTCCGCCTGCGAGAGTGACGCCAAATCCCAACTTCTGACCTGTCCGCCGGTCGCCGTTCCGTACAGCGCCTCCACCGTCTCGGCCAGGGCGCTTCGTGCAATCAGGGGTATGGGACCGCACTTGCTGCATGCCTGATCCATGCGTACATCCGTGAAGAACAGCATCCGCTCGCCCGTGGCCGGAACCTCGAGCCGCTCACGCACTTCTTCGGCGGAAGGACTGACCAGCGTGGCTGCCCGCCGGGCTACCTCCAGACCCCCACCTGGAGGCGCCAGCCCTGCTTCCGGTGGACCTCCTTCGGGCACCACCGTTTCAGGGCGAAACGTCCCGCCGTAGAGGGTGAGCTTCTTGCGCAACAGGCGCAGTACGGCCGCGTCCACCTGCTCGGCGAACAAGGGGTCATCCCCATACCTGTCGGCGAAGAAGCGAATCGTCTTGAGAATCGACGTCAGCTCATCGGGATCATCCGGGCTCTGGAAGTCCTCCAGCAGCAGCAGATCCTGACCGGCCTGGAAAGCGGTCCTCGCCACGACCGCCCCGTTGAATGCCTGCTCCTTCGGATCGACGAAGCGTCGAATAGCCCTTGACCCAAGCGACTCACTCACTAAGAGGCCGCCGTCCGTACGCCACCCGGCGATGGGATCCAGCGCCACCAACTGGCTCAGAGCGTCGCGATCGAGGCTGACCGGCCTCGTCGTCTCCCGGATGTTGCCCTGCAATCCCTGGTACCGAATGTGGGACACAAACAACCCGTCGACCACGCCATCCGGTTCTTCGCCGCCAGGCGCGGCCACCGCCAGGAAGGGCGCGAGCTCGGTCTGGCGCAGTTGCTCAAGCGACTTGCGCACGGTGGCCACTTCCTCGTCTGCAGGGCGATCTGCGTTTCCCATGCCGGGGAAATGCGTTGCCACGACCGCTACTCGGCCTTCGGACCCTTGCCGGAGACCTGTCACGTAGGCCCTGCCCAACTTGCCAACCCAGAACGGGTCTCCCCCCAGGATCTGAACCCCCAGAGCCTCCCCGGCGCCGGGCTGGACGCTCTCCAGGATATCCAAGGAGGGCCCCAAGAACAGATTGACCCCAAGCGCCTCAAGCTCCTCCCCAGCCTGCTCCCCGGCCTGGCGGGCAAGGTCTGGCGCCCAGGTGGCGCCGAGCGACATCGGTGTGACGTCCTCAGCGATGATCCCGAGCAGTTCAGAGGCCAGGGTCCCATCTGCTCCGGGCGCAAGCCCGATCCACAAGGGAACATACGGCCCGGTGCCGGGCTCTGTCGTCGGGCCGGAGCTCCCCGCCTCGGAGCCGCCCGGCTCCGGCGTTCCGGATGCCTCGCTCGCTCTCAGGGCAACCGCCTGCAGACCTTCCACCAGCGTCCTGGCACGCATCCAGCTATCCGGGCCCTCACCGAAATTGTCCTTCTTCTTGCGCAGGACAACGCCGCCCACGCGGCCTTCCGCTACCAGGCGTACGATCGGCGAGTCGGACTTGAGCTCACTCCCATCAAAGGTCACAAGGAATAGCTGGCCGACCCGTTCTTCCGGACTCATTCGCTCGAAAACGTCCTGTGCGGCATCTTGGACTGGAGCCGCAGCCCCGCTTCCCGATGCGAGCAGGGACACCAACAGAACAGGCAACAGTGCCATGCGCCAAGCCCGCCACATACTTGTAGTATACCGACCTTAGGTGGAGGCTGCCATCCGATCAGAAGGCCGCGGCTTCTGCCGCCAAGACCTTCAGGATCAGCTCTCTGCGCGCCGGGCCCCTGAGGAATTCCAGCCTCCTCACACACAGCGGATCGATCTCGTTGCGCAGGATCTCCAGTTCCTCACGTGACGGCGGAGGGGTCACGGCGAGCCCCGGCGCAACATCCAGTGCGAAGCCGGTTCGGCTCCGGATCGTCTCGACGGTCTCCCCGGCGTGGAGGTGCGTCAGGCGCATCAACCCATCGGCGAAGTCAAATTGGCCCAGATCGGACACCAGGCACCGAACCCCGTGGCCCCACCTCCGTTCCGGCATGTGCCCCAGCCCCGAACGGAAATCCAGTGATTCGACAAACGTGAGGCGAGTGTGCCTGGGCACGTACAGATAGATCCCATCCAGGAAGCATGTGACATCCGGGATCCCTCCAGTCCCAGGGAGGCGCAGCCTGGGCCGGTCGCGGGACTTTCCGAAGGCGATGTTGTTGAAGTTGCCATGCCTGTCCACTTGTGCAGGTCGAAACCACTCCTTTGGCCGCATGCGCGGCATCCAGTCGCAAACGCCCTGAACAAATCCTGCACTTGTCAGCGCGCGGTCGAGCCACAACCCTTCGACACTTGCCAACCCGAGCGGCGCACCCGTGCTGCATACACTCTGTCCGATGGCGGAGGCAAATAGCACATCCGGCGCATGTGTCCGCCATGCCAGGAGGTACCCGGCAGCCACCAAGGGAGTCGACAGGCCTTGGGCGAGCAGGTCCCCGTTCTGCACGTGCCGGGCCACACAGACTGTAACCAGTTCGTCGATCGTGTAGTCCACCTTACCCGGCATCCGGCACCCCGCACCTTGCCAGAAGGGCTGGGTCGGCATTGCCTCCGCTCAGGACCACCGCGCACCGCCCTTGCCCAAAGGCCAGATAGGCGGCGACGGCAGCCGCCGCCGAGGGTTCGATCCGCAGCGCCGCCTTGTGCCACACCCAGCTGATCGCTTCGAGGATGGACCGCTCATCCACCAGGATGAAGGCGTCCACCACTTGCTTCGCCAGCGGAATGGTGATCGACCCTGCCTCAACGTCCCCAGCCAGGCCGTCTGCGACCGTTGGGCCTTCCACGACCGAGGCCCGGTCGCCCCCTCCAAACTCCACCGCCATGAACGGCGAGGCCGCGGGCTGGACGCCCACCAGGCGCGTGGTTGGCCAGTATGACTTCAACACGATCCCAATGCCTGCCACCAGCCCCCCGCCCCCTACCGGCACATACACTTCGTCCAGGGGCCGTGCCCCGACTCCGCCCATCTGCCGGAACAGCTCGAGTCCGATCACGCCCTGCCCGGCAATGACCTCGGGGTCGTTATAGGGGGACACCCAGATCGACCCTCTCTGTTCGGCAATGGAATGGCCGTGGGCCTCAGCCTGAACGTATCCGCCCTGCACCTCGACGATCTCCGCCCCGAGCCTGCGGATTCCTTCGATTTTGACCGCCACCGCCCCGGCGGGCACGACGATGGTCGCCCGCAGGCCGAGCTTGCGCGAGGCATACGCCACGCCAAGCCCGTGGTTCCCCGCTGAGGCTGCCACGACGTGCTGCGTCGACCGCGCCGGGTCCGCCAGCAGGCGGTTCAGAGCGCCGCGGACTTTGAAGGACCCGGTCGGAAGACCGGCCTCGTTCTTCAGCCACAACCCGATGCCAGGAATGGGGACCAAGGGGGAGACGGGAATGTGCGGAGCGAGCCGACTAGCAGCGCGATGGATAAGCTCCAGGTCAACCGTCATGCACGTGCTCCGCCACGATCCCGAGGGCGATGTCAGGAACATCCGTGATGATCCCGCTGACACCCCAATCGAGCAGGCACCGGATGCGACGTGAGTCGTTAACCGTCCATACATTGACGCGCCGGCTGCCGATACGTTCGCGAGCGATCAAACCCTCAGACACCATCACATCTTCGGGATGGTAGGCGTGGTGCGGCGTCACCCACCGGTAGAGGCTGCGCTTCCATGCAGCTTCCCTCGCCTCCACCAACAATGCAACGGGAATCTCCGGAGCCAGCCGGTGCGCGCGGCGGATGGCCAAGGGGTTGAACGAAGAGAGGAGCACCTTTGTTTGCAGTCCGGCAACCCGGACAAGGCTCACCACCGCCTCCGGCAGGCCGTCCCGGGGTTGCTCATAGTTGGTCAGCTCTACGTTGACCAGGATCGACAAACCGAAGGCGGCAAACACCTCTTCCAGCGTGGGGATCTGCTCCCCCCGGAAGCGCGGACTGAACTTCGCGCCGGCGTCCAGCTGCTTGAGTTCCGCCAGGCTGTGCCCTGACAGCGGGCCTCTTCCATCGGTCGTTCTGTCGAGCGTCAGATCGTGGTGGATGACAACCCGGCCGTCGCTGGTCAACTTGGCATCCAGCTCGATGGCGTGCGCGCCCATCCCAGCCGCCAGGCGGAACGCCGCCAGCGTGTTCTCAGGCGCACAGCAGGACGCCCCGCGGTGAGCGATGACCAGCGGGGCGTCGCGAAACCACTCCGACGACAGCGGCCGGATCACAGCTCGACGAAGTACGCCTCGGCCGCGCGGTCCAGCAAGTCCTTGCTCATGGCGGGATCCACGTTCAGATAGCGCGAGATGTCGAGGATCTGATCACACATGTCGCGGGGATGGGAGGCGCGGAGCTTGCGGTTGCGCTTGATGTACCACTCCTGCAGAAGGTAGGCCAGGCCCTTGTCGGAATAGGCGACACCCTTGGCCTCAGCCACGCGCTTGAAGACCTGGCGGTACTCCTCGTAGGTGGGATCGCCCACCTCAATCTTGTGGCGCAAGCGGCGCAGGAAGGCCTCATCCACCAGGTCTTTCGGCGGCAGGTTGGTCGAGAAAACCACCAGAACATCGAAGGGAACTTCGAGCTTGCGGCCGGTGTGCAGGGTCAGGTAGTCCAGCCGGTTTTCGAGCGGCACGATCCATCGGTTGAGCAGGTCCCGCGGGCGAACTTGTTGGCGTCCGAAGTCGTCAATCAGCAACACCCCGCCGTTGGCCTTCACCTGGAACGGCGCCTCATAGAACTTGTGCACATCGTCATACACCAGGTCCAGCCCGGCCAGGGTGAGCTCGCCGCCGACGACAATGAACGGGCGGCGGATCTTGACCCAGCGCGGGTCGCGCTTGGTGCCGGCTTTCAAGGTCCCTGTTCCGGACGGCGAGGCGTCCTCATCCGGAGCCAGTTCGTGGTTCACAGAGTCGTAGAGCTTGACGACCTGCCCATCGACGTCGATGGCGAATGGGATAAACATGTCCTCCTGCAGGATCATGTTGCCGATGGCGCGGGCGATGGACGTCTTGCCATTGCCAGGTGGGCCGTACAGGAAGATGGACGTGCCGGAATTGACGGCCGGGCCGATCCGGTTAAAGGTCTTCTCGGAGAGCACCAGGTCGGTCAATGCTTGTCGCATCAGCCGTGGATGCACCGTCGGGCGGCCGCGGCTCTGCCGCCGCATCGAGTCGTTGTAGACCGCGATCGCCACTGGGGCTGGGCCGGCGTATTGACTCCGCTCCAATGCCTCACGCGCTCGGGCAATGCCGGCCCCGGTGATGGCATACTGATACGACCCCTCCCCGAAGCCGACCTGCGTCTTGATCTCGACGAACTTCTCCCGCTTGAGGTTCTCCAGCAGCAGATCGACCAGACCGGCAAACGGGAGACACATGGCCTCTGCCACGCGAAAGCCGGTCTGATATCCATGGAAGTACAAGATCTTCAAGGCCAGATCCTGAAGCCACAGTTCCGTAAGGCCCGTGTCCTCGATCCGCGTGACTGGAGGCGGGATGAAGCGCAGATTGGATGTCGTTCTCTCGAGGGCTGGCGCACTGGCCCGCGCTACGGTCCTAGGCAGTGACATTCCATGCCTCCAGGCTTCCGGTCGTCCCGCCCCCGTGGGCGAGTCCTTCAGGCAGATGCAAGCCGCGGGCCAGGGACCCCCCAGCCTCAAGCCATACGATTATATGGCCTCGAAGAGTCACAGGCAAATCCCCGTTTGTCCTACCCAAATGGATATTGTAGAATGCGCCGCATGCCACCCGCACTCAGCGTCGTCATGCCCGTCTACAACGAACGTCCGACTCTGGAGGCAATCCTCAGCCGCGTGTCGGCCTCCCGACTGGCCGACGAGATCATCCTGGTAGACGACGGATCCACCGACGGCACCCGGGAGCTGCTGGCCGAGCTGGCACCGCGGTACCGGCGGCTCAAGGTCATCCTTCACGACCGCAACCAGGGCAAGGGTGCCGCCGTGGTGACCGGCATCCACGCCGCCACCAAGGACCTCGTCCTGATCCAGGATGCCGACCTCGAGTACGACCCGCGAGACTACCCTTCCCTGCTGGAGCCGCTGCTCGATGGGAGGGCGGACGCGGTCTACGGGTCCCGCTTCCTCGGGGGACCGCACAGGACGACGATGTTCTGGCACATGGTTGCCAACAAGCTGCTGACGCTCATGACCAATATCCTGTTCAACAGCATCCTGTCCGACATGGAGACGGGCTACAAGGTGTTCCCCAGAGTGCTGATCCAATCGATTCCTCTGCGTGCCCGACGCTTCGATTTCGAACCCGAGGTCACGGCGAAGCTGCTCAAACGGAAGGTGCGCGTCTTCGAGGTCCCGATTTCCTTCAATCCCCGCGAGTATTCCGAGGGGAAGAAGATCGGTTTGAAGGATGCCTTTCAGGCGGTATGGACGCTTCTTAAGTACCGCTTTGTGGACTAGCCGGTCGGAGATCCTTCACGTTCAACTGCAGCGTTTCGACACCCATGTATGCATTCCGCTCCAGGTGAAAGAGGGCGTCGACGCGCGCAGGAAGTCCGGCGAGCCTGTCTCCAAGCCGGAAGCCGATGGCCTCGAAGGTTCGACGCTCGTCCCGCAGGAGGAGCTTTAGGTGCGCTCCGTCCTGTCCAACGGCGCGTTTCGAGAGCACGGCGAGGTCTTCAGCCGCGATCAGCACCGGCGGATTGTCCTGGCCGGTAGGTTCGAACCCCTCCAAGAACCGAACGAGCTCCTCGTCGAGTTGATCGAATGAGGCGATGGCATCCACCCGGACCTCGGCGGCTGTCACACCAGCCAATGCCTCCGCCGCCCTAGCTTCCAGCCCGCGCACCACCGCCGCCAGGCGCTGGGCGGGAGCCGTGAATCCGGCGGCCGTCGTGTGTCCGCCAAACTGAATCAACTCCTCGGCAAACTCTTCAAGCGCAGCCGTGATCGGAAACTCGGGGATGCTCCTGAGCGAGGCGCGCGCCGTCTCGGGACCGACCTTGGCAACCAGTGACGGGCGATAGAACTCCTCTGTCAGCCGGGCCGCGATCAGTCCCAGGATCCCTTCTCCGAGCTCAGCGCTCTCCACAGTGAGCAAGTAGGGCAAGGCCTCGAGTCCGAGAAATCGTACTCTGGCCGTTTCAGATACCTGACGCGTGGCGGCCTGGCGGGCGCGATTCGCCTGATCCAGAGCTTCGGCCAGCCGTGCCGCCGCCGTTTCATCGTCCGCCAGCAGCAGGTCCAGCGCCGGTTGCGGTGACTCCATTCGACCGACGGCGTTCATGCGCGGGGCAAGCCCGAAGGCGATGGAACTGGCACTGACCTCAGACGGACGAATACCTGCCACCCGCATCAATTCCCGCAGCCCCAACCTGGGTGTCTCTCGCAGCCTTTCCAGCCCCCGCGCAACGAGGTACCTGTTTTCACCGAGGAGCGGCGCAAGATCCGCCACCGTTCCGATGGCGACCAGGTCCAGGATGCTATCCGGGCGTACCGCCGGCGCTTCGGCAGCCACCGCCTGCAGAAGCTTGTAGGCAACGCCCGCTCCGCTCAAGCCGGTGAAGGGATAGGTCGCTCCCGGAAGCCTTGGGTCAACCACAGCGGTTGCCGGTGGGATGGCGCTGCCCGGTACGTGGTGATCCGTCAGCACCACGTCCAGGCCGTGGGCCTGTGCCCAGGCTACTTCCGCCTCCGAGCGAATACCGCAGTCAACGGTGATCACCAGCGTGACCCCCTCGCCGCGCAGGGCATCAAGGGCCGTGCCCTTAAGACCATAACCCTCGGTGAACCGGTCTGGAAGATAGGGGACCAGCTGCAAGCCCAGCGGTCGGAGCCCAAGGCAGAGGATCGCCGTTGCCGTGATCCCGTCCGCGTCGTAGTCTCCGTAGACTGCCACCTTTTCCCGACGCTCCGCCGCGGCCATGATACGGTCCACGGCCTGCCGCATCCCCGGGAGCAGCAGGGGGTCATGCCCCGGATTCTCCCGCGCCATGAAGGCTCGGACGGCGCCCGGCGTCCGCAGTCCACGCCCAGCAAGCACCTGGCGGCCAAGCAGAGGATACTCGCTAAGCTCTGCCAGGACTGAGTCAGCTAGCGGATCGGGAAAATGCCACCGCTTCATCCTCGCTCCGGAATCACAATCAGGGGCTCCGTTTTCACGGAGCCCCTGCGGCTGACAAGCAGAAAGAGCTTAGGCCCAGCCCTGCTTCTTGATGAAGTTGGTGATGACCGGGATCTGCGTGTAGTTGCCCCGGTAGGAGTCGATCGCCGGCCAGAGCGTGACCAGCCAGAGCAGCGGCACGCAAAGCGCCCCAAAGCCCAACGTCACGAAGCTGAGCAGGAAGATAACCACCCACAGCACGACGTTGAAGGCAATGGCCTGCACCGCATGGAACTTGATGAAGGGCCGGGTCTTCTTCTCCTCCATCAGCAACATGACGATCGCGATTAAGGCAATGGGATAGCCCAGTGCCGACCACAGGCGATCATCGCTGGTGACCGAACTCTTATCCGTCATCTTTTATGCTCCTTGTTGGCTGGAATCGCGGCTTCGATCGTCCGCACGAGGCCCTGGCTTGGCATTTGGGCCATTCTTACCAATATAGGAACCCTGTTTCAGGGCAAGGGTTACGCGAAATCCCCTCGTTTCGTGCTACTATGCCGCCGTGCGAACCGTCTTCCTGGGCTCCCCTGCATTCGCCGTCCCCATCCTGGAAGCCCTCGCCGATGCCACATCCGTCCAGGGTGTCGTCACCCAGCCAGATCGCCCTGCCGGCAGGGGTCGCAGTCTGCGCCCGCCGCCGGTCAAGCAGGCCGCCCAGCGTCTGGGCTTGCCCATCCTGCAGCCAGGCGATCCACATGTTCCGGAGGTACTTGCCCGGCTTGGAGAGTGGCTGCCCGACGTCCTGGTGGTAGCTGCCTACGGCAAGATCCTCCGGCCCTCCCTGTTGGAGCAGCCTCCTTTCGGCTGCGTGAACATCCATGCCTCCTTGCTGCCACGCTGGCGCGGCGCCTCTCCCATTCAGGCCGCCATCCTCTCCGGCGATCCGGCTACGGGCGTCACTATCATGAGAATGGACGAAGGGATGGACACCGGACCGATTCTTTCGCAACAGGCGCTCCCGATCCTGCCGGCCGAAACCGGGGGCGAGCTTTCGTTCCGCCTCGCTCTGCTGGGGGCAGAGCTACTTGTCCAAACGCTTCCATCCTACGTTGCCGGAACGCTTATTCCGCGTTCCCAGGACCCGGCCCAGGCAACAACCACCCGGCTTCTGACGAAAGCAGACGGCGAGATCGATCCCGGCCAACCTGCCGAGGTCCTTGCCCGGCAGGTTCGAGCCTTTCACCCATGGCCTGGCACCTACCTGACCTGGGACGGTCGGCGGGTATCCGTCCATGAAGCCCGTGTCGTGGACGCCCCGCCCGGTCCCCCCGGCCGAGTGTCGCGCACCCCCCTCGGCCCTTTGCTATCGACCTCCGAGGGTGGCCTGCTGCTCGAAGTCCTGCAGCCAGCCGGGTCCCGCCCGATGAGCGGGCCGGCCTTCCTGCGTGGCTACCCAGGAGTCATCGAGGTCACCATCCAGCCTCCCGGGCGGCGCCACTGATACCCGCGTAACGAGCGTCCTGTCGTGGGCGCATTATCATGGCCGCAAAGGAAGGGCGCTGTGGCGGATGAAGGAATGCAGCAGGTACTCCGCGCCCTGCGGACGTCCCCCGGGGTGGCAGGCCGCTGCGGTGAGCGCGGCGAGATCTAGGACGGGGTATCTGGCTCGGGGATTGGCCTGCAGGCAGCCCCAGGCGATTCTCAACCCCAGAGTGTGGGACGTTCGTCGCACAGGCGTCAAGAGCGGCTGTCGACCAGGGTCCCTACCATGGGGAGGCGCTCGAGCATGGCCGCGCCGTGAGGCGCCGCCTTGAGCTCGCCGGTCAGATCCTTTCCCGCCGCGTGGACCACTTGGTGGCGGCCCTCCTGCCACAGGAAGCTGTGCGAGACGTCATACACCTTCCCCTGGAAGGCGATGTAGCCCGGAGCGCCGCTGCGGCCATTGTACCGAGCAAGTTCGTCCAGGGTGATCTCGAGCATTCGGCGAATTCGGGTGACCAGGGCGGCGTTCAGAAGGGGAGGCCCAGCGTTGGGCCTCCCTTTCGTATCCTTGAGCCTACCGCATGAATGGGCCGACGAAGGGTGACGTCTCCCCGCGGCGCATGAAGTGGCCCGACGGGCCCTCCCCCAGGAACTCGGAGAACCAGGATTCGTGCTCGATCTCCTCGTTGAGGATCGCCAGGCACAGGGCGTAGGTGCGGTGATCCTTGCCGGCGGTCAGGTTACACAGGTGGGTGTAGCCGCGCACCGCGCAGCGCTCGGCTTCCACCAGCACGGTCAGCATGGCCTTGATGTCCGTCGGGTCCTTGGGCAGCGAGGCCGGCGGGCAGGCGGACATGTCGTGGAACTTCTTCATGTCCTCGGGGAGCTTGCCCCCAAGCTCGTAGATGCGGGGCACCAGCGCCTCGAAGTGATTGCGGTCCTCGATGCGGGCCGCCTCGGCGATCTCCTTCAGGCCCTCGCCCTCGAGCCCGATCAGGTTGGTGCGCAGGATTGTGTAGTAGTAGAAGGTCGTCAGCTCGGCGGCGGCGTTCTTGACCAGCAGCTCGAGCAGCTCGTTGACGTTGATCCCCGACTTCTCGACCATTTCGCGTGCTACCTTAGCCATAATCTCCATCCTTCCTATTGCCGTAGGGGTGGTGGTTCAGACACATGCGGCGGTCACACTCTGCATACCCCCATAGACCTCCCTCCCGTGATCGCGGGCCCGACTGTCCCTGGCCATCAGCCCGCGCGTGGCCGAAGCGTCATGAGCCCTGGCATTCCGGGCAGTACCCGTAGAAGGTGACCTGGCTGCTGACGATGCGGTACCCGGCGCGCTCCCCCGGCGGAAGCCTGAGTCCGTCGAATTCCCTTTCGATGTCGGTTAGGCGCCGGCAGCGCATGCACAGCAGGTGGTGGTGACGCTTGGAGTTCGTGTCGTAGCGCGCACCGCCCTGCCCCGAGTCCTCAACCGGAATTAGCTCGCCAAGGTCGATCAGCTCGCGCAGCGTGTTGTAGACCGTCGTGCGCGAGAGCTCCGGCATTGACGAGGCCACCTGCCGGTACACGTCGTCGGCGTCCGGATGCCCGTGATCCGCGGCCAGCCGCTCGACGATCGCCCGGCGCTGAGGCGTCACCTTCAGCCCACGTTGGCGCAGCTTCTGGAGGACCTCATCGACAGCATGCATGCTCACGTTCCCGAGTTAACATGTAAGCAGTAGTACATTGTAGTCATTATAGATCAGCCTGGAGTGGTGTCAAGGCAGGCTGGAGAGGGGCCACCGGAGGTGGAGTCGCGGCATCTGCGGTGACCGGGAGATGGCGTGGCAATTGAGAGTCGTCGTTCGCCCGCCTGGCGTGTTCGTTGCTGCGAGAAGCTCGCTCCGCTGGGGATTCGAGCCCGGGCTTTCCCTTCGGCGGTGTGCTGACAACCCTGCGCCTGACCACCCTGACCGGGCAGCGTGGCGATGGAAGGGGCATACGGAACTGAGGAGGCGGGCAGCCTGTCAGGATGACGAAAGCAGACCGCCGCCCGATGGGCTGCCGCTGCGTCTTCAGACATCGGCATCGTCGGGGTGGCGGTTGCCCGCGGCGTCGCATTGATGGCGAGCGTTTTCACCTGGGGAGCAATCTCCGGGGCGTGCGTCAACCCCGCCCTCACCCTCGGCCTCGCCGTCACGCCTCGGATTCCCTGGCTGCAAGCCGTCGGCACTTGGGCCGCCCCGTTCGTCGGCGTCGCCCCCGCCATCGAATTCGTGCTCTCCAGGCACATCTTAATTAGCGGCTTCCTGACCGGCGCTTCGATGAACCCTGCCCGATCGTTTGGCCCGGTGCTTGTGATGATAGACTTGAACGCTTTCTGGATCTACCTCGTCGGCCCCGGTTTGGGCGGCATCGTCGCGGCCCTACTTTACGACCGCCTGTTTCTCAAGGCGTGACACCGCTTCGATCGACAGGGATTCAGGATCCCGCCGAGCACTATCGGAGCATCAACAGAGCAGGAGCGGCTGCCGAGACCAAGATGTCCTCCATTTCCAGCGACGTGCTCGTCATCGGAGGCGGAGCCACAGGCCTGGGTGTTGCCTTCGACGCCGCCCTGCGCGGGTTGAAGGTCATCCTCGTCGAGAAAGACGATCTTGGCCAGGGCACCTCCGGGCGCTACCATGGCCTGCTGCATTCCGGCGGACGCTATGTCGTCAGCGACCCGGCTTCCGCCCAGGACTGCGCTGGCGAGAACACCACCCTTCGCCGAATTGCCCCGTCGACCATCGAAGACACCGGCGGATTGTTTCTGACGACGACCACAGATCCGGACAATTTCGCCGATGCCTGGTTCGCAGCCTGCGTTGCGGCCAAGGTTCCGGCCGAGGAGATATCCCCCGCCAATGCGCTGCGCCTCGAACCGGCCCTGACGCCCAACCTGCAGCGAGCCTTCCGTGTTGCGGATGCGAGCCTCGATTCCTTCGACCTGCTTCACCTTCTGGCTCACAACATCCGCGCCCTCGGGGGTCAGGTCCTGCTACGGCATGCCGCTCAACGCTTGCTGGTTGACCGAGGACGCGTCATCGGCGCCGTCGTCCGGCAGCGCTCAACGCCAGATGACACCACGATCCACTCCGAGGTTGTCATCAACGCCGCTGGCCCGTGGGCAGGGGTACTGGCGGCGAGCGCAGGCCTTCAGATCCCCATCGGCCTCGGCAAGGGAACCATGGTCGCCATGGCCTCCCGCTTCGTGCACACAGTCCTCAATCGCTGCAAGCCACCTGCCGACGGCGACATCATCGTGCCCGTGGGGACGGTGGCTGTGCTTGGCACGACCGACGAGCCGGTCAAGCTGCCGGATGACCTTTCGATCGCCCCTCGGGAGATCGACCTGCTCCTGGCTGAGGCCCAGGTCCTCGTGCCGAGCGTGGCTTTCATGCGGCCTCTGCGCGCCTGGGCGGGGATTCGTCCCTTGTATCGACCTCCCAGCCCTGCCAACGATCCGACGCGCTCCCTTCCCCGCGCACACTCCATCATCGATCACGGTCGCCAGGGAGAGCCTGACGGTCTGATCAGCGTCTTCGGCGGCAAGCTCACTACCTACCGCCTGATGGCACAGGAAGCTGTTGACATCGCGGCTGCCCGGCTCGGCAACCTCACCCCTTGCACAACTGCCGCCACGCCGCTCGACCCGCCGCAGGGACGGCACCTGCATACCTTGCCTCGACGGCTGCGCGAGCTGGAGCACAAAGCTCCGGCGTCCTTCGCCCCTGGCATCCTCTGCGAATGCGAGCTTGTCACCCGCGAAGCCCTGGACCTCGCCATCGCTGCGGCCGAGGACCCCGAGCTTGACGACTTGCGGCGAGACACCCGTCTCGGCATGGGCCCGTGCCAGGCCGCATTCTGCGCCTATCGGGCCGCCGGACGGCTGGCCGCTCTTCGCCCGGAAGTGAGCCCCGATGGCGGCCTCGCCAGCTTCTTACAGGAGCGATGGCGCGGACTCCGGCCGCTGGCCTGGGGGCAGACCCTCCGCCAGATCGAGCTCGACCGGCGCATTGCTTTCGAACTGCTAGGCGTATCTCAGCCGGAGCCGGATCCCGATGGCTGATCTGATTGTCGTCGGCGCCGGGTTGACCGGGCTGTACGCCTCCGCCCTTGCCGCCTCCCGCGGCGCCGACGTTATTCTCGTCAGCCGGGGACGGGGCGGGCTGTCGTTCAGCCACGGCTGCATCGACGTCTGGCCGCGAGCGACGGACCTCGATCCGGCAGGCGCTGACGACCACACGAACCCTTACGCCCTGGCGGGCCGGCAGGCGCTCCAACGAGCGGCGCACGTTCTGCTCGCCATCGCTGGGGAGTCCGATTTGGAGTACGTCGGGGCCCCGGACACCCAGCTGACGACACTGACCCCCCTCGGCGCCCTTCGACCCACCCAGCTGGCGCCGGCGTCATCCGTCGTGACACTCGACACCTTCACGCTGCGGACTGCGATCGCCGGCGTCATCGGCTTCCGCGATTTCGATCCCGCCCTGACCAGGCGCGGACTGCGGTCGCAAGGCATCGAGATCGCTCCGCCTCGCATGCTCCCCATGCCGACGAACCACGAGCGTCGCGACGCCTACGCCACAGATCTCGCCGCCTGGCTCGATGCCACTTCCGTTATCCCCGACCTGGCGCGTCTGTGGCGGCCCCACCTGTCCGGAATCAAGACCCTCGGCCTCCCCGCGATCCTCGGGCTCACTCATCCTGGTCAAGTCGTGGCGCAGCTTGAGGAGGCCCTCGGCCTCGCTGTGTTCGAGATTCCCACGCTCCCGCCCTCCGTCCCCGGGATCCGGTTGGAGATGGCACTGAGAGAACACGCCCTTAGGAGTGGTGTGACGTACGTCGAGGGGCCGAGTGCCATCGGCCGCGTCGACGGGCGGGACACCCCGCGCGCGGTAGGGGTTGTGGCAGATGCCCACGGCGCCCAGCGTGTCTTCCACGGGACGAACACGCTGCTCGCGACCGGGGGCGTCCTTCACGGCGGGCTGGTCTCACTTCCGGACGGCCAAGTTCAGGAGGCCGTGTTCGACCTGCCCGTGACCCATACTCCGGGACGGGAGGCCTGGCTGACGGCAAGACCCGGCGATTCGCAGCCCTATGCCGGCTTTGGGGTTCGTGTCAACGCTCGGATGCAGCCCCTGGGAGCGGACGGCGAACCCGTCGTGGCCAACCTGTACGCCGCCGGAGGCTTGATTGCCGGGCCTGACCGAACGCTCGGTGGTTGCCGCCAGGGCATCGACCTGGCCACAGCCCACAAAGCAGTCGAGGTCATCCTGGGATGAACCCGGCGGGCCTGAGCGCCGACCTTTGTCTGAAGTGCAACATCTGCACGGCGGCGTGTCCTGTGGCCGCGGCCACAGACCTGTTTCCTGGCCCGAAGGCGGTGGGTCC
Organism: uncultured Anaerolineaceae bacterium; assembly: GCA_964492235.1. Classification (GTDB taxonomy): domain Bacteria; phylum Chloroflexota; class Anaerolineae; order Anaerolineales; family E44-bin32; genus PFL42. The sequence continues at coordinate 12,261 of CAZBJQ010000009.1, read as the reverse complement.
GCAGGCCGAACGCTTTCGTCATCCGCGCCTTGCCCCTCCGGATTCGTCCGTCACGTGGTGCTCCGGATGCGGAACATGCTCGCGCGTCTGCCCCCACGGTGTGCAGGTTGCCGAGATGAACACTGTCGCCAAGGCGCGCCTCGTCCAGGCAACCGGTACCCCTCTGCGCGACCAATTCATCTCGCGACCCCATCTGCTGGGCGCCCTCGCCGGCCCCTTCTCGGCGTTGGTCAATCCCGTCCTTGCTCGGCATTGGTTTCGCCGAATCCTTGGATGGCTGCTCCTGATTCACCCCGAAGCCCCGATGCCTGCCTTCCGCCTCCGAACACTGCGCCACCGGGCAGCGCGCCGGCGCGTGCGTTCGCCCGGCGATCTCAGCACCGATCCGGCTGAGACCATTGCCTACTTCCACGGGTGCAGTGCCAACTACTACGAGACCGACCTCGGCTTGCTCGCCCTGCGCGTGCTTGAGTGCTTGGGCCTACACGCGGTCGTCCCTCCGCAGACATGCTGCGGATTGCCCCTGCAGTCCAATGGGCTGTTCCACGCCGCGCGCAGACAGGCCTCAGCCAACGCTCGATGGCTGGCGCCCTTCGCCCGAGCCGGGATTCCGATCGTCGGCACGTCCACATCATGCACCCTCGCTCTCAAACACGAGTACCGCGCCATCCTGGGCATGCACGGCAGCCAGTTCGACGATCTGGCCGCCGGCACGTACGACATCTTCGAGTACCTGGTCTATGTCCGGCCGGACCTGCTTCGCTGGCGCGAGCTACTGCCGGTGGCCTCCAGGGCCCTCTACCATCCACCGTGCCAGCTCAAGAGCCACGCCCTAGGCACTCCGGCGTTGCGGATCCTACGGCAAATCCCAGCCTTCGAAGTTGTTCTTTCCCAGTCCGAGTGCTGCGGGGTCGCTGGGACCTACGGCCTCAAGTCCGAGAAATACGCTGTTGCCAGACGTGTGGCACAACCCTTATTGCAGCAGATCCAGCGCGCCCAACCAGATTTCGTGCTGTGCGATTCCGAGACCTGCAGATGGTGGCTGGCCGGCCTGTCGGGCCTGAGGCTGCTTCACCCGATTGAGGTGCTGGCAGCCTCGTTGGGGATTTCCGATCTCCCCCAGGCATGACGGCCGCTCGTCTGCAAGCGGCCGCCTCGGCTCGAGGATTGGCGATGTCATGAAGCACATCCGGCCCAGCACGATCCTGCACAACGCGCGAGTTCACTCGCTTGCGCCTGATCACTCGGACGCCTCGGCCCTGGCGATTTCCGGCGAGACGATCCTCGACATCGGAACCAGCGACGAGATCCTCCCGCTTGCAGCTCCCGACACACAATCGCTTGACCTCGGAGGTCGGGCTGTAATTCCGGGCCTGGTTGACGCCCACATCCATCTCGATCTGTATGCGCAAAGCCTGATCCGCATCGACTGCGAGACGCCGACGCTGCGGGCCTGCTTGGATCGCCTCGCTGATCGCGCCGGCGAGCTTCCTCCGGGAACATGGATCCTCGGCCACGGCTGGAACCAAAACACGTGGGGGCGCTACGGAACGGTGCAGGAGCTGGATGCAGCCGTTCCCCAGCACCCGGTCTTCCTCACTGCAAAGTCGCTCCATGCCGCCTGGGCCAATACTGCTGCCCTGCGGGCGGCGCATCTGCAGGCTACATCCCCCGATCCCCCGTCCGGAAGGCTGGGGCGGGATTCCACGGGGCAGCTCGACGGCCTGCTGTTCGAGGCCGCCACGCACATCGTCCAGGATTGCCTCCCCGCACCTACTCCTTCGGAGCTGGTCGAGCGCCTGGCAGCCGCCCAGGGCAAGTTGTGGGAGTATGGCATCACGGCTATACATGATTTCGACGGTCCGCGTTGCCTGACCGCCCTCCAGACGCTGCGGGAAGAAGGCAGGTTGGGCCTGCGGGTCCTGAAACACCTGCAGTTAGAGTCCCTTCAGCCCGCCCTGGATCTCGGCCTCCGCAGCGGCTTCGGCGATGACTGGCTGCGTATCGGGAACGTCAAGCTCTTCGCCGATGGCGCCCTCGGCCCGCGCACGGCGGCCATGATCGAGGAGTACGACGCGGATCCTGGAAACCGGGGAGAGTTGCTTCTCGATGTAGAAGCGATCACCGAGATCGGGCTCAAGGCACGAGCCGGCGGGCTGGGGCTGGCCGTTCACGCCATAGGTGACCTTGCCAACCACCATGTCATCGAGGCGTTCCTTCGAATCCAACAGCGGGGCCGGGCCCCCAGGCTGCCCTATCGCATCGAGCACCTTCAGCTCCTGCACCCGGAGGACTTCGCGCGCCTGGCCGGCATCGCCTGCGTCGCCTCGATGCAACCGATTCACGCCCCATCCGACAGCGCCATGGCCGACCGTCATTGGGGCGCCCGGACTGCCCACGCCTATGCCTGGCGCCGGTTGCATGCGCTCGGCCTGCCGCTTGCCTTCGGTTCAGATGCGCCGGTGGAGAATCCGAATCCGTTCTGGGGACTGCATGCGGCCGTCACCCGGATCCCCAACAGTCTGAACGCAGCGCCGTGGCACCCTGAGCAGGCTCTTGATCTGCAGTCTGCCCTCCGGGCATACACGTATGGCCCGGCCGTGGCCGCCGGGATGGCCGGGCGCCAAGGTGTGCTCCTTCCAGGCAGTCTGGCCGACCTGGTCGTTCTTGATGAGGATCCGTTCCTCATTCCGCCGGATGAGCTGCGCGAGCTGCAGCCGGTCGGTGTGATGGTGGGAGGGGACTGGCGTCACCGAAGGCTGTGACGCGCCAGTCGTTGTTATGTGTCCTTCCGCCGGCGGATGTCCCCGTCTCGGACGGTGAAGCCGATAGCATCGAGGTGTTCCATCAGCGCCAGCGCGTACTTGCGCGTCGTGCCGAAGAGATCCCGCACCTCGGCAACCGTGATTCCCGCATTCTGACCGATCCGCTGCAGCACCCGCGAGACCATGTCTTCGTACGTGGCCGCCTCGAAGAAGACATCCGCCGACACGAGAATCACCCTGCCGCTATCCACTGCGTACTGGAAGAGGTCTTGCCCAAGCATCAGCCGGGCTTGTTTGACCGACATCGGAGTGTAAGGCGCGGCCGCCCCCGCCTCTTCGAACTGCCGCAACTGGGCCTGCTCAACGGCGCTCGGCAGCGGAGTGTCACCGAAGAGGCGGATCCGGCTTCCTTCGCGCTCTACCACTCCTTCTCGTTCCGCGATCTGCAGTACCGCAGCGAAGGTGCTTGCCTCCAGGCCGGACTTGTTTCGCAGCTCCTCCTTGGGCATGCCGAACCGAAGAGGATTCCGTTCACGATATACGGCCAAGACATGGCAGACGTCCTGTCTTGCAGCGATGTAGCTGCGGGCGGCGATCAACTGTCCACCCGGTGACTGTGGGCTCACGGCAAGCAGCCTCCCATCCTCCAACAGCCGAGACAGGCTGGCCTGCGCTTCACCGTCCTCCAGACCCGCCGCAACTACCACCTGCTCCGCCGTGACCGGCCCCATCCGTTCGGATGCCTCGAGCAAGCGCTCCACTGCCGAACTGGAAAGCAGCCGACTGAGCGAGGCGAGCACCCGCTGGTCGCTCCGCCGGTGGCGCCAAGCTGGTGAGACATCGGCGATCTCCCCTCCTGCCACCGTACGCGACGGGGAAGGTCGGCGCAACACCAGCAGGTCGTGCGCCTCGGCCACGAGCGGGGTCTCGAGCTCGAGTTGTGCCCAGCCTTGCTCGCCTTCATCCATTCGATCCGATTCGAGCAGGCGCAGCCGCCCCATTCTCCGCGCCGTCCCATGGAAGACTTTGACGGCCTCGCCGTGCCGGACTGCAGAGCCCTCCGACGCCAGCACCCGGAGTCGGATATCGAGGCGGGTTGTGGAGGTGTACCCGCCGGGCGTCATTAAGACGTCACCCCGCTGAATCGCAGACGCCTCCAACCCCACCAGGTTAACCGCAACTCTTCGTCCCGGATCGGCGAGAGTGATCTTCTCCTTGTGGGATTGCAGCCCACGGATCCTGGCCCTCAGCCCGCTTGGCCCGAGCTCGATCTCCTCCCCAACATGCAAGCTGCCGTCGGTGAGCGTCCCGGTGACGACTGTGCCAAAGCCCTCCATCGTGAAAACGCGGTCCACCGGCAGCCTCGGCCTGTTCCGATCTTGACGCGGCGGGCTGTTCTTCAAAGCTTGCGCCAGCTGGGCTGTGAGCGCCTCGAGGCCCTCCCCCGTGACCGCCGAGACCGCAACCTGGGAGAACGGTGGCAGGCCGGCTTCGGCAAGCAGGCTTGACACATCGGCTTGCACCAACTCGACCCATGCTTGATCCGTTACCAGATCGGCCTTTGTCAGGGCGACAACGCCCGCCGACACGCGCAGCAATCCCAGGATCTCGGCGTGCTCGCGCGACTGCGGCATCAATCCCTCATCGGCCGCAACCACAAAAACGACGGCATCGATGCCGCCCACCCCTGCGAGCATGTTTTCGATGAAGTCCTCGTGACCGGGGACGTCGATGATCCCAATCGCCTCCCCGTTCGGCAGCGTCGCCCAGGCGAAGCCCAGGTCGATTGTCATCTGACGCACCTGCTCTTCGCGCAGGCGGTCAGGGTCAATGCCGGTCAACGCCTTCACCAGCGCCGACTTCCCGTGATCCACGTGGCCTGCGGTCGCTACAACATGCATCGTCGGTTCTTCCCGGGCATCCCGCAGGTGGACTTGTGCCTACCCCTGGCGGTTCTTCTCGATGACCGAGGCCCATTGCTGAAGCGATGTCAGCAATTCACTGAGTGCTTGCAGTTGGGCTTCGTTGAGCGCCTCGAAGTTCTGGCGCAGTCGAGAGAGAAGTTGCGCCGCCCCCTCGACCTCGGTCGAGGACCTGTCGTGGCGGCGGAGGTGATCCCGCCACTGCTCGTCCACTGTCAGCTTGTAGGTATTCCACCGCTTCTGGTCATCGCCTTGGAAGCGTGCCCACTCCGACTTGAGGCGCTCGTCGCCCAGTCGTTGCAGTTCGGCGATCTCGCCCGCGCGGCGTTCCGCCAATTCCAGTGCAGCCGAGACATCCACGCGAAGTTGGACCATGCCCCGGTGGGTCTCCTCGTAGACCGCAGCCCTTTCTTCCTTCTCGGCCTCGCGCTTCTCCATGCCGGCGAACCTGCGCTCCTGCTCCTTCCACCCCTTGTCGATCTCAACCATCCGCAGCCCTTGCTGCTCGATCCACAAGGTCTGCATCTCTCTTCGCTCCCGTTCACTCGCCGCCAAGTCGGCGGACTTGACTTCCAGTCTACGAATTCCGTCCTCGACGACATCCAAGACCCCTCGCAAGCTCTCTGACCGCACGCGGAGATCTGAGTTTTCGGCCTGCAGGTCAGCGATCTTCCGGGCGTCGCTCTTGCGAGCTGTCTCAAGCGATTCGACCTCTCGAGACCGCTCCTCGTCCTTCTGCCCCAATGTCTCGACGTGCTTCACCAGCGCGTCATGCACACGGGTGAGCCGTATCTCCTCATCCCGGCGCCCGATCAGCCACTCCTCCACGGCGTCCAACTTCAGCAGCTCCTGCCGGAAGCTCTCTAGACTGCGGCCGATCTCATCTCGTTCGGAGCGGCGCATCTGCTCCACCTGCTTTTCCCGATCGCTGCGCCGCTCCTCCGCCAGGCTCAGCTGATGCGCCATCTCCTGCCGGTGCTTGGACATGGCCTCGTCGAATTTCCCAATCCGTGCCGCCAGCGCCGAGAGCCGCGCCAGCTCCGCCGACAATTCCTGCAGCTGCCGACCGTGCGCCGCCGCCGCCGCTTCGACCTCGCCCATACGCGAGGTCAGGCTGCGCAAGACGTCTGCATCCTTGCGCCGCTGCTCATCCATCCAGGACAGCTTCTGTTCAAACGAGTCAGGGGACATGGAAGATCTCCCTTGCGGCGTGTCGAACGCGCCTCTTTATGCCTATGCGAATAGTCCCTGCAGACCTGAGATCACGCCGATGATCAACGGGTACACCAGCTGCGGAAACACGCCCAGGAGCAGAATCAGGACGATCCCGCCAATCACGAGAACTCGCCCTTCCCCACTCATCCGCCCAGGCGAGGGCCGCGAACCCCCTCCAAACACCACCGCCAACCACTGCATCCCCGCCACAACACCAACTACCACGCCCAGCGGCACCAGCCACCAGGCGCCGCTACCGCTTTTCAGCAACTGCACCGTCAAGCCCCATTTTCCCGGGAAGCCGGCCGTTAGCGGAAAGCCGGCGATCGAAAGCAAGCCGGCCAGAGACAGGATCGCTGGGAGCGGCAGCGAAAATCCCGTTCCCCCAAGCCCCGACGCATCATCCGCCTCCGTCGACGAACCCAACACAGCCGCACCCAGGCCCCACGCCCCCAGCCCGACAACCCGCGCCACCGACATGCCCATGGCCAGCTGGTATCCGGCTGCGGTCGAACTGCCCAGCGCCAGCAATCCGATCCCCAAATCCACCAACAAGACATACACGACCGTTCTTGCCATTCTCGTCTGGGACAGGGCCCACACCCCACCTAAGACAATCATGACAACACCTGCCACAGTCATTGCTGCCTGTACGCCGGGGTCCTCGCGTACCCAGACGTAGGAGTCCAGCGTGCGCAGGACCAGGAATAGGCCGGTGGCCTGCATCAGCCCGGCCGTGGCAGCCACCGCATACGGGTGCGAGCGGTCAGCGCCAGGGGGCAACCACAGGTGGAAGGGGGGTACGAAGAGAACTACCGCCATCCCCAGCCCCAGGATCGGCAGGACCTTCCCAGCCTGTTCCGGCGAACCCGCCGTGACACCAAGGCGTTCAATCAACCAAGCAGCCATCAGGACAGCCATCATTCCCAGCGTCATGAAAGCCAGAAGGCGCAGCGCGCAGCGCTCAGCATGACGATCGGGCGGGGAAAGCACCATGACGAATGCCGCTGCCGCCAGCTGAATGAGCACCGCCGAGTACAGGAACGGGCGGACCATCAGTGACGCCGCCAGAAGGCCAACGGCCACAACACCCATCGAAAAGAAGTAGCGCCCCGGATCGGCGACCATGCCGCCAAGGAACATGTAGCCCCCAACAAGGAACAGGAAGCCCACTCCCGACCTGATTCCCGGGGCCAGCTGCAGAGCACGTCCAAGGACTTCGAAGGTCGCGTCGAACTTCACCGCCAGTCCTGCCGCATCGACCGGGACGTCCAGAGGCAGCAGCAGGCTCAGCGCGCCCAACGTAAGACAACCTCCGCCGGCCAGAATCGCAGCCGGCACCCTCCCCAAGCGGGCACCACCAAGCAGCAGAGCCAGCGTCACGGTGGCGATCATCAATAGGAGCGGTGCGTTCATTGACCGGCTCGGTCTGCGGGAGATGCCCCCACCACCAACAGAAGGTAGCTGGCTACGAGCGCAACCACAACCTGCACGAAGCCCAACAGGGCAACGATCGCCAGGGACGGCTCGAGCACGAGGTAAAGAGTCTCGAACCCGGCCAGCGCCGTCAGCAAGCCGACGCAGACCCGTAACGACCGCTCAGACAGCCCGAACTGCAGGGCACCCAACCCCATCAAGGCCAGGGCGGTGACAGGAACCGCCCGACTGGTCGCCACCCCCGGGATCTGTGCTCCGCGCGCCAATCCCGCGGCCGCGATGAGTATAAAGGCCGCCACAACCAACCGGAAGGGCCTGCCCTGCGGAAGCGCCCCGGGCTCGCCCGTCTCCCACGGCCAAAGCGGGCCGGACGTCGAGAGCAGCAAGATCCCCGTGGATGCGCACCCGCTAGCGACCATAGCCAAGCAGACTGGCAGCGGTAGTCTGCCCAGCAAGAGGCCAGTGCACCCGAGGAAGACCCCCCCGAGGGCGGCCAGCACCAGCCTCCGATCACTGCCAGCCAGGAGAGCCGCTCCCGAGATGCAGGCAACGCCGGCGAATGCCCAATCCGTCCAGGTCGCGGGCGCCATCAACCCCCGCCCCCAACAACCAGCGCCGCCACGAAGGCGATCAGGCCGATAACCCACAAGAAGGCGCCTTCGCCCTCGAGGGCATAACCGATGCTCCTCGCCAATCCCAACAACCACCCATAGGCGGCCCAGAGTGCGCCAAGCGCTGCCGCTATGTCAAGCCAGCTCACCAGCCGTCGGGCACGGACCATCGTTCCTCCAGGCAGCCGCCGCCGGAGGGCCGTGCCAACGCCAGCCATAGCCATGGAAACCCCAAGGCCGAGAACCGCGGCCGGGTGAACTTGCACACCCTGTCGAATTCCGAAGCCGAGCGCAGCCAGGGGGCACAAGGCCAGGCCGAAACCGAACAGCAGCCGGGCATACCCTTCGGCGCGCAGCCAGGGCGCCTGCGGCATTCGAATCATCCACGCGACCCCGGTCGTCATTAAGCCCAACGCGGCCCCAGCCGCCATCGCAAGCGTGAACGCCACTCCCTCCCCGGCCACTGCCTGCAACAGAACGCCGCCCGGCGTCAACGGCAAACCCACCACGGCCAGTGCGGCCGCCGCCGGCCAGAGCCGGTGAAACGGTGTGTGAACGGCGGCCACCGACACGCTGGCGCCTGTCAACAAGACCAGAACGCCGGCCGCGATCAGCGCCGTTTCGCGCTGTTGCTCAACCCCCCCGCCGATCAGCAGCGCGAGCCCAGCCGTCGCAGCGACCAGATACGCCCGGGCATCGAGCGAGCGCCCGTGGAAGGCCCACTGGATGCCGGCCAGGGCAATGGCGACGACACCGAACACGATCAACCAAGGCCGGAGAGGCGTAGCCACGCCCCCGTCCACGTGGGAGCTCAACTGGACCAGGATGATCGCCGGCGGGTAGAGGCGCATCAACGTCCCGATACTTCTGCGCGCGGCCGCCTCCGCAGGCAGCCCCAGGGGCAGAGGCAGGATCCCCAGCCGCAGGGCGGCGCCAAAGATCAACATCGCATCCAGCGCCGCCGCCTGCCCTGGCGTCAGGTGGCCTCCGGCCGCCTCGACCGTCGCCAGCAATCCAGCCGTCAAGATCAGCAGCACGCCGATGGAGTCCACGCCCAGGCGGACAACAGCCTGGCGGCTTCCGGAACCCCCTCCTGCCTGTTGCAGGATCAGCACGAAGGCCCCGATATCCAACAGGATAAGCAGCAAACCAAGGGTCAGCAGGTTCCCTGCCATCATGCCCAGCAGCGCAAACAAAGCATAGGTCAGCATGACGGCCCACTCCGCCGCCCCTACTGCGCCGCCCCTCGCCGGGGCGGTCAGGACGACCACGAGCAGCACCGTGACCGCCGCGAATACGACCTCTTGCTGCGCCGGGCGCAGCTGGAGATTGAGCGCAGCCGAGAACAGGGCCTCCGGTCTCCAGACCGAAAGCCCCAGTGCTCCCGCTGCGCCGCCACTCCCCAGCAAGATAGCGAGCCACGACAAGAAGACGCTCCCGAACACGATCACCCAAAGGTAGAACTCCCGGCTGCGGCGGAACAGCCCGACAAGCGTGGTGCCGGCGAGGAGGCAAAGCGGTGGCAGTAGGAGCATGGATGGGATCCCGTTGCAGGTATCTTCGGTGGCCGCTGAGACCCTTCGTAGGATATCACGCCCACCTGAAAGCCCGCGCCGTACCAGCCAATGCTAGCCGTCCCCTCGGCGGGACGCAAGCAAGAAACGCTGGACCAAGCCGGCCCCTCATACCGACACCAAACACTCGGCATGATCTCGGTTGCCCCGACTTCGCTCGAGATGGCGCAGGCCGCCCGCGGCAGGATTTCTCCATCGCCCCATGCTATAATGCCCTGGATGGTTCATTCCAAGTTCGCGCATCGTGACGTGACCGTGGGACGAACGGCGAGCTGCCACGCCTCGGCCGCCGGTCCCTAACCCACGCAGGCACGTCGAACACGGACGGCGTGGGCGAGCTCACGCCGTCCGTCGCGTACCGCCGTCTGGAGACGAAGATGGGCGTCATCCAAGCCGTCAAGGGCACCCGGGATTTCTACCCCGACGACATGGCCTTCCGCAATTGGCTGTATGGGCGGATCCGGGGCGTCTCCGAAGCCTTTGGCTACCAGGAGTTCGAGGCTCCATTTCTCGAGCGATTGGAGCTGTACGCGGCCAAGTCGGGCGAAGAGCTGGTCAAAGAGCAGTCCTTCGTTTTCCCGGATCGCAGTGGCGACTACCTTGCCCTGCGCCCCGAGCTCACCCCGAGTCTGGCACGCATGGTGGCGGCCAGGTCCAGTTCCTTAGCCCCGCCGCTCCGCTGGTGGTCATATGGACCCTTCTGGCGCTACGAACGTCCTCAGAAGGGGCGGACGCGGGAGTTCTTCCAGTGGAACATCGATCTGCTTGGTCCCGAGTCGGCTCCAGCGGATGCAGAGCTGGCTGCCATCGGGGCGGCCTTCTTTCGGGAGGTCGGCCTTGGCCCTAGCGTCATACGTATTCTCGTCAACGATCGTCGGCTTGCCGAAGCTCGCCTGAACGAGATCGGGGTTCCTCCGGGGCGGCGGTCCGAGGTGTTTCGCCTCATCGACCGACGCGACAAGCTCACCCCACCCGCTTGGGAAGCTCAGGCGCGCGAATACGGACTCGACGCCCGGCAGTTCTCCGGCCTGCAGAGCTGGCTCTCGGACAAGGAAGCCTGGAAAGCCTCACCAGAACTCACGGAGTTCTTCGACGCCGCCGAGGCGCTTGGCGCAACCGACTACCTGGCTTACGACCCGGCGATCATTCGAGGACTCGATTACTACACCGGCACAGTATTTGAGGCCCGCGATGCCGCCGGTGAACATCGAGCCATCCTTGGCGGTGGACGCTATGACAATCTCGTGGCAGAGGTCGGTGGCGACCCCATCGGCGGTGTGGGCTTCGCCATGGGGGATGTCGTCATCAGCCTGGTCCTCGCCAGCTATCGGGCGCTGCCGACGATCCGCGCCTGCCCCTCCCAGATCCTCGTCGCCACATTCGATACGGCCATGCGCAGGGACTCGCTGCGCCTGGCTGCCGATCTGCGCAGGACCGGGCTCAATGTCGAGTGGTATCCCGAGGCCGATAGGCTCCAACGTCAGTACAAGTACGCTGACCGTCTACAGATCCGATTCGTCGCGTTGGTCGGTCCCGATGAATTGGCGGCGGGTACGGTGAGCGTCAAGGACCTGAGGACCGGAACGCAGTCTTCCCCTAGGCGAGAACAGGCAGGGGCTTTCCTGCTCACGGCAATTGAGGCCGAGTCGCCAGCGTGATACAATCCGCCGCGCCTCGTGGTGGCTGTAGCTCAATGGCGGAGCATCGCACTGTGGATGCGAGGGTTGCGGGTTCAAATCCCGTCAGCCACCCCACCACTCCAACGCCCGCCAGGGCGTTGTTGGCTTTCACCCCCCGCCGGACGGCGCGCGCCTGACCCACACACCCACCGGCAATGGTAGACTGACGCGATCCGCCGGTCGACGAAAGGCTCAACATGCGTGCCGCTTGTGCCGCTGCCGGCCCCAACATCGCCCTCATCAAGTACTGGGGCAATCGGGATAACGCGCTACGCATCCCGGCCAACGGCTCTATATCGATTACCCTGGCCGGATTGCAGGCAGAGATCCAGGTGGTCTTCGATGAGCACCTGGCCGGCGACGGTCTGCGGATTAACGGCCAGCCAGCCGACCCTCCGGCCGCCGCCCGTGCAACCGCGTTCCTGAACGCGGTCCGCGACTTGTCTGGGGTCCGGGTTTGTGCTGCGGTCGAGGGGAAGACCAACTTCCCAGTCGGTGCCGGGATGGCCTCCTCGGCTGCGGCTTTCGCCGCGCTGGCGATGGCCGCCAGCCAGGCAGCCGGCCTGGACCTGGACATGACCGAGCTCTCGCGCCTAGCGCGTCTGGGTTCGGGATCGGCTTGCCGCTCCATATTCGGGGGATTCGTCGAGTGGCTGCCGGGCGAGACTCACCAGACGTCGATTGCCCAACCACTTTTTCCGGCTGAACACTGGCTACTCGCAGATCTGGTGGCAATCATTGACGAAGGCCAGAAGCCTGTCGGTTCCACCGAGGGGCACGCCCTCGCCGTCACAAGCCCATTGCAGTCGGCGCGAGTCGCCGACGCACCCCGCCGCCTGGGGATTTGCCGACGCGCCATCCTTGAGCGCGACTTCGAGGCCCTGGCCCAGATCGTCGAGCTTGACAGCAACATGATGCATGGCGTGATGTCGACCTCCACGCCTGCCTTACACTACTGGCAACCAGCAACGCTCGCCGTGATGGCGCAGGTTCTTGCCTGGCGACGAGCGGGGGCTCCCGTCTGCTACACCCTGGACGCCGGCCCGACGGTCCACTGC
>CAZBJQ010000008.1:0-38527 GCA_964492235.1 uncultured Anaerolineaceae bacterium | reverse complement strand
CGACAGAACCCTTCGTTGCGTGCAAGCCATGGGGGTCCGCACGCCAACGCCCCTTCCAGATAATGTCAATGAGGTGGTCCTGAAGGCACCCTGGCGAGGGGGGTAAATCGCGATCTCCTCGGGCTACAACCGCCGTTTTCGACGGCCCAGGGTTCCCCGTCATTCATGGGGAGTTTTCGGACAGCCCGCAATCGGGAAACCTGCGCGCGCCTCTTCCAGCCAGCGCCTGGAATCGTTGTGCCCGCGCAGATGCACGGGCACAACTTCGACCCAACTTGAAGGAGGAGTGAGGAGAAGCGCGCGCCCGAGCCGCTCAGGCGAAGGGGTTGAAGTCCGGTAGCGTTCCCGCCCAGCAGCAGGTCGGCCGGTCAAATGCATTGCACTTCAGGCCAAGACTGCAGCGGTGCCCCAGCACCCGAGGAGGCTGGTCCGGCAGGATGTCCGACGGGTAGACGACCTGGGCTTCGAGGATAACCTGTTCACGCACCCGGCCGCAGAACTCCCGCTGGACAGGCCGCCACTCGACCCAGGGCATCATGCCCTCCTTCGTCGGAATCGAACTCGACTGCCTCCACTGTATGGGGACAATCCTGGCCCTCCGAAGTGCTCTCTGTCACCCCCAAAAATGACGATATTCCTCTTATTCAAGGGTGGTGTTCCGGGGCCCCTTGCGCCGGCCCGCGTTCGGCCTGGGCACCAGGCGCCTGCTGGAGAGCGGTCCGCCGAAGCTGGGCATGCGGCCCAAGTATCCACTTCACCTCAACGGCTGTCAGCCGATTGCCTGGTCGCCAGCTTCATCAGGTGACTAGAATTGGAACCGGCGACGCAGCGGTGCGACCCGGCGCTGGTAGTTCACCACAAGCTCCTGCAGCCGCACCTCCATTCCCTGGAAGTCTGGCGAGGTCACGGCGTAGTCCATCGTCGTCTGGTCTGGGGCGATGAAGCCCGTAAGGCGGAGCGGATAGTCCCCATACGCTGTGTGCCAGGCCTCAGACATCTTCAGGCCCAGACGTTCCAAGGCGGGCACGAACTCCCCCAGCACGAAACGAAAATACGCTTCCCGACGATCGGGCATCGGATCGTAGGTCAGCAGCAGGATCAGCGGGTGGTCGTCGCCGGCGGTGGTCATGTCGCCGCCTCAGTGCACCACTCGCGGCTGCCGGTGGAAGTCACCGATCATCGCCGGGCGGACATCCTCTGGCCGGTCATGCCACAAACCTGGGAGGCGGGTACCGCAATCCGGGCAGGCACCCTGGTCGGTCAACGCGTAGGCCAGCAAGGCGAATCCCCGCCGCTCGACGAGCAATCGGCGGCACCCCGGGCAGGCCGTGCTTTCGTATTCGTGCACCGCTCCCGGGAGGTTTCCGGCGTAGACATAGTGCAGGCCGGCCTCCTGTCCGATCTCGGCCGCGCGCAGCAGCGTTCGGACCGGGGTGTTCTCAGGCTCTGTCATCCGGTAGTCCTGGTGAAAGGCGGTCACGTGCCAGGGAATGTCGGCGGAGACACCGGCCAGGAATCTCCCGGCATCCATCAACTCCTCGTTGCTGTCGTTCAATCCCGGGACAACCAGCGTGACGGCTTCGACCCAGATCCCCATGGCGTGCGCCTGACGGATCGTCGCCAGCGTATTCTCGAGCGTGCCGCCCAGTTTTCGGTAGGTTTGATCGCGCATGGATTTGAGGTCGATCTTGATCGCCGCCAGATAGGGGTGCAGGTACTCCAGGACGCGGGGGGTGGCGTTCCCATTCGACACAAAAGCGCATTTCAACCCGGCCTGCTTCGCTTCGGCGAAGATCTCCACCGCCCATTCACTTGTGATCAGGGGCTCGTTGTAGGAGGACACGACCACGCTGGCCCCCGTGCGAACCGCAGCCGCCACCACTTCCTTTGGGCCTATCCGCCGGACATAACCACCCACGCCTTCGCAGGCCGGGTCGCGCAACGCCTGTGACGTCACCCAATTCTGGCAGTAACCGCAGTGGAAATCGCAGCCGAGCATCCCAAAGGTGAGGGCGTCCGATCCGGGCAGCACATGAAAGAACGGTTTCTTCTCGATCGGATCGCTCTGCAGTGCGGCGACATACCCATGGGGAACGCGCAGGGTACCGCCGGCATTGAAGCGAACCTTGCAGATCCCGCGGCGTCCGTCGCGGATCATGCAGTTGTGGCCGCAAGCGTAGCAGCGAACGGAGCGGTCGGGCAGCTTTTCGTACAGCACGCCTTCCGCAGTCAGCTGGTCGAGTTCCTCTGCCAGACTCGGCATCATCCCCTCGCACGGCATTATAACATTCGGCCTCGCTCACCCTGCCGATTGGTACAATCGCCTTATGGTCTCCGTCGTCATCCAGTCAGGCGGCCAATCTCGCCGCATGGGCCAGGACAAGGGATTGTGCCTGCTTGCCGGCAAGCCGCTTGTTCAGCACGTGATCGATCGCGTTCGTGGCCTGGGTGATGAACTGTGGATCACAACCAATCACCCCGAGGACTATGCTCCATTCGGCATACCCACGGTCTCCGATCCCCACCCCGGCATGGGTGCGCTGGTTGGGCTGCGCACGGCGCTGTTGGCTGCCCGCGGCGAGGCTGTCCTGCTGGTGGCCTGTGACATGCCGTTCCTCAACCTCGCATTGCTGCGTTACCTGCTCGCGCGCGCCGGTGAGGCGGACGTGGTGATCCCTCGCCGCGGCGGCGAGTTCGAGCCCCTGCACGCCGTGTATGCCCGCACCTGCCGGGAACCCGTCCAGTCCGCCCTCGACCGAGGCCAGGCCAGGATGATCAGTTTCTTCTCCGACGTCCGCATCCTGCCGATCGAGCAGTCCGACCTGGACCGGATCGATCCCGATGGCCTGTCCTTCTTCAACATCAACACACCGCAGGACCTGGCCCAGGCGGAACGCAGACTGCGCCCTGCCGCTGGCGGATCGATCGATGGAGAGCACCCATGAGCTTCGACGTTCAAGCTGTCCGCCGCCGCTTCCCGGCGCTGACCTCGGGCCTGGTCTATTTCGACAACCCCGGCGGCACTCAGGTCCCCAGTCAGGTGATCGACCGCATGGTGGACTACCTGGTAACCAAGAACGCCAATCACGAAGGCGCCTTTCCTACCAGCCAGCAGTCCGACGCTCTGGTCGACCTGGCCCACCGCGCTTTGGCGGACTTCCTCCATGCTTCCCCCTCCGAGATCGTCTTCGGCGCCAACATGACGACCCTGACGCTGCACGTCAGCCGCTCGATAGCTCGCGAGCTTCAGCCCGGCGATGAGATCATCGTCACTCGGCTGGATCACGATGCGAACATCGCGCCATGGATGCTTGTCGCCGAGGACCGGGGCTGCACCCTGCGATGGCTGGATTTCGACGTCGAGGATTGCACCCTGCGCCTGGATGATCTGGCGAGCTTGCTGTCCACTCGAACCCGCTTGGTGGCCGTCGGGTATGCCTCGAACGCGGTTGGCACGGTCAATCCCGTCGGCCGGATCGTTGAGCTCGCCCATCAGGCCGGGGCCATGTGCTATGTCGACGCCGTCCAGTACGCACCCCATGGCCCGATCGACGTCCGCGCCCTCGACTGCGACTTCCTTGTAGTCTCAGCCTACAAGTTCTTCGGACCGCACGCCGGCGTTCTGTACGGGAAGCACGATCACCTGGAGCGTCTCCGTGCCTACAAGGTACGCCCCGCGCCGGACATGCCTCCCGGCAAGTTCGAGACGGGCACGGGCAACTTCGAGGCCATGGCTGGCACGTTGGGCGCCGTCGAGTATCTGGCCTCTTTGGCCCAGGACTTCCCAGCAGCCCTCGAGACCCCGGCCCCGTCCGGTCATGCCGGTCTCGGCCGGGACCTCAAGCAAGCCATGCATGGTATCCGCCAGCACGAACAGCACCTGAGCACGGCGGTGCTCGCGCGCCTGCAGTCGATTCCCGGGATCCGCATCCACGGCATTACCGATCCGGCGACAATGCACGATCGCGTGCCCACGGTTTCCTTCACGATCCCCGGCCTGCACCCGCGTGCCATTGCCTCCGCCCTCGGCGAGCAAGGCATCCAGATCTGGGACGGCAACTACTACGCCCTGTCCGTCACCGACCGTCTGGGGCTCGAGTCTCAGGGAGGGATGGTGCGCGTCGGGCTGGTGCACTACAACACCGAGGCCGAAATCGACCGCCTTGCTTCGGCGCTGGAGACCATCCTCCGACGGGGGGGCTGACCGCCACCCGGTTCTGCTCCATCTTGCTATACAGCCTGCGGGCTCCCTCCTGTGTCGAGCCGGGCCAGCCTGCGCCAGGGGTCAGCAGGTGGCGGTCAGCCTGATTGCCTTTCTCGATGGGCGGCATCGAGGCACCCGTTAGCGGGTGGAGGAGATCGACCTCGTCGCGCCCCTGAGCTCCGAGGGTTGCACCGGCACTTGGCGAGGCTCGGCCTCAGGGTGGCTGTTGAGCGAGGAAACCACTATCTGCTGTTGGGGATTCCCAAGACGCCTTACAGGCTGAGCCGGTTGTCTATGGCCGGCGCCTAGGTGGGACCAGGCCGGGTGGCGCCAATGGCTGCCGCCTCAGGACGCAACGTCATCCGCTGGATTTGCGCCTTGGACAGGAAACCGTTCGTCGCTTACCCTACCTTAGTGGCAACTCTCCGCCTTCCACGCCTCTCCTAGCCGTCTGCGGTTCAACCGCTCCGGTCCAGGGCTTGAGGAAGAAACGGATTTCCCGGCGAGAGCCAGCTGCCACGCTCAGATGATCCGCGCCCGGGATGATTGCGCGTGTCTCCGCGTCGCAGGATGAACTCATCGAGCGCGGCACTTCCTTCCGGAGGAGGGGCTGGTGCAGCTCTAAGGGGAGGAAGCAGGCTAGCGCAGCCGGGATCGCCGGTTCAACTCTGCGTACCCCAGGGTCATCACCCGGCGATGCAGTTCATGAAGCGCCACCCAGGGCAAAGTCCTCACATACCGCTTCACAACTTCTCTCTCTTCACTTATGTACTGCTCCAAGTGGCCTCGCGAACTCGTCTTCGAAAACGAGTGAACCCTGAATTCGGCAAGCACGTCTCTGATGATGAGTGGCCGTTGCCTCTGCCAGAGCCTGAGCCAGTATTCGTAGTCCATTACGTACTCGAGATTCTCGTCGAGCAATCCCACTTCGTTCATGATGTCTCTTCGCCAGAAGGTCGCTGGCTGAGAAATGTAGTTCGTCACACTCAGCAGGCGATGGCTCCCGACCAACAGAAGGATGTTCTTGTACAGTCGGACGGCTCGTCGGCTGTCTATCCCCGCCTCATCAACTATCCTGCACCTGCCTGTCAACCACGCCACATCAGGATGGCTGTTGAAGGCCTCCACTACCCTCGCAATCGCACCCTGGCACAGGAGATCATCCGCATTCAGGTAGCCGAGCAGCTCTCCTCGTGCAAGGCGCAGACCCTTGTTGATAGCATTGGCCTGGCCTGTGTCAGGCCCACCTATCCATGTGATTCTCGCTGCTAACTCCTCAAGAACATCGATGGTCTCGTCAGTCGACCCTCCATCGATCACAATACACTCTACATGTGGATAGTCCTGCATTAAGACCGACTGGACCGCTTGCCGAATGAAAGGCCCCTGATTAAGCGATGGGGTGATAATGCTCACCACAGGTGAGCCCGGCCGGTGAGTTCCCGATTTCAATCGCGCACCTCGAGGGTACGGGGTAGGCCCCCGGACTGACCGGGGGAGCATCCTGCACGCCGTAAAGCCACTCAGCCACTTTGTGGGAGGCGATAGGGGCATTCCTTCATGTGGCCCGCCCTCCCATCCAATGCGCTGCGCATGCCCAAAATGACAACGCGCAGCACTCGGTATACAATTCCATCAAGATGGACCGTCAGGTCACAGCGTTCGTCGTTGTACCCGCCTACAACGAGGCCCATATCCTCCATCACACGCTCAGCAGCCTGGTAGGTGCGGGCTACCGGGTAGTTGCCGTCGACGACGGGTCGACGGACGACACCTCAAGCCTCGCCCTGACCTTCCCCGTCCATGTTCTTCGGCACGTCACAAATCTTGGCCAGGGCGCCGCTCTCCAGACAGGGATAGCCTATGCGCTGTCCTTCCCGGAGTGCACTCATATTGTGACCTTCGACGCTGACGGGCAACACCGGGTTGAGGACATCGCCGCCCTGATTTCCGCCATGCAAGAATCCGGAGCGGACGTCGCTATCGGCTCGCGATTCAAAGATGGCACCCGCGCTCCTGGGATTCCGTTGACCCGAATCATGGTCCTCAGACTTGCGGCATTCTTTACCCGACTCACGACGGGGCTTAGGGTCACCGACGCCCACAACGGCCTGCGCGCCTTTACCAGGTTCGCTGCAGGAAGAGTCCGCATTCGTCAGGCCGGCATGGCCCACGCCTCCGAGATCATTGGGCAGATCCGGCGTGCGGGCTTAACATACATCGAGGTTCCAGTGACCATTGACTATACCGCGTACTCGCGGTCGAAAGGGCAGAGGCTTTGGAATGGCTTAGGCATCCTTTGGGAAACACTTGTCGGAGGCCTCGCAGGCGATGCAGACTAGCCAGATCCTGATAGCCCTCGGGCTTGTCCTTGTTCTCGTCTATGTCTTCGCTGCCAAGAACGCTCTCTCTCAGCGCTGGGCCATCGCAGTCCTTGTGGGCATCGGCCTTGTGCTCGCAGCGTGGCCGAACCTGACCTCGGTCATCGCAAACAGCATTGGCATTGGCAGAGGAACCGATCTGCTCCTTTACGTATTTGTCATTCTCTGCATCTTCCTCTTCGCACATATACTCGGCCAACAGCACCGACTTGTTTCTCTGGTTACCACCCTTGTCCGAGAAGAAGCTCTTCACAACGCCAAGGTGGGAGAGGTGCCGCAAGATCCCGCACCCGGCGAGGAGGCCACCAAACGACCCTAATCAGATGGATTCCACCCCCTCACCAAGAGTTCTCCGAAATCCTGGTATCCAGGTCTGTTCGGCATTTCAAGGTGCTGCACGAGAACCTGCGCGGACAGTCGCGCCAAGATCCATCTCCCTTCCTGGGTCGATCGCGCGAATTCCAATTCGCTACTGAGGATCGGTCTCAGGGACTTACCCCCGCCAAACCAACCCTTCTCGTCCGGTACGACGACATCTCGCCGTTCGGCGTAGTCGCGACACCGGCCGGGATCCGACGCGCGACCATCGCCCGCCAGAGACTAGCCCTTTCAATGCCCCTGGAAAGCCCGTATCTTGGATAGTCGGCTCCACTCATGCCTAATCAGTGACACCGATACAACGACACCGCCCGGCATTTCGACGTCTCAACCCTTCCTCGGCTACTGCGCGATCACACGCCAGCCGGCCCGCTGGCTCTCGCCGACATTGGCTGCGGAGATGGTCCATTCTTTGTCATCCTTGACCGTCTCGGATATATCTCTCCAGCCAAGCCAGTCTATGCCGTCGACAGCGACGCTCGGCGTTTGGATCGAGTGAAAGCCCGTGTCCCGTTCATCACCACCCTGCTCACCTGGGCCGAGTCTGTCCCGGCCATACCCGATCACACTCTCGACTTCGTCATTTCCACAATGGTAATAAAGCACGTGATCAGTCAAACCGCCTACCTGGACGAAATCCGCCGCGTCCTAAGACCGGGAGGTCGAGCATACATCACGACCGTTTTCAAGCGCCCGTGGGCCCGGTACTTCCGCAGACGGGACGGCAGGACCGTCCTCGACCCTTCTCACCTGAGAGAATACACCGATCTTGATGCCTTTCGGAGCCTTCTCCAAGGGGACTCTCGCTTCACCATGTTGAGAGCCCTTGAACTCCGGCCCCTGGAATTTCCTCTGCTCGATCCAATACTCTTCCGTCTGGCACTGGTCGCGCGTTTCCCGCCGATGCGAAAGTGCTGCCTGCCGCCCGCCGTTTCACAGTCCGCATTCCGGGGTACTTCACCCTCGCTACGGTCGTGCAGCGCCAGGCGAACCCGCAGACGAGTCCCTGCCCGCATCCTTGATTGACGAACTCGCGTTCTGCCTTTTACGCCCACGCACGCGTCCCCAGGTCGTGAAGCTCTGGCGCCACCGACAGCTTCACGCGTCCATTTGTCCATCACGACAAGCGAATTCAACTCACCCGGAGACCCGTTCGATCAGGGACCGCCTCACCTTCTCGAGACCAGCTCTGCACCCATACTGGAAGACGAGGTCGGTCCTTTGTTCACTCTCTCCTATATACAGCTTTCCCAGCGAATACTCCGGCTGAAGCGTCAGGGCTGCGCGCACAGACCCGGATTCATCCGACTTTCCGCCGAGGACCTTAAGCTGATAGTAGTGACCCGCCGAGTCCTCTTCGACAGGGAACCCGAGTGTGAGCCACCCACCCGATGGAAGGTCCCGGTTCTGCATGCCCTGCAATACCACATCACGGTCCCGAGACGGATCGCGCAAGAGAAACGTTGTCCGCGCATCCGGATTCAAGCCCATGGCGTTCACCCAGAGACGAACTTCTTCCATGCCATTGCACTCTGGGATGATTTCTTGCACCAGACCTTCCGGCGGAGCTGGGGGGGTGTAGCTTTCGTTGGGGGCCCAGTTCTTATAGAGAGGTTGGTAGCATAGGCCTGTTCGATACCACTGGGTCCCGCATGTGACATGGTACGAGAGGTAGATGCCTGCCGCAAAAGCCGCAAGGCTGATCCACGCCGCGCCTACCACAGCGCGAGTTGCCCAGCGACCCGTCACGGCATGCCCAGCACCAACAAACGGGATCAGGGCTAGAGGCACGAACGGCAGAAGGTACCGCCCTTGCACGCCTGTCGCGTCAGGGCTGGCAATCGGCGATATCGTGACGTAGAGTGAGCCAACTGTGGCGATGTATCCAAGCGCCAAGACAGCAACAAGCACAATCCGCGATCTCCGCGGAGGAGGACCACCTATGGTCTCAGCAAAGATGACTCCAATCAGGGCTACGGGCGAAAGCAAGTAGATGATCGCGGGAGGAGCCCAGTATGCGTATCCATACATGCCCAGAATTCCTCTTGCATACTCCCCGCCGTTTCTGACTAAGTCCCGAAACAGTACTCCTGCGAAGAGATTCGGATTCCGCAAGATCCACTCAACCTGCCGCCCTGCGTCGACACCTTCAAGCACGCTCCGCGACCATGGGACTGCAATCGCATTCCAGCCCACAACCTCCACGACAAAGAGAGCCAGCGCCACAGCCACAACCGCCATCGTTTTTCCTGCGCTTCCCCGCCTTGCGTGAGGCAGAATCATCAGCATCAACAGGGCAAGCACTGCGATGTTCGGCTTGACCCCGAATAGAAGGATCAGCGACCCGATCAGAAGCACTACCTCATACCACCTAAGGCCATCGCGGGTTGAGAGGTACAGGGTTATCGCGATGAAGAGTAACCCGATACCATTCGTCACCACATCCGCATTTATCGTGGAAGCTTGATAGAGCGCCATTGGCAGTGTGGCTGCAACCGCGATTGCCCACTTTCCAACCGGAGTAAACCGCACTGCCAACCAGACTAGAAGCGCGTAAGTCAAAAGACCCGCAAGTCGGCACCCATAGAACACCTGCAGCGCAGAGAGTTGGAACTTCCTTCCCAGATATCTCATGGCTAAGGACTGCGGAAGCAAGGTAACCGGGGAATAGGTAGATCTCGTGGGGAGCCCGCCGTAGAAGAAACCGCCAGCATTAATGGGCTTGGCCCAGTTTTCCTTCCAGAACCCCGCTCTCATCGGGCGCACCAGCGGCGATCTCCTGTAGGAGAGATCCGCATAAATGGCGGGGAAAGGGCGTTCAGGTTCGATCACTTCATTCGGAATGAACCGGAAATGCGACATCTCCCACACACGGACGAGATGAGTTTCCTCATCGTACCCGGCACCCAAGGGTATCATCAGCACATTGAACAGGCCGAATGCGACGACGGTTACCACGGTGAAGAGCTCCGACCGCGAGAAGCCGCCTGTGCCCAAGCCGCCAGTCAGCCGGCCGAGTGGTCCGCCAGCGACACGTGTTGCTGTCACCGGAGCATCCAGTCTTGGCGTCCTCGCTCGATGTCAGGCCTGTCCAGCTGCCTTGTCAATGGTTCCCCCACCTGCCATCCAGCCTACACGTCTTCCGCATCCCGCATCGTCATCTTTCGTCACAAGGCCGACCCGGTCATCTGTCGAACCTCACGCAGATCACGCCCCGCGCGACGTTCAGTCTCCGCAGTCGAGAACGACTTCTACGTTCTGTGCCCATTCAAGCCCAGGGGCTCTCACCGGATCGGAAGCTCCAGATGACGCTCTCCATTGAGTTTGAGCAAACGGGGCTCCCACTTCGCAATGGTCGGGTGGAGGTCGCCGATCCCTTCTCCTCCCCAAGATCGATCGCAACCCCAGCAGTTGTATCCGAAGTCAGGGAAATCGCATGTTCTGCAGGCCTCTGCTCGCCCGTCCGACCCCCGCCGCTTGGGTGGTGATTCGTGGAATGAGGGGGGATTCGGCGAGCATTGGGGGAGACTTCTGCAGCAACGGCTCCGACCCCGGGAGTGTGCATTGGCATAATCAGCGACCTCCGCTGAGTTACAGTCGAGCAAGAGCCGGCGTACACACGCCCCTTGCAGTTCAAGCTATCGAGGCTCGAGGTGAAAGCCAAAGGCCAGTCCGATCGGTCTCTCTTGCCCATGGATGAAGCGATCATCGATTGTACAATGCTTCTCCACAAGCCATGGATGGATGGGGAAAGACAGCAAGAAACGCACCGGCAGACATCCAGGTGAGGGGGGCACCCGGATGTCCGCCAGTGGTTGGGGAGTATACCACGCTGGATTCGCTCGTCAAGCTGCGGTCGCACCTAGCCAACGGTCCTTGGTACGCCATCCCAGCCAGGATGGCCAGCCGCGGGCAGGAGCTCGAACTCCTCAGGCACCGGCCCTCGAAGCGCCCTGGATCCCATCCAGAGCGATCGACCGCTGCCTCTCGGCACAGGGCAATCCGCCCCAGGTTCTCCCTCACCCTCTGAGCGTTCAGGCTCCCATATGTGGGGCCAAGCCCGGCCGACGCCGCCCAATGCGCTGGGTCCGCGTGAAGGATTTCACCTCTCCGAGGAAAGAACACACTTCGTATGCTATGCTTGCCTCGCTAGACTGGAGGAGAAGGGCCGCATGCAGCAACTTGACGCTGAGGCGCTGGCCTCCCTTCCATTGTTTGATGGCATGACCCCCGATCAGATCGAGCATGTCGCTCGCCTCGGGGAAGTCCGGATGTTCTCCAGCGGCGAGACCCTCTTTTCCCAGGGTGATCCGGCAGATCGCCTGTATGTGCTGCTCTCCGGACGGGTCGCCATTCTGTTCAAGCCGCACGACGGCGACGTGCTTTCCGTGGCCGACATCGATCCGGGCGGGGTGTTCGGCTGGTCGTCGGCACTGGGCCGGCGCGCCTACACATCCTCCGCCGCCAGCCTCGACGACTGCCAGACGTTCAGCCTGCGAGGCGAGGCTCTGCGCAAGCTGTGTGAACTGCATCCGGAGACCGGTGTGACGATCCTCGAGCGTCTGGCGCAGGTAATCGCCGACCGCCTGGACAGCACCCACAGCCAGGTGGTCGACCTCTTGCGATTGAGCATGAAGCCCAGGGGATAAACCCGATCCGCAGGCAGGAGGTCTGAATGAGCGAAGTACGCCCGCACACCCACGCCGATGAGATCCCCACCCAGCAACGATTGACCGCCCTCTTGGAAGTGGTCAGCTCCTATATCGAGCACTACCACGGGGGTTGGGTCCGTCTTGTCGATTTCGACGGCAAGGTCCTCAAGGTCGAGCTGGGCGGCGCCTGTTCCACCTGCCGTCTCTCTGAGACCACGCTGCACGGCTGGGTCGAGGGTACGGTTCATCAATTCTTCCCGGAGATTGAGCGCATCGAGGCTGTCTGAAGGGGTCTTCCGATAAGCCCTCCGCCCCGAGAGCCCACCCGATCTGTCCGCAGGGCATCACTGACAAGGCGGGAAATCCAGTGCGGAGGCGATTCGGCGCAAGCCCAAACCGCCTCCGCACTTGGCTACTTTCACTCCGAAGGAGATCCGCTGTAGATTCCGGCCTGCCTCCACCACCGACCGGGCATTGGCCAATCGTTACGTCTTCTCTGGCCGCAGGACCACCACCGGGACCGGACAAGCTTGGGCGAAGCGTTCAGCGTCATCGGGATCTCCGGCGACACCGGCCCCGTAGTGCATCGGCACTGCAACCCGCGGCCGGATCTGACGCGCCGCCTCGACGGCTTCTTCCGCCGTCATCACATACACGCCGCTCACCGGAAGCAGGGCGACGTCGCAACGGATCTTGCTCATCTCGGGGATGACATCGGTGTCGCCGGCGAAGTACAGCCGCTCCCCCAGCATCTCCAGAACGAAACCCAGATGTCCCGCCTGCTTGGGGTGGAATGCCTTGTCCACGTTGTAGGCGAAGACAGCCTCGACCGTGACTTCGCCGACGGTCAGCGAATCCCCGGCCTTCATCACCGTCACGGGTGGCGGTAGCTTGGCGGCCGCCG
This sequence comes from uncultured Anaerolineaceae bacterium, assembly GCA_964492235.1. Classification (GTDB taxonomy): domain Bacteria; phylum Chloroflexota; class Anaerolineae; order Anaerolineales; family E44-bin32; genus PFL42. Next base: position 26,008 of record CAZBJQ010000008.1, on the reverse strand, counting down.
AGGCGCTGGCGATCAGTCTGGTGTTCGGCCCACGGATGGAGGCGACGTCGTCAGGCGAACAATGGTCATGGTGCTCGTGCGTGACAAGGATCAGGTCGGCCGTCGGCGCGCCCGGCGGCAGCTTCCACGGGTCCAGATAGATGACCATTGGCTTGTCGAGTCGAAACGAATCGTGCCCATACCAGTGTAGATACTGCAAGAGGGCAGGCTGCCTGCGATCCATCGATCTTCCCTCCAGTGTCCGTCAATGCTCAACGGAATAGCGCATGATCGGCCGCGTCGGCGATCGCCGCGCCACTTCCACGAAACCACAACGCAAGAAGGTCGGCAGCAATCCGGTGTAGGCATAGGCATCGGGATACCCAGGGGAGGCTGCGTCGATCGGGTATCCCTCGACGAGCGCCGCACCGCAGGCCCGCGCGTAATCGACCGCGGCCTCGACCAGCCGCGAAGACAGTCCCCGATGTCGGAACTTGCGGGCGATGAAAAAGCATACGATGGACCAGACCGGTCGATCGTCGACCCGCGCCAGCACCCTGGAGCGGTCCAGCGCCGCAAACGACTCGCGCGGTCCGACGCTGCACCAACCCACCGGCTGGTCCTCGGCGTAGGCCAGCAATCCAGGCGCCGGTCCCGCCCGAACCAGCCGCCGCAAGGCAAGGCGGTTGCCCTCGGCCTTCTGGTGCTCGAACTGCGCACGGCTCAATCGCCACCACATGCACCAGCATCCAGCGCAAGCTCCGCGCGGGCCGAAAAGCTGCTCCAGGTCCGCCCACCGGTCCGGGGTCACCAACCGCAGAGTCAGGTTCTGCCAGGGGGGAGATCCCACCTCAGCTTCATCCATCTCGCCCGCTACCTCCTCCCGCACGATGCCAAGAAGTCATCCACCAGCTGCAAAGCTTCCTCCACGCCTCGATACGAACGCACGCGCAAACCGGTGGAGTCATTGCCGGTAATCATCTTTGACACCCGCTCGCCTTCGCGGTAGCAGCATAGGACGGGCTTGCCTCTGCCCAGAGCGTAGGCGATTTCATAGCCGACGCCATGGGAGGGCGTGCTCACCTCGGCGATCAGCGCCTCGCAGGCATCGATCCAGGCGATGTCGCGCTGGTACACATCTCCGGGGTCAACGACGCGCTCAAGCTGCATGACCTCCGGCCGGGCCAGGTGGGCCGTCGGCACCTTATGTCCCCGGGCGAGCAAGTGGTCAACGATTCGCCCGTAGGTCGATTCGTGGTCCCGTCCGCCGGTCAGGGAGCATGCGAAGTACAGGTTCATCATGACCATCCGCAGATGGGCGGTCTGCAGTCCGCCCGCAGATCTTGACTCTGTCTCGGCGGCATGATACCATGCCGGCCGTGCGCGCCGCAGCCTAATCAGCCGGTTTCGCCGTGCCGCCAGGCTTTCAGCCAGGCGGCATTGTCTTGTCGGCCGCGTGGGCAACGCCGCATGTCATCCAGCGGGAGGCAAGCGATGTCGCAACGATTTCGCGGTACGGTGAAGTGGTTCAACGCCGTCAAGGGCTATGGCTTCATCGGCCGGGATGGAGACGAAGATGTCTTTGTCCACTTCTCATCTGTCCAGATGGACGGATACCGCAAGTTGGAAGCCGGCCAGCTCGTTGATTTCAATGTAGAAGCTGGACCCAAAGGAGAGCAAGCCTCAAACGTCGTGCCCGTGTGAACCTTGGGGCGACGAACCTTGGCCAGATGCCCCGCCGGCGCGGGGCGTTGCTTTTCTCTCCGGTCCGTTGCCCCGCCCTTGCCTCCATGCTATGATGCCTCGCAACGGGGGCTGCCATGGACACATCCGACCCTTTCCGATTCTTGCAGGCGGAGGTCTCCCGTCTGCGGGATGAGAACCGCGAGCTCAAGGACGAGCTTGTTGTCGCCCAGTCCTCCGTGCGCGCGCTGTGTTCACTGCAGGATATCCTGGAAAAACTCAGCCCCGAGCAGGACGTGCTGGCCTTGCTCAACGACATCTTAGCCTCGGCGCTGACCGTGGTCGGCGCCAGCGACGGGTCCTTGCTGCTCAAGGATGACGACGACGACCTGGTCTTTGCCGTCGTCTACGGCCAGGCACGCAGCCAGCTGACCGGCTACCGCATCCCGCACGGACTGGGGATCGCCGGCTGGGTGGCAGCCAACAGCCAACCGGCGATCGTGCGCGATGTCCACCAGGATCCTCGCTTTTATCCCGCCGTCGACGAAACCTTCGGCTTCCTTACACGGTCCCTGGCATGCGTTCCGATCATGGACGCAGGCAAGGTCCTGGGGGTGATCGAGGCCATCAACAAATCCTCCGATCGCGACTTCACCCGGCAGGACATGGATCTGCTACAGCTTGTGGCGCTGCTGGCATCGATCGCCATCGTCCGCGCCGAGGGATTCTCCGAGGCGGCTGCGCCCGCCTAGCAGGGCCGTGAACAGGCGCCATCCCCGGCGCATCCAGCTTTGTCTCCGTTGGCAGTCGCAGGCCAACCACCACATCCGCCCGATCCTCCGTAGGTGATTGGGGGCTGAGCTGCCTTTCAGTCTTCCGCCGCAGGCCTCACGACCCGCCAAGGAGAGAGGAAGGGGCTGCCCAAGAAGCTCGCTGCAGCATGCGGAAAACGCGATAGGAGGGGTTGGGGCCGGGCCTCAATCCCATCGATCGCGGGCTTCTCCCCTCACCAGGCTGCTTTCGGCCCAACCGCTTGCACCTCGCGCCAAGGGCCCACAAGCGGAACTGACTCCGCCCGCTCTATGCGCGGCTCTCGCCAGGTTGTCCTGGCTGGCCGTTCTCTATTGACGCAACGTTGCCCCCAGCTCCTCCTCGAGAGCCTGGACGATGCGCTTCCGAACGGCGCGCACTTCCTCATCCGTCAGGGTTCGTTCGCCGGACCGGTATACCAGCGAATACGCCAGGCTCTTCTTGCCCGGATGGATCTGGTCCCCCTGGTAGAGGTCGAACAACCGGATGCGCTCCAGCAGGTCGCCGGCTGTTGACCGGATGACCGCCTCGACCTGCGACGCCGGCATGGCAGCCTCGACAATGACCGCCAGGTCCTCCAGCACCGGCGGGTACGGCGACACCGGCGATAGGTCCGGACGAAGTTCCATCGCAGCCAAGAAGGCGGGCAGGTCGAGCTCCATCGCCACGATGGGTGACGCCGTCAAGTCGTAGCGCTGCTGGACCACTGGGTGCACTTCGCCAAGGAAACCGACAACCGTCCCATTGATGCTGAGCGCCACGCACTTCCCCGGATGATATGGCGAACGATCGTCCGGGCGGAAGGACGCGCCCTGGATATGCAGGTCGCCCATCAATTGCTCCAGGACACCTTTCAGATCGAAGAAATCCAACCGGCCGGAATCCCCTGGCTGCCAGCCCGGCAGCGTGCGCTTGCCTGTCATCACAATCGCCAAGCGGGGGACTTCCCTGGGCAGCGTCTCCCCATCGATCGGCAGAAAGACCGGCCCGACTTCAAACAGCGCAATCCGTTCCCTCAGCCGCGCATTGCGCTCCGCCGCCTCCAACAACCCGGGAAGTAGCTGCCGGCGCATGACGGTCCGATCGGCGGCGATCGGGTTCGCCAGGCGGACGTACTCCAGATCCAGGTTGGCCTCCAGCAGGTCCAGGCGCGCCTCGCGCTCCGGCGAGGTGAGTCGATAGGTGATGGCCTCCTGCAGCCCGAGGCGCGCCAGCGCTTGCGACAAGCGCTCTTCGCGTTCCATTTCCGGGGCGCTGCGCTGCGGCGGTAAGTGCTCGTGGATCAGCGTCTCGGGAATCCGGTCGTAGCCATACAGACGAGCGATCTCTTCCATCAGGTCCGCCATCCCGATGACCCCGCCGCCAATGTCCAGCCGGTGGTCAGGAGGACGCACGCTGAGCGACTCGGGGTTGATGGATACCTGGAATTCCAGCTTCTCCAGCAACCCGGTCATCTCCGGGACGGAGAGGCGGATGCCCAGCCAGCGCTCGACATCGGCCGGGGTCAGACGCACCGTTTCGGTTGGCGCCGGGCGCGGGTAGACGTCGACCAGTCCAATCGCCACCCTGCCTCCAGCCCAGCGGCGCATCCACTCCAGCCCGCGCAGCACACCCCGCTCCGCCATCGCCGGATGCACCCCCCGCGAAAACCGATAGCCCGCCTCGGAATAGACCTTCAGCGAGGCCAGCGTGCGCCGGATGTTGATGAACTCCCAGCTGGCGCCCTCCAGCAGTACAGTTCGAGTGGAGGGGCTGACTTCGGACTCGCTGCCTCCCATCACGCCGGCGATGGAAAGCGGTCCAGCCGAATCCGTCACCAGCACGGTGAAGTCCTCCAGCTGTCGCTCCGCCCCGTCCAGCGTCTTCAGCCGCTCGCCATCCCGGGCGCGCCGAGTGAGAATCATCGGCGGTTTGCCCGCGGACCTCGCCTGCAGGACGTCGTAGTCGAAGGCGTGCAGCGGCTGCCCCAACTCGAGCATGACGTAATTGGTTGCATCGACGATGCTGTTGATCGGGCGCATCCCGGCCAGGCGCAGACGACGCTGAACCCAATAGGGACTCGGCTTGATCTCTACGCCCTCTATCAGCCCCAGGACGAAGCGCTGGTTGAGGTCCGGCTCCTGGATCTCGATCCGGCACCGGCCGGCGATGGGGGCGCCTGTCCAATCGACATCGTAGGACGGCGGCTTGAGCGGCTTTCCCGTGAGGGCGGCCACTTCCCGGGCGACACCCAAGATGCTGGCATTGCGGGCCATGTTCGGCGTGATGGCGATGTCCAGGATTGCGTCGCCCATGTACTCGGACAGCGGCATGCCGGTCGGGGCATCGTCGTCGAGCAGAATCACGCCTTCGTGGTCTTCGGAGATGCCGAGTTCCTTCTCCGAGCAGGCCATCGAGTACGACTCGACACCACGGATCTTGCTGCGCTTCAGGGTCATCAGTTCCCAGCCGGCCTGGTGCCCGTCGTACAGCCGGGCTCCTTCGCGAGCGTAGGCAACCTTGATCGGGGTGGGCAATGGACCCTGACCCTTGAAGGGGAACAGGTTGGCTGCTCCGGTAAGCACGATGTGCTCCTGCACTCCATCCTGAAGGCGGCACAAGACCAGTCGATCCGCGTTCGGGTGGGGCATGACTTCCAACACATCCCCCACTACGATCCTTTGCGGATCCCAGGCCAGCCCGGCGATCTTCGCGCCAGGCCGGAAGCCGCCCGACGCACCGCCGGGGCTGGTCGAGGGAAGCGGGAGGCCGATAAACCGGATCTCCTCGACCTCGAGTCCGGCGAGCGTCAGGCGTTGCGCCAGCACCTCAATCGGCGAATCAATTTCGACGAAGTCCCGGAGCCACGAAACCGGCACCTTCACGGCTGTCCCCTCCTTCATCCACTGCCGGGATGGCGCGTCTCGTCCGTCGAAGTACCGGAGGTCCCGCCTGTCACCGGCCGGTTCGACCGCTCAAGCTCCTGGTTGAGGCTCCGCACCACACGCACGATCTCCTCACGCACCCGAGCCGCGGTCTCGCCTGCGCGCAGGTCTTCCTCAAGCGCCTTGAGGTCGTTCTTCAGCCTCTTCCCGGTGTCGCTGTCCTGGAACTCCCGAACTTCGCTGCGCAGGTTATGCAACACTGCCTCCAGCCCGGATTCCACGTCGGATTGCAGGCGCTTGCGGTCTTCACTTTCCCACACTCCCAGGAGCGCCCGGTGCAGGTTCTCTCCCAGGGCATTCAGCTCTCGTTTGAGGGCATCGTCGTCAGGCGGTGTCGTCATCACATTCTCCTTATCCAAGTGGCGAGAAGGCCCCTGTCCGTAGAAGACGGCCATACATCTCGCGTTCTCCAGCGGGGGGTGGCTTTGTTCATAACGTTTCTAGAACTGCTCCAGGAACCGCAGGTCGTTGGCCCAGAAGTAACGGATATCCTCGATGCGATGCTTGAGCATGGTCAGTCGCTCCGGCCCCATTCCAAAGGCAAAGCCGGAGTAGCGTTGCGGGTCATACCCGCCGTTCAGCAGCACGCTCGGATGGACCATGCCGCAGCCGAGGATCTCCAACCAGCCGGTCTGCTTGCACACGGCGCACCCGCTGCCACGGCAGACGAGGCACTCGATATCCATCTCGGCCGAGGGCTCAGTGAAGGGAAAGTGCGCGGCGCGGAATCGAGTTTGGACATGGTCGCCAAACATGCGCCGGGCGAAAGCGATCAGGGTGCCTTTCAGGTCGGCAAAGGTGATGCTCTCACCGACAGCCAGCCCCTCCACCTGGTTGAACTGGATCTCGGAGCGGGCAGAGATCTGCTCGTAGCGGTAGCACATGCCGGGCAGGATGACGCGAATCGGCTCCGGTGCCCGCTGGCGCATGACGTGAATCTGGCCCGGCGAGGTGTGGGTGCGCAGCAGAACCCCGGGGGTGGTGGAGTAGAAGGTGTCCCAAAGGTCGCGCGCCGGATGATACGCCGGGATGTTGAGCAGTTCGAAGTTGTACTCGTCGGTCTCGACATCGCGCGAGCGGTAGACCTGGAACCCCATGTCCTGCCAGATGGCGAAGATCTGCCGCAGCGTCTGAGACGCCGGATGCATTCGCCCCAGCGCGATGGGCCTCCCGGGCAGACTGGTATCCAGTCGTTCCTGTTGGAGGGAGCGCGCCAGGGAGGCCGCCTGCAGGTCGGCCTCCTTCACGGCCAAGGCCGCTTCCAGCGCCGACTTGACCTCATTCGCAAGCTTGCCCACCGCCGGACGCTCCTCACGAGGCAGGTCCTTCAGGCCGTCGAGCAGGGCACCCAGAGCGGAGGCGCGCCCGAGATACCTCACCCGCCATGCCTGCAGAGCACCATCATCCGTGACCTGGTCCAGCGCCTGCGCAGCAGACTGCAAGATCTCTTCGAGCTTCCCCTGCATGCGTCCCTCCTAGTCCACGGGGACCAACAACATGCCCGCCCCATCAAGGGACGGGCATGCCAACCCGCGGTACCACCCTTCTTGGCCTGACCTCAGGCCCACTTCCTCCGAACCACCCCAACCGTGATGATCCGGCCCCTGTGTCAACGGGAGGGCTCCGGCCCGAACTACTAGCCCCGTCGGGGCGTTCCCCCGGGCAGCTCAGGAGGGAACTTCGACCGGTTTCCATCGGGCCGGGATTGCAGTCTCGTCCCGGCCTCCCTGGCGATATCCGCCGGCCTACTTTCCTCCGTCTCCGCCTTTGCTCACTCGGTTTGCGTCATTATCCATCTTTCCGGGTGGATGTCAACCAGCCGGTCAGATCTTTGATGGAATCTCGGCTGCGACAGCACCACGACCTGGTCGGATGTTGACGACGGCGATCCCGCCCACAATTAGGGCCGCGCCGATCGCCAGACCAAGGTCGAGAGTCTCCCCCAGAAACACGACGCCGAGCACCAGTCCGACGACCGGGAAGACATAGGTCACCAGTGTGGCCCGCGTCGGTCCGACATGGTGCAGCAGGTAGAAGTACAGCAGGTAGGCGACACACGATCCGAGCAGGCCGAGCCACAGGAGCGCAAACCAGGTGATGGGCAGGGATGGAGCGCCGCCTCCCTCGACCACGAGGGCGGCCACCCATGCCAGGGAGGCCGCAGACACGACCGGCACGAATGCCTGAGTCAGCGGCTCGATTCCACGCAGCTTCTTACGGGCAAGTACGGCACTGGCGGCATAGGAAAGCGCAGCCAAAACAACGGCGGCTTGTCCGCCAATGTTGGTCCTCATGGCGGCCAAGTCCAGGTCGTGTCCCATCAGGACGATCACGCCGATGAATCCGACTATCAATCCGACAAACCGGGGCACTGTCATGCGGTCATCGTGCAGGGAGAAATGGGCGATTACCATTGTGAACAGCGGGACTGTCCCATTCAGGATCGCGGCCACCGCCGAATCCACGTGCTGCTCACCCCACGAGATCAGAGCGAACGGCAGCAAGGTGTTGGTGATCCCCAACAGGGCCAACCAAGCCCAGAGCGCCCGATTGCGGGGGAAAGTCGGGCGGCGGAGAAGAACCACGGCCGCCAATCCCAGCAGACCAAAGAGCAGCCGCCAGCTGACCAGCGTCAGCGGTCCGACATCCTGGACGGCCACCTTGATCCATAGAAACGAAGATCCCCAGATCAAGCCCAAACCAGTAAAGGCTACCCATTCCTTGGATCGCATTCCCTACCCTCCCCGCATCCAGACAAACCGAAGCATTCTACCCTGCCATCAACCTGGAAGTGCCGCGCCCTCGAAACGGAGCAACTGCAGTTTGGTCGCCACGCCGTTGCTGGCCGAATAGCCACCAAGCGAACCGTCGCTGGCAATCACCCGATGGCACGGGATGACCAGCGGCACCGGATTGGTTGCCAGGGCCCGGCCCACCGCCCGGGCGGCCCTGGGCTTCCCCAGTGAACGCGCCAGCGCACCATAGGTGGTGACACTGCCACGGGGGATCCGCGCCGCGGCCAGTAGCACCTGCCGATGGAAGCCGGTGACACCCGATAGGTCCACAGGGCAGTCAAAGGCGGCTCGCTCTCCACGGAAGTATTGTTCAATCTGGAAAGTGACCTGGTGCGTCTCTCGAGCCGAGCGAATGGGTGCCGCCTGTCCCTGCGCCCGCAGATGCGAAAGGAAGCCCACCTCCGATCCACCGATCGTCACATCCCTCAGCCCCGCCGGTCCCACCGAAACGAAGACCGACCCAACCGGCGTGTCCGGCAGCACGTCGTAATAGATTGGAGTCGGTAAAGCCGCCGCGAGGGCAGCCTTGGATCGGACAATCGCCTGATGGGTGGCCTTGGCCGTGGGTTCGGGTCCCAGGACCACGTCGAGCGCCGCCAACATCGGATCGGCCTCGCTCGATCCCTCCCGGTCGCCGAGCCAGATCTCCCACCGTGATTGCATCTGCTCCATCTTCGACATCGCGCCTTCTCCCTTAGCGATCTTTCTCACTCAGCGACCGCCGCAGGCGGCGCAGTGCTTGGTAGACGTTGGCGCGCGCTGCGGCCGGCGTATTGCCTTGCATAGCGGCAATCGTAGCGTAGTCGAGAGCCTGGTACTTGCGCAGGATCAGCGCTTCTCGCTGGCGCCGAGGCAGCCTGTCGACGGCTGCGGCCAGGTGCGCTCTGTCCAGGCTGGTTGCCGGCTCGTCGTCTCCACCTGCGGCGTTCTCCAAGGGAGTCGCCGCCCTCCACCTGGCTTCGAGCGACCGCTTCTTCAGCCAGGTGCGTCCGACGTTGGCCGCGATCACATACAGCCAGGCTCGGGTGTTCGACCCCGCCTCCAGGCGTGGTAGTGCACGGAAGGCACGCAAGAAGGTCTCCTGCAGGCAATCCTCCGCCTCGACCTCATCCTGCAGCATGCGCCAGAGGTAGACATGGAGCTCTCGGCCATGTCGATCGACCAGGGCCTCCAAGTCCTGAACCTGATCCAGCGTTCTGTCCATCTACTCCATCCAATTCCATACATATAACCAAGGATGCAGCCCGGACGTGAAATCCAATTCCGGTTGGCTGTGGTGCGTCACGCGGGGAAGGGGAGAGGTGGCTTCCTACCGGGACAATGGCTTCTTCATACTGTTGCCACTGTTCTCACGATACCGGGGCTTTGGCCCGGTTGCACCCGACGGCCCCGGCGCCGGCCGTGGCCGACGCAGGTGACTGCCACCTCCGCCTCCTTCTCAAAGCGAGCTGGCAGCGGCCACCAGCCGTCTGACACGGTAAGCTCTTGGTCCCACGCCTGCGCGTCGCAGCCGCTCACCCGGGGCAGGCCAGCCACATCCCGCCGCCCGGCTGCAGGCGGGCCCGCTTCATCCGCGGCGGCGTCCGTTCATTCGGTCGATCCGATCGATGACCTGTCTCAGGCTGTCGGCCTCCGCCTCTGGGCGGACGATGCCTTCAAAAGCCGCCACGCCTTGCGGATCGGCGAAGGTGCGCAGCCAGATCTGGTGCAAGCCACTGGTTTGTGCACCGAGGATGTCTTCCCCCAGAGCGTCTCCGATCATGACGACCTCCGAAGGATGCAGGCGCCAGGCACGAAGTATGGGCTCAAATGCGCGCCGGTCAGGCTTGCGAATTCCGATCGCAGCCGAGATCACGATCGGGTCGAAGTAGCTGCGCAGCTCGGACTGATCGATCAAGCGGTCGACATTGGCGGCATCGCCGGCATTCGAGAGCAAACCCAGACGCAGGCCTTGGTGTTGCAGCGATTGCAGCACCGGGACCGCCTCCGGCAGCCGCTGCCAGCGAGCTTCGCTCACTGCGTACATTGCCTGCAGCGCCTGGCGCAGAATGGAATCCGACGGCGGAGAGAGGCCCTGATCTGCCAGTACTTGCCGGAGAACGAAGGTGGTTGTCCGCTCCTGATGGTCAACCTGCCGCGCTTGCAGGTAGCGCTCGTTCGCCCGGCGAAAGGCATCGGCGAAGGCCGACGAGTCCACCACCACACCCCTCGACTGCAGGGACTGGGCGAGGACATCCACGCTTTCTTCAAGGACCTCGGGCCACGACCCCTCGAAGGCCAGCAGAGTGGACCCCAGGTCGAAGATGGCGCCCTTGATCACACGATCTCCCGGTGATGTCAGTAGCCGCGCTGCCGGTCGTACCGATTGAGCAGCGGTTGTCCTGCCAAGTAGCGGCGGAGGTTCTCGCCAAACAGGTCAGCCGCCCGTTCGAAGTAGTCGGCTGAGGCCCCGGCAACGTGCGGCGACAGAATCACGTTGGGCATGTCCCAGAGCGGGCTGCTCTCGGGCAGTGGCTCCACCGGGTAGACATCGACGGCGGCGCCTGCCAGGCGCTTCTCACTCAAGGCTTCCACCAGCGCCCCATGATCGACGACCCCGCCGCGCGAGACATCAATCAGGAATGCGCTGGGCTTCATACTCTTGAACACGTTTCTCCCCACCAGGCCTCGCGTCTCGGCCGTCAGCGGCAGGGCCACCACCGCGAAATCACACTGGGACAGCATCGAGCCGATGGCCTGCGGTGGATACAACCGGTCGACCAGATCTCCTGCGGGGTCGCCCAGCCCACTGAGCTGGTACTCAGGGTCCTCCGGATGCATCAAGTCTCGCTTGGTGGCCAAGACCTGGGCGCCGAACGCCCGGCACAGCCGGGCGACCTCCCTTCCGACGCTGCCATACCCTAGGATCCCGACCGTGCTGCCCCGCAGCTCCATCGGTCGGAACCTCTCAAACCGGTCTTCCGCCCACCGCTTCTCACGCTGGTCCCGCTCCATGCGCGGCAAGCGATGTCCAAGCGCCAGCAGGCAGGTCAGGACGAACTCGCCCATTTGCGGAGCCGCCGCCCCGCTCAAGGTGGTGATAGCCACGTCGGACCGCAGCAGCGGATGGTCAAGCACGTGGTCGATCCCGGCGTAGTGGAATTGCACCCAGCGCAGGTTGGGCGCTTGCTCCGGCAGGGGCAGGCTGGTGAGGGTGTACAGCACCTCCACGTCCGACATCAAGTCCTGTGGCAGGTCCTCCGCCGTGCGCGCCGCATGCTGGTGCAGACGGATGTCAGGCGAGACCGTACGCAAGCGCTCGACAAGCGGCTCGGGAAAGGGCACGGTCAGCAGGACGTGAATCTCGGGCATGAGCCGGATTCTACTGCAACGATGCTCAGCGGCGTAGGGATAGCGTAGGGTAAGCGTCAGGGACGGGTCCAGCAGCCCTGGCCGCAGCGGCGTATCGTGGTGATCGGAAGGGCGGAATCTCTTCTTCTCCTCCTTACAAGAGAGCCGGGGTCGGCGTCCCCGGCTCTCCCGATTCCCCAGGGGCTGCCCCGCAGGTACCACCTACCCCCACCGGCGGTCACCGTCTATACTTGGGCCGGTCAAGGAGGGAAGGACTATGCCAAGACTACGTCTCTTACTCCCCATCGCAGCCGCAGCGGCCCTCGTCTTGCCCGCCTGTTCTGCGCTGGGCGCTCCGACCGCGCCGCCGGACACCCTTTCCGTCACAGGAACCGGGTTTGTCATCGTGCCGCCGGACATTGTCACGATCACCCTCGGCGTGCAGACACGTGGAGCAGAGATCGGCTCGGCGGTTGCAGAGAACAACCTGATTGCAGGCGAGGTGATGAGCGCCCTGTCGCAGTCGGGCGTGGCGCCTGAGGACATGCAGACCGCGTACTTCAACGTGTACACGCAAATGAGGTACGACGAGTTCGGGAATTCGACGGGCGAGGAGATCTACTTCGTCGACAACACCCTGACGGCCGTGCTGCGCGACCCGGCCAAGCTCAGCGCCGCCCTTCAGGATGCCCTGTCCGCCGGCGCCAACAGCGTTCAAAGCGTGGTCTATGGGGTCGACAACCCCGCTCCGGCTCTGGATGAGGCCCGGCAGCTGGCCGTTGCCGACGGCCAGCGGCAGGCTGAGCAGATGGCAGCCGCGGCCGGGATTGTGCTCGGCGACGTGTACACCGTCTCGGACTACTGGGGTGGTCCGGTGACACCCAATGAGATCATGCTAGGCGGCAAGGGGGGCGCGGCTGCCGGCGTCCCATCAGCCCCCGGCAGCCTGACCTACCAGGCCCAGGTCGGCCTGTCGTATATCCTTCCCTGACGGGCCCTGTGAGGTAAAGAGATGACCCATAGACTGTCTCTCATCGTGTTGATCCTGGCAGCGCTGCTGCTTGCCGGATGCAGCCCCGCCGTCGACAGCGCTGTCGTCCCGACGTTGTCCACCAGCGGCACCGGCATCGTGAATGTCACGCCGGATATGGTGACCGTCAACCTGGGCGTCCAGACCCAGGATCCGAGTGTCTCGAGGGCGGTCAGCGAGAACAATGCCGCAGCGCAGGCCGTCATCGACGCTGCCGGATTGGTGGGGCTGGCAGCCAGCGACATCCAGTCAACCTACTTCAGCGTGTGGTCACAGCCGATGTACGACGAGTTCGGCAACCCGACGGAGGATGTCACCTACACCGTCGACCACACTCTGACGGTAAAACTGCGCGACACCAGCAAGCTCGGCGACCTGCTCCAGGCGGCGATCAAGGCTGGCGCCAACACTGTCCAGGGTGTGACCTTCGGACTGCAGGACCCAACCCCCGCCCAGGACCAGGCTCGGGACCAAGCCATGCAGGATGGGCAGGCCCGGGCCCAACTACTGGCCTCCAGCGCCGGGGTCACACTGGGCAAGCTGAAATCCGTCAGCACATCCACGTACACCCCTCCGATGTACGGTGTCTACGCCGAGGGGCTCGGGGGCGGTGGCGGCGGGGTGCCGACGGCCCCCGGGACACAAGAGGTCCAGGTCCAGGTGTCGCTGGTCTACGAAATCCAGTAGACGTCGACCGGGTAGCGAACGAAAGTGCAATGTGGGGTGGGGCCTCGCCTCCGCCCCACATTTCGCTTTCTTCTCTCGTCGCAGACGGATGCTCGGGGCAGCCCTGGCATGCACCGACCGCTCGCCGGCTATTTCCCTACCCAGCCGCGGCGTCGCGCCCAGACGTAGAAACTCACTGGGATCGTCACCGTGAAGGCCATCATCAGCCCGAAGGCGGTCCGTCCCGTCCAATGCTCGAGAGGGAAGGTCGGACTGAAGAAGTTCATACCAAAGAAGCTGGCGATGAACGAAATGGGCATAAACAAGGTGGTGATCACTGTCAGCGTTTTCATGATCTCGTTCATGCGATTGTTCGTCGCCGACAGGTAGGTCTCGAGCGCACCGCCGACTTGGTCTCGCATCGATTCATTAATGTCGAACATACGCACCAGGTGGTCGTACACATCGCGGAAGTAGACACGGTCCCGCGTATCGATCACTGAGTAACTGCCTCGGGCTAGCGCAGTGAGCACTTCCCTCTGCGGAGCCAATGTTCTCCGCAGCTGCACCAGGGCCCGCTTGAGCTTGAAGATATCGCCCAGGGTTTCCTTGGCCGAACTTTCGAGAATCTCATCTTCCAGTGCATCCACAGCTTCATCGATCTCTTGGAAGGCGCCCATGTAGCTTTCGACCAGTTCATCCAGGATCACATACAGCGTGTGGTCGGCGCCTTCACCCAGGATGCGACGGTCCTTGTCGCAGCGGTCCCAGATCTTGTCGAGCACAGGAATCTTCTCGTCATGATGACTGACGAGATAGCCGCCCCCCAAGAAGAAATCCACCTCGCTGGTGTTGACGTGAGAGCCGCCGTCCAGATCGAACTCCACGGCATGGAAGGCGATATACAAGTAGTCGCCCCAGTCATCCAGCTTGGGAATGTGCGTCTCGCGCAGCGCATCATCGATTGCCAGCGGATGAAACCGGAAGACATCGCGCAGGATCGGCTCGCAGGTTTCAACTGGCTCGCCTTCGAAGTCAAGCCAGAGCGTTCCGCGTGATGCTCGCAGCAGTTCCGCCGAAAGCTGTGCCGGTTCCACGAGGCGCAAGACGCCCTTGGTTGAGAGATGCAGGGTTCGGATCATGTGCGGGCTCCCATGGACCGATCGGAACTACGCCTCATTGTATCCCGCCGCCCTGTCGACCGACAGCAACCCTGGCCTCCTCGCTGGGCACTCCGCCGTCCCCGTAGTCTATAATCCTCGCCCATGAGCGAAACAACGCTCAGCACCGGCGATCGCCAGATCGCCCGCGGCGCCAGCGTGGTTATGGTCGGACTGGCCTTGTCCAGCCTGATCGGCCTGATCACCACCATACTGGTATCCAGGGAGTTTGGCACCCAGGCGGAACTCGATGCCTTCTACGCCGCCAACCGGATTCCAGAAATCATCTTTCTGCTGATGGCCGGGGGTGCCCTGGCCTCCGCCTTCATCCCCACCTTCACCGGTTTGCTGACCCGCAACGACCGGCGCAGCGCGTGGAGGCTGGCGTCTGCCGTCGGCAACCTGGTGGTGATCGTCCTGCTTCTGGCCTCAGCTTTGGCAGCGATCGGCGCCCCCTGGTTGGTCACCCATGCCCTGGCGCCTGGGTTCACCGAGGCGGATCAGATCGCCCTGACGGCGTCGCTGATGCGGATTCTGCTGATCGCCCCGGCCATCTTCGGTCTCAGCGGTCTGGTCATGGGGATCCTCAATGCACACCAGCGATTCGCCTTGCCCGCGCTGGCACCGGCCATGTATCGGTTTGGTTGGATCCTCGGCATGTGGCTGCTGGTGCCCGAGATGGGGATCGCCGGCCTGGCGTGGGGTGTCGTATTGGGCGCAGTCCTACACCTCGGCGTCCAGATTCCAAGCCTGCTACGACTGGATGGGCGCTATTCGCTCACGCTTGGCTCCGGGAACCCGGCTGTCGCCGAGGTCGGACGGCTGATGCTCCCACGGCTGCTGGGTGTGGCAGTGGTGCAGATCAACTTCCTGGTCAACACCATCCTGGCCTCCGCCATGCCGCAGGGCAGCCTGGCCGCGTTGACCTTCGCCTTCACCCTGATGATCATGCCGCAGGCCGTCATTGCCCAGGCCTCGGGCATCGCCGCCCTGCCCACGTTCTCGGCCCAGGTGGCCCGCGGGCAGCTGGAGTCCATGCGCGCCTCCCTGGGGAACACGCTGCGGGCGGTGTTTTTCCTGGCGCTCCCTGCCAGCCTGGGCCTGATCCTGCTTAGCACGCCGATTGTGGCAGCGCTTTTCCAGCGCGGTGCCTTCGGCGCTCAGTCGACCGACATGGTCGCCTGGGGCTTGATCTGGTTTGCGGCCGGTCTGGTCGGGCACTCGCTGGTTGAGATCGTCAGCCGGGCCTTCTATGCCCTACACGACACGCGCACGCCGGTGCTGATCGGCGTGGTGGCGATGACCTTGAATGTCCTCCTCAGCCTGGCGCTCTCCAGGGTCTTCATCCAGATCGGGTGGATGCCCCATGGCGCACTGGCGATGGCGAACTCGCTGGCCACCGCTCTGGAATGCATCGTTCTACTCGTGCTGATTCGCCGTCGCCTGAGCGGGCTGGAGGGTGCAAGGCTGCGTGCGGGCCTGCTGGCTTCGGTCGCAGCCACCGTCACCATGTCCCTGGTGCTGATCGTCTGGGGCCGCTTCACCGCCTCGCAGTCGGCCATCCAGGTCGCGATCGGCGGGATCCTGCTGGGGATAGTTGTCTACCTGGCCGTTGCCGCCGGGCTGCGCGCCCCGGAGCCCTTGGCTCTGTGGCGGGCCGCCCGCCGCTCCGCCCGGGTCTCGCCTAGAACTCCAAAGGGGTAGCCTTGCCGAATGAAGTTCCCGGAGCGGGGATAGCGCAATCCGGTTCTCAGCCCGCCGTCAGCCCGGGCGCCAGCACCTGGGCCACCACTAGCCCCAGCACGCCCCCGACGAGCGCCTCGAGTGGAGAGTGCCCGAGGAGCTCAATCAGCTCGGCCTGCTTCAAGGGATGGCCGGCGACCAGGTCTCGCAACAGCGCGTTGATGACCTCGGCGTGCAGTCCGGCCTGGCGCCGGACTCCGGTCGCGTCGTAGACGACGATCATCGCCACGACGAAGGCCAGGGCAAACGTCGCCGAGTTGAACCCTTCCGTTAGGGCGATGGCGTGCGCCACAGCCACCACCAGCGCCGTATGTGACGAGGGCATGCCCCCCGCCCGCAGATAGAGCGACCAATCCCAGCGGCGCGTGCGCAAGTACTCGACCGGCGCCTTGGCGCCCTGGGCGATGGCCCATGCCACCAGTGCACAAACCAAAGCCGGGTTATGCAGCATGCCGTTCAACACGGCTCAGAGATCCTCCGGCTCCACGTCGACCTCCGTAAACTCACCGCCGTCTTCCATGACGAGCGCCTTGACCCGCAGTTCAGCCTGGTCGAGCAGCTGCGTGCAGCGAGCAGCCAGCACCTGCCCGCGCTCGAACAGCGCCAGGGCCTTTTCCAGCGGCAGGTCGCCTGCCTCCAACTGCCTGACCACGTCACCCAGTTCCTCGAAGGTCCGCTCAAAGGTGGCTTCCTTGGGGGACTTGGTCCGCGGCATGGCTACTCCTTTCCGCCCGGAGGGCTCACCTTGGCCGGGATAGTGCCATCGCCGACGCGCAGGTCGAGCGACAGGCCAGGCCGGACCTGCAAGACGCTGCGCACTATCCGGCGGTCGTCGGCGCGGGTGACTATGGCGTAGCCACGTGCCAGGACCGCCTGGGGACCGACGGCGGTCAGCGTCTGCGCCAGACCCTGGACTGCCGCCCGCCGCAGCGCCATGGCATGTGCCAGGGCGGCCACGGCGCGGCGAATCCGGTCATCCAGCTGCTGACGCACATTGGCCAACTGGGCACGCGGGGACACCAGGCGCAGGGCGATCAGCCTTTCGTCCATCGCCACCCGAGCGCGCCCGACCTGCCGCACGAAGGCTAGCGCCAGCCTCCGCCGATCCGATGTCATCTGCTGGCGAAGCTCCTGCTGATGGGGCGTGGCGATTTCGGCCGCGGCCGAGGGAGTGGCTGCCCGCACATCTGCAGCGAAGTCCGCCAGGGTGAAGTCCGTTGCATGGCCAATTCCGGTGACCACCGGCGCGACCGAGGCCGCGATCGCTCGCACTACGCTCTCCTCATTGAAAGCCCACAGGTCTTCCATCGAACCGCCGCCGCGCACCACCAGAATCAGATCCGGCTTGGCCCGGCGGTTGAGTTCGCGCAGCGCCGCCCGGATCCCGGCAGGCGCCTCTTCGCCCTGAACGGAGGTCGCGGCAAGCAGCACTTCGGCGATAGGGTATCGTCGCTGCAGCACCGTCAGCACGTCCCGCAGGGCGGCACCGCTTGGCGACGTCACCAGGCCAATGCGCTGGGGCCAGGCCGGCAGCGGCCGCTTGCGCTCGGCATCGAACAGCCCTTCCTCAGCAAGGGCAGCCTTGAGGCGCAGGAACTCCTGGAAGCGCACCCCCTCGCCAGCCTGGCGCATGTCATCGGCGTACAGCTGCACCTGGCCGCCGGCCTCGTACAGGCTGATGTGTCCATGCACTTCCCGTGCCTCCCCCTCGCGCGGCTGCATGGGAAGTCGCTGGGCGTCTGCCCGCCACATCACACACCGCAGTGCGGCCTGGGCGTCTTTAAGGGTGAAGTACAGATGGCCCGAGGACGGGCGGGAGAGGTTGGAGACCTCACCCCGGACCCACAACTCCTGCAGCTGATCATCGTCTTCCATCATAAGGCGCAGGTAGCGGTTGACCTCGCTCACGGTCAGAACCTTTGATCCGGGCGAGAACAGCGACAGTTGATCCATGGCGCGTAGCATACCCGCGGCCGCAGAGGCCGTCAATCAACCCCTGGCGGGAGGCGAGGGCGGACCTGCGCCGCCTGGCCTATAATCGGAACGGGCGACCGAACATCGGGGCGCCGGGAGCACAGCCGATGACCGACCAACCTCTTGAGCTGCAGGTAGGCAGCGCCCTCCGCTCCCGGGGGTGGACTCTGGCCCTGGGTGAGTCCTGTACCGGCGGGCTGATCGGGCACCGCCTGACGCAGGTGCCCGGGTCCTCGGACTACTTCCTGGGCGGGGTTGTCGCATACGCCTATGATGCCAAGGAACGCCTGCTCCAGGTACGTCACCAGACACTGTATGATCACGGCGCTGTCAGCCGCGAGACCGCGCTCGAGATGGCCCACGGCGCCCGTCTGGCTTTCGGCGCCGACATCGGCCTGGCAGTGACCGGCATCGCCGGACCCTCCGGCGGATTGCCGGACAAGCCCGTCGGCCTGACCTGGATCGCGGTCAGCACCCGCCAGCGCCAGGTCGCCGAGCAGCACGTCTGGCCGGGGGACCGGACAGCAGTGAAAGAGCAGTCGTCAGAAGCTGCCATGCGGCTGCTGCTGCGCATCCTGCAGGAGCAGCCTGTCGCTCCGGCCGCAAACCCTTAGAGGTCTGATGAGAAGCCATGCCTCCTGAGCGAGACTGGCGCATGTGCCGATCCCTTCTCCGACAAAGGTACTCTTCATCAACCTGCTTTTGCCCCATCCGCTCGGGACGAACTCATAATTCTCGCCGGTGAGAAAAGGCCGCGACCTGCGGGGGCTGTTCCCACAGGTCGCGATGACTTTCAGGCCGGGATGGGCCCTCAGGTACTGGCGCAAGGCTCGGCATAGGAGCCGGCGCGTTATGTCAGATAGTCACGCAGCTGGCGCGCTCGCCGCGGGTGCCGCAGCCGGCGCAACGCTTTCCCTTCGATCTGACGGATTCGCTCACGGGTCAGACCAAACTTTTGCCCGACCTCCTCCAGCGTGTACGCCCGTCCGTTATGCAGCCCGAAGCGCAGGCGCAGGATGCGTGCTTCGCGTGGGGTGAGGGTGGCCAAGACCTCTTCGATCTTGTCATGCATCATGTTGGTGTAGGCAGTCTGGGTCGGTGTGGGTGTGCCCTCATCCTCGACGAAGGCGCCCAGTTCCGAGTCTTCCTCCTCGCCCACCGGGGATTCGAGCGATAGCGGACGCCAGGAAACCCGCATCATCCATTGCACCTTGCGCGAGTCACATTCCAGCACGCGGGCAATCTCCTCCGGCGTCGGTTTACGGCCGATGTCCTGCTCCAGGTCGCGAGCGACCTTGTACAGCCGGCGGATGCGGTCGGACATGTGCACCGGGACGCGAATGGTCCGGCCTTGATCGGCGATGGCCCGCGTGATCGTCTGGCGGATCCACCACGTGGCATAGGTGCTGAACCGGTAGCCGCGGTGGTAGTCGAACTTCTCCACCGCCTTCATCAGCCCGAGGTTGCCCTCCTGGATCAGGTCCAGGAAGGGAACTCCGCGACCCATGTACTTCTTGGCGATGCTCACCACCAGCCGTGTGTTGGCCTTGATTAGATGGTCCCGGGCGGCGAGGGCGTCCTGAATCTCCATCTGGAACTGCATGCGCTTCTTGGGCGTGGCATTGCCGTTCAGGCGGGCCAGCCTGGCCTCGGCCGCCTTGCCGATTTCGATGCGTGTCGCCAGGTCGACCTCTTCTTCGGTGGTCAGCAACGGGACGCGCGCCATTTCCTTCAAGTACAGGCCCACGGTGTCATCGCTTGAAATGGCGCTCAGGTCGAAAGCTTCAACCTCCTGCGTGGCAGCGTCCGGCGTGAACTCCGTCGGCACCTGGGCCAAGTCATCAAAGACCTCAATCCCTGCTTCGTGGAAGAAAGTCCGGATCCGCTCGAAGCGTTCCGTGGACTCCTCGACCTCCGGGAAGACGGCGACGATTTCCTCGCTCGTGACGAAACCCTGGTAGTCACCTTTCTCGAGCAAGGCCGAGAAGGCTTCCCGCTTCTGCCAACGATCCTTGGATATACTCATACATGCCTCCTGTCGCCGACCGCCTAGGCAGAGTCGGCTCGGCTGGAGTCCTCCAGCAGTAACTGCAGCGCCACCAGCCGAGGGTCAATTTGGTCCTGGGGGTGCGAGCAGGGGGACTCGTTCAGGTTGTTGCCGCACTCCGGGCACAGCCCCAGGCAATCGGCCTTGCACAGAGGCTGGAGAGGCAAATCCAGCAGCAGATACTCCCGTAGCAGCAGGCTCAGGTCGAGGACGCCCGTTTCGGGCACGACCAACAGGGGGTCGGTGGTCTGCCCCGAGGTATAGGCAAACAACTCGTCCACCCGGATCGCCAGCGGTTGTTCGAACTCGGAAAGGCAGCGGACGCACTCCATGGTCGTGGTGGCCTGCAGCGGGCCCTCGCCGTACAGGCCCTGGGCGGTCCGGGTAAAACGCAACGACCCCCGGAGCTTGCGGATGGCCAGATCCTCACCGATCTGGACGGCCGGGTGGTCGAAGTCGAATGTGCGACT
Source organism: uncultured Anaerolineaceae bacterium (assembly GCA_964492235.1). GTDB lineage: Bacteria > Chloroflexota > Anaerolineae > Anaerolineales > E44-bin32 > PFL42. The sequence goes on along the minus strand of CAZBJQ010000008.1, from coordinate 5,397 downwards.
GTAGCCGACGTTTTCGTGAAGCAGGAAGCCGACGTTTATTCGCAACGGGTGCCGGCTGCTTTGAGTCACACCGCCGCCTGTCAATTCTCTTTCCAATAAAACGCTGGCATTATAACATAGTTAGAATCGACCGTCAAGTTCGGCGCATTATTGGAAGCAATTGGCGCGTGGCGCCCCATATGTGTCGGACCCTTGGTACGGATCATGTTATGACCGCCATAGCTAGGGTGAAGGTACTGTGCGAATAGTCAATGGGCCCTCAGTCCTCGTTGCCACAACCAACCCCGGAAAGCTGCGAGAGATGCGGGCGCTGCTACGCCGGCTGCCATTGGCGGTGACCGACCCGATGTCACTTGGCCTGGGACTGCGGGTGGACGAGGTGGGGGCTGACTATGCAGAGAACGCCCGACTCAAGGCCGAAGCCTTTGCTGCTGCCAGCGGCCTCTTCACGCTGGCCGACGACACCGGCTTGGAAGTGTCGGCGTTGGGGGGTGCCCCAGGGCTGCGGTCGGCCCGCTTGCTCGAACCAGGGGCGACCGACGCCGACCGGCGGACCAGGCTGCTGAGCCTGCTGCAAGGCCACCCTCGCCCGTGGACCGCTCGCTTCCGTTGTGCGATGGCGCTGTGCGGCCCAGATGGCCTGACGGACATCGCCTCCGGCGAGTGCGCCGGGTGGATTATCCCTGTAGCGCGTGGCGATCACGGCTTCGGGTATGACCCGATCTTCGTAGTGGCCGGGACCGGACGCACGATGGCGGAGTTCCCGATGGAGGAGAAGAACCACTTGAGCCACCGCGCACGGGCTCTGGTGATGTTGGTTCCGGCGCTGCGCCGGAGACTCCGACTGCCTGGGTGAGCCCCAGGTACTCCTTGGCCAGCCGCAGGCGGACACAACCGCCCGCGGCTACTCCCGCTCCCTGGCCGGCCCCGGACGCATCACCACTTCCTGCCTCAGGCTGGCGAATTCGATCCCCTCCTGCCGCAGACGCCGGGCGACCTCACGGCGCAGCTCCCCCTCTACTCTCGCCTGGCGGAAGAAATGTTCCAGCTCAATGTTGTCCACAAAGAAGAACAAGTTGAACACCAAAGCCCCGTCCTGGAACCCCTTGAAAGACGCCGCCGAACACTTCCAGGGCGGCACCGGTTGCTTGAAATCGGTGACCAGCCAGCGAGCCAGCCGCAGCACAGCATCATCCAGCCGCTGCTCGAGCGTCTCTGGATTCTCGATCCTTCCTTGCAGTTCCTGCAATCGACGCTGCAGCCCGAGCAGGCGCGGCGCCCAGCGGGCACGCAGCAACTGATCGTCCACCCCGATCTCGATGTCCGGGTCCAGGGTCCAGACTGCCACCCAGTCCCAAGCCCGGCGTACCAGCGAGTTGGGCGGCAGCTCGGGCGTGAGCGAGTCAAACAACTCCTCCAGCCCGCCTTTCCATTCGTCGAGCCGCTTGTCAAAGGAGGTCACCAGGCCCAGCTGTTCAGACAGCCCGGCAAAGCGATCGAGCAAGACGCCCTTCTCCTTCCGGTCGAATCCCCGCTTCTCCATCAGGCTGATCTCGGCGGCAAAGGCCCGCAGCGTCGCCTCGGCCGTATGTATTGTCCGGTCGAGTTCATTCTCGGCAGCCAGCCGCTTCTCCCCGTGCTCGCGTTTGGCCTGGCTGAGCACGCCGAAACTCCCCAGACTGATTCGCTTGTCGGAGATGACCCCCAGCAGGTCAGGGTGGCCGTTCAGCACATCGGCCAGCAGCCTTCGGGCGAGCTCGACGTCTGTGTCGCGGTGTAGCTCCAGTCGGACGATCGAGATCGACTCGGCCGTCGGCTGCATCAGGTTCACCAGGCGCTCATTGGCCAACCGGCTGTTTGGCATGTAGATGACCGAATGGGTGTCGATGTCATACAGCTGTGTCACGCGGACTCCGATCCGGACGACCTGGCAGTAGCGTTGATCCTCCAGCACGACCAGGTCCCCGTAGCGGAAAGGGGTGTCGACCAGGAGCATCATCCCGCTGAAGATGTTGGACAGGATGTCCTGCAACGCAAAGGCCAGGATGAAGGCCGCGCCGCCGATCGCCACCAGCAAGGCGTCCAACCGAACGCCTAGATACTGCAGGATGATGGCGCCGGCGATCAGGAAGATCACCATCGGCGCGAACTGGTTGGCGATTGGCAGGAGAACGTCATCCAGCCGCGACTCGCTGCGGCGGGCGACCCGTTCCCCGTAGTGGACGATGACCTCCTTGAAAACCCTCCAGCACCAGTAGGCGATGATGGCCATCACGAACGCCCCCAACCAGCGGATGGCATTCAGGACCAATGGGGTGTTCAAGTGGGATGCTTGCAGCGATAGCCGCGTCCCGAACACAACGATTGTCAGGACGAGGGGTCGTCGGGTGATGTCGATCAGGACATCCTCGACATCGGTCTCCGTCCGTCGCGCCAGCGCCTTGACCAGTCGAAAGAGGATGAACTGCAGCACCAGGGCGAGCCCCAGCCACAGCACCAGGCTCACCAGCGCCCAGGCAAGCGGCGCCGGCAAGAACGCCAGGAACGACGGCACAGGTAACTGCCAGGGCCCGATCGTGATCATAGACGCTCCTGTACCCTGGCCCCGCAGGCGGGGGCAGCCAGCCTGACCTGGGGCCGCGGAATTCGGATGATTGTAGTCAAAGATGGCCCGATCGGGGGTGTGCTATCCAACCGAAGCCGGCGGGCCTGGTGGCCGGCCAGCGGCTCTGGTGCGCCTTGCAGCTTGATGAGGAATGTTTTTCTCAGAGAAGGGAACCGCATAGTGCCAGTTTCTCGCATGCAGCCATGGCTTTTCCATCAGCCTCCTTGAGGCGATCCGTCGGTCGAACCGGAACGGGGCAGTTCTATGCCGGACGATCGCCCGGATGGAACCAGCGATTCAGGAAGTCCCGCATCCGGCTCTCGACGGCCTCCGGCTTCTCCAACATCACCATGTGGCCGGCGCCTTCGACCAACTCCAGTTCGGCGCCTTGGATTGTCTCCGCCAAGGATTGGCTCGCCTCCGGCGGGGTCATCCGATCTTCGCTTCCGCACAAAACCAGCGTCGGCAGGCGCAAGCTCGGGAGTCTTTCTCCGACATCGAATACGTTGCAGGCCGTCAGGTCTTGATGCAGCACCACGGGCGCGGCGGCCAACATGCGCTCATGCGCCTGCGCAGGCAGCGATCTCGGCGCCTGGCGGCTGAACGACCACTGAATGATGCGCTCAACGGCCTCGCCGAGACGCTTCGGGTCGGCCGTGGCCTCCAGCAGCCAGGGGTTGACCGGCAGGCAGCGACCGCCTCCGATCAAGATCAGTCCCGCCACCTGCTCCGGCCAGCCCAAAGCGAACTCCAGCGAGATGGCGCTCCCCATCGAATGCCCGACCAGAACCGCCGGTCCCAGGTCCAGCGAGGTCATCCATTGGCGCAGGCGGGCGGCGGACTGGGCAATCCCCGCCTCGGCCGGACCGGGGGATTGGCCGTGGCCGGGCAGATCGGGCGAAAGCACCCATTCGCCGCTCATGCGTCGTAGCCTCGGCGGCCAGAAGAGATGATGGGCGCCGGCACCGTGAATCAAGACCACCGGCTGACTGCCAAGGCCGGAGCGCCCATCGAGGCTCTCCTGGTAGGCGATTCCAGCGGAAGTGGCCAAGGTCATGTGCGTTCCGCCAGCCAGCGCTCGGTCATGATGCTCGCGGCGCAGCCCTGCCCTACGGAGGAGGCAACCTGGCGGAAGACCGGGTCCTGCACTTCTCCGGCGGCAAACACCCCCTCAATGCTGGTCATCATGCGGCCATCGGTCGTCAGGTAGCCGTGTTCATCCATCGCCAGCTGGCCTTTGAAGAGTTCTGTGTTCGGGTAGTGACCGATGTAGATGAACACGCCATCGGCGGCAAGTTGGCTGACCTCATCCGTCTTGACATTCCTCAGCCGGACCGCCTCCACCTTCCCATCACCCAGGATTTCCTCCACCAGGCTATCCCAGACAAAGGACATCTTGTCATTGGCGAACGCCCGACGCTTCAACGCCTCACCCGCCCGCAGTTGGTCCCGTCGATGCACCACGCGCACGGCTTCGGCAAAGCGCGTCAGGAACAGTCCTTCCTCCGCGGCGCTATCGCCGCCGCCGACGACGACCACCTTCTTCCCGCGGAAGAAGAAACCGTCGCACGTCGCACAGAATGAGACCCCCCGGCCGATCAAGTCCGATTCCCCCGGCACCCCCAGGCGCCGCGGGGAGGCGCCGGTGGCAATCAGCAGAGCTTGCGTTTGGAACTCGTCAGCGTGCGTCTTGATCCGGAAAGGACTCCCGTGGCGCAGATCAACCTCGGTCACTTCGTCGATCAACATGCGGGCGCCGAAGCGCTCCGCCTGTTTCTGCATCAATTCAACCAACTCCGGACCGGTGGTGCCCTGCGGGAATCCGGGGTAGTTCTCGACCTCGCTTGTGATGGACACCTGTCCGCCCAGCTGGTTGCCGGAGATCACCAGAGGCGACAGGCTGGCCCGGGCGGCATACAGGGCAGCTGTCAGTCCCGCCGGTCCCGATCCAATGACAATGACTCGTTCCATTCGGTTCCTGCCTCGCTCCTCTACAATTCTGTGCGGTGACCCGTCTCCAGCCAGCGTGGCGCCTGCGCCAGGCTCGCCCGTAGCCACCACAGGGGTGCCCGCGTCCGCACCCTGCCCTCTGCATCCATGATCGGCCGGCGGCACGGATCCTCGGGGTCGCCGGGGCGACATGCCAACCGCTCCTCACCGCAGCGCGGGCAGAGTCCCGGCGATGCCTCCGCACTCAGGCAGCGGGGACAGAGATACACCTGGGCGAGATCCCGTGAAACCGTCATCGACTCGCTCCCTTTGGAGCATCCATTGTACGTCGGTGCCCCGTTCCGTTCCAGGGTGAGCTGCTGTCGAGTCGGCCTTGGCGCCTCACGCCTGGACCGTTGATCGTCCCGGCCTTCGGAGGCCGTCCCCTTGCCCCGTTCGCAGCCCATCTGGGAATCAATCTGGCTGAGTTCCTCTACATCTGGCCGGCAATCTAGGAGCGGAAAGGCACATGGCTTGATCCATTGGTTGCAGAGCTCGAGCTCCCTTGTGGTCGGGTCCGATTCGAGTTGAACACGTTGATCAACACGGCCTCTTTGCCACCGGCTGCGCGCACTGTGAGGCGAGGCCCGGAGGGACTCTGATCCCTTGTTCGAACCGAAATCAAGGGGGCGCAGGGGGCTAATGTGTATCGGTCGGCGCGGCGCGGGCGGTAGCTGTCATACCGTAGCCGCCTTGTGGGCATTTCATCGGTTCCGATATGGCGCAGGCAAAGGGCCCGGATTCGGGATAAGCGCCTTTGTACCGTCCGGTCTCGACCCCCGCTGGTTACTGGCTGCAGCCTG
>CAZBJQ010000007.1:0-40393 GCA_964492235.1 uncultured Anaerolineaceae bacterium | reverse complement strand
ATGGGCGGGGCACAGCCGCTGGCGGTCACGATGAACGAAGGGGTAGCGCTTGTCGTCGAGGTCGATCCCACCCGCGCCCGACGGCGGCTGGACCGCGGCTACGTCGACATGGTGGTCGACACGCTCGAAGAGGCCATGACCAACGTCGAGCAGGCGGTACGGGAGCAGCGCCCGCTGTCCATCGGACTGATCGGGAACGCGGCCGAGGTCTACCCTGAGCTGGCCGAGCGCGGGATCGTCCCCGATGTTGTGACTGACCAGACGCCCGCCCACGATGTGCTGATGTACGTTCCGACCGGGTTGAGCCTGGCGGCAGCCGACGAGTTGCGGACCAGGCGGCCGGAGGAGTACGGACAGCGGGCGATGCAATCCATGGCTCGCCATGTGCAGGCGATGCTGGCTTTTCGCGAGGCCGGCGCCGAGGTCTTCGACTACGGAAACAATCTGCGCCAGCGGGCCTACGACGCTGGCGTCACCAATGCCTTCGAGTTCCCGGGATTCGTCCCGGCCTACATCCGCCCCCTCTTCTGCGAAGGCAAGGGTCCCTTCCGCTGGGTCGCCCTGTCGGGCGACCCCGAGGACATTTACCGGACGGACCGCGCCGTTCTCGAGCTGTTCCCGAAGGACGCACACCTGCGGCGCTGGTTGATGATGGCCCGCGACAAGGTCCAATTCCAGGGTCTGCCGGCCCGGATCTGCTGGCTTGGGTATGGCGAACGGGCGCGGGCGGGGTTGAGGTTCAACGAGCTGGTTGCGTCCGGCGAAGTCACGGCCCCGATTGTGATCGGCCGGGATCATCTGGACGCCGGATCGGTGGCCTCCCCCAACCGCGAGACCGAGGGGATGATCGACGGAACGGATGCTGTCTCGGACTGGCCCATCCTTAACGCGTTGATCAACGCCGTCGGCGGGGCGACCTGGGTGTCCTTCCACCATGGAGGAGGCGTGGGCATCGGCTTCAGCCAACATGCAGGTCAAGTCATAGTGGCCGACGGCACGCCAGAAGCCGCGCGCCGCCTCGAGCGCGTGCTGACGACCGATCCCGGGATGGGTGTCGTCCGGCACGCCGATGCCGGCTACCCGGAAGCGATCGCCGCCGCCCGCCGGCACGGCCTCAACATGCCGATGCTGAAGTAGCGCCGGGCGTCGGCCGCGGCCTGCGGTTTGGCTTGTACCCATCCCCCATCTGCGCAGTCTCGCCGGCGATCACGGCTCGCATCCCGGACGGCCGGATCTGACCATCGGCCTGGCGGGCTAGTTCGCCCACAGCCGCGATACAATGCCCCCATGTCCCGCCGCCTCGCACCCGTGCTCCTGCTCGCGCTCGCCCTGCTAGTCCTAGCTCTTCTGATCGGACTCGGCCCTCGGGAACGCACGCTGGGGCCGAATGTCAGGCTGGTCTACCTGCACGGCGCCTGGGTGTGGGCGGCACTGCTCGGCCTGGCCGCGGCGGCGGTGGCCGGAGCCATTGGGCTGGTTACGCGAGGCCCGGCGTGGCACGCGTGGTCGCGGGCACTTGGCGTGACCGGCACCGTGTTCTGGGTGACCTACCTGCCGATCAGCCTGCTAACGATGCAGCTGAACTGGAATGCGCTGTTCCTGCAGGAACCGCGCTGGCGCATCGGACTGGACTTCGCCCTTGCCGGGCTGATCTTGCAGGTGGGGTTGACGCTGGTCGGGCGCCCGTCGTGGAACAGCGCCGCCAATCTCGCCTATTTCGCCCTGCTGGCGTTCTCTCTCGGGCGGGCGGAGCAGGTGATGCATCCGCCTTCGCCCATCACCGCTTCCGGCCCGGCGGCGATCCAGGGCGTCTTCCTGGGGATGCTTGCTGTGAGCTTGTTTGCTGAGTGGCAACTGGCCCGCTGGCTGCGCGCCACAAGCACCTTGAGGATTTAGCTCGACGAGGGTAACGATCCATCCCTTCTCCCCTCCCGCCTGCCGAACATGCGGCGGCTGCGAAGTTCGAGAGCGAATGAGAATAAGAGCCGGCCTTCTACCTCTGACTCCCCGCCCAAGCTGCATGCTGGTCCCCGATGACCTGCGCCACGGCCGGCGCCAGGCCTCTCCGCTCCTCAACCCAGAGCCCCATGCGTAGCCCGGCTACACCCTGGACGCGCTGGTTGGCCTACGGACTGGCGTTGCTCCTTCTCGCCGTGGTGGGGATGTACATGCTGAAGATCGGCACTCCCTACGGGCTCGGGCTGGTGAATGATTCCGCCGCCTACGTGGGAGGAGCCGAAAGTCTGCTGGGCGGGGACGGGTATGTGCGGCTGTCCGGCGGCGGGGAGGTTCGACCGATCACTCACTTCCCGCCGCTGTTCTCCATGGTCTTGGCTGGCGCGGGATGGATCGGCTTGGATCTGCTCCTTGGCGCCAGGATCGAGGTCGTACTGCTCTTCGGTGCCGGTATTTTGCTGACAGGGCTTGTCGCCTTGAAGCTAACCCGATCTCAGGCGTGGTCTCTGTTCTGCGCCGCTCTCTTCACATTCTCGGATGCGATGCTTGTCACCCACTCCCGTCTGCTGAGTGAGCCGCTCTACCTCGCGCTCTCACTGCTTGTCCTCCTGCTGGTTGCAGCCTACTTCGACTCAGGACGCGGGATCTGGTTGGTGGCGAGCGGGGGCGCGCTGGGACTGTGCTATCTGACGCGCTACGCCGCCATCAGCCTGGCAGTTGCCCTTCTGGGCGCGCTGCTGGTTCTGGAAGGGAGGCGGGAGCGACGCCTCCGGTCAATGACTCTTGTTTTGGCAGGCTTCGCCCCACCTGTCCTGGCCTGGTTATGGCGCAACACGGCACTGACTGGCACAGCCACCAACCGCACCCTGTACTGGCACCCGATCCCCACCGGGCAACTGACCCTTGGAATGCAGGAGATCATGGCCTGGCTCAGGCCGGATGGACTGGGATCAACCCAGGCCATCGTCAACGCCCTGTTCGGCGTGCTGGCCTGGGTGGCACTCGTCGCAACGGTGGCGGCCTTGCTGTATGCCTGGCGACATGCCCCAAAGGCAGATGCGGCCGCAGCCATTGGGTGGACGCTTGGATTGTTCATCCCCGCCTACCTGCTATTCCTGGTGGCATCGATGAGCCTGTTCGATGCCAGCACGCCGATGGACACCAGGATCCTGGCTCCGGTCTACCTGGCGCTGATGCTGCTGAGCGTGGCGCTGCTTTCGTGGTTGTGGAGCAAGGGGAACCGGGCTTCCCGAGGGTCGGCGCTGTTGCTTGGGGCATTGGCCCTCAGCATCAGTCTCAGAGATGCTGCCGCCACGGTCCATACCCTCCAACGAGACGGTGCCGGGTTCGCCAGCCTATCCTGGAAGAACTCACGGACCGTGGACGCGGTCCGCAATCTTTCGGCATCTGTGGTCATCTATTCGAACCGGCCGACGGGCATCATGCTCACCACGGACCGCACGAGCTACATCGCCCCCACCCCCATCGACCCCGTCACGCTGCGACCGCGGGCGGAGTACGCAGCCGATGTCCGGGACATGCAGGGGAGGATCCTCGGCGGGGAGGCGGTGTTGGTTCTCTTCCACTTCGGGAGCCTTGAGACACTGGATGATCCAGAGTGGGTCGAAGAACTGACCCGGCACCTGCCGATCCAGGCCGAATTCAACGACGGCACCATCTTCGGCCTGGAGGCGCGGTAGCGGTGCGTCCGATCCGCCTCCGCTTCCAACTGATCCTGTTCGCCATCGTACGGACCGTGATCAACACCGGTCACCGGCTTGTGTACCCTTTCTTGCCGGTCATCGCCCGCGGTCTTGGCGTTGATCTGCAGACTGTGGCGCTGGCCGTGAGCGCCCGTTCGATGCTCGGGCTGTTCGGCCCGGCGATTGGCTCCGCCGGTGATCAGCTCGGCCGGCGCCGGGCGATGGTCACCGCCCTGGTGCTGCTGGGGCTTGGCTTCGCCATGGTCGCACCCTTCCCCATCTATCTGGTCTTCGCCCTGGCCCTGGGACTGGAGTCGCTCGCCAAGATCCTGTTCGATTCATCGATGCAGGCCCATCTGGGAGATGTGGTGCTGTACGCGCAGCGGGGCCTGGCCATCGCCGTGACCGAGATCGGCTGGTCGCTGGCCTCGTTGATCGGGCTGCCGCTTGTCGGCCTGCTGATCGCCAAGTCCGGATGGACGGCGGCCTTCCCCTGGGTCGCCGCCCTGGCCATCGGCGGGGCAATCGCACTGCGCATCGCCTTGCCTCCGGACGGGCGGCGCGCCAGCGCCCGCCCGCGGCTGTCAGATGGGCTGCGTGCGGTCGCGGTTCACCGCGTCGCCCTGGCCGGTCTGGCTGTCGGGCTGCTGATCAGCACCGCCAATGAAGTCATCAACATCGTCTTTGGCGCCTGGCTGGAGCAGGCGTTCGCTCTGCAGATCATAGCTCTGGGGGCAGCGTCCATTGTCATCGGCGCGGCCGAGCTGACCGGCGAAGGGCTGGTCGCCGGGTTCACCGATCGGCTGGGAAAACTGCGGTCGGTCGCGATCGGCATCGTGCTAAGCTCGCTTGCGGCGGTGGCACTCCCGCTGCTCGGGCGCAGCTTGCCCGGAGCGGTCGTGGGCCTGTTTCTCTTCTATGTGACCTTCGAGTTTACTCTGGTCAGCACCATCCCACTGATGAGCGAGTTGGTTCCCGCGGCGCGGGCCACCCTGATGGCCAGCAACATCTCGTCCCACGCATTGGGGCGTGCGCTGGGCGCGCTGATCGGATCCACCCTGTTCATGTTCGGCTTCCATGTCAACGGTCTGGCGGCCGCCGCCCTCAATCTACTGGCACTGATGATCCTGCTGCGATTCGTCCGCGAGTAGAATCTCTCGGGCACATCCCGCGGCCGCCCGGGGCGCGGTCCTCCACCCGCTGAGAGCAGCGTGGCCACGGCCACATCCGCCCGCTAGCCCTGACGGGAGATGGACGGCACCGGTCTCCGATCGCTTCGGACGGGTCGGCCGGGATTGGGAACAGAGAGGCATAGGCACATGACGATCGAAGGCCCCCGCGGCCGAGACATGCATGGATCGCCTCCTGCAGACGTTGACCTCCTGATCCATTCCGCCTCGCAGCTGCTGACGATCGCCGGCGGGCCGCAGCGCGGTTCTCGCCTGGGTACGCTGGGCCTGATCGAGGACGGCGCTCTGGCCATCCAGGGCGACCGGATCGTTGCCGTCGGCCCGACCCAGGAGGTCCGCCCCCGATTTCGCCCCCGGGAGGCGATCGATGCCGCTGGCCGGGTGGTGATGCCGGGCTTCATCGACCCGCATACTCATCTGGTATGGGCCGGCGACCGGGCGGCTGAGTTCGAGCAGCGCTTGCAGGGCAAGACCTACATGCAAATCCTCGAGGCAGGCGGGGGAATCCTGTCGACGGTCCGCCAGACCCGCGCCGCCTCCCACGAAGATCTGACACGGACGGCCGGGGCCAGGCTGCAGCGGATGGCAGCCCACGGGACGACAACCGTCGAGGGCAAGACCGGCTACGGGCTGAACTGGGACAGCGAACTGGCCATGCTGCAGGTGATGCTGGCGCTGGACGACGCGGGTCCGGTTGCGGTCGTCCCCACCTTCCTCCCGGCCCACGCCGTCCCAGCGGAATACGCCGGCCGTGCCGATCGCTACGTGCAGATCATCGTCGGTGAGATGCTACCAGCGCTGAAGGAATGGTGGAACCACAACGCCAGAGGCCGCCTGCTGCCGTTCGTCGACGTCTTCTGCGAGCGTGGAGCCTTCGACCTGGATCAAACCCGGGCCATGCTCTCGACCGCCCGGAACCTCGGGTTCCCTCTCAAACTGCACGTAGATGAGTTCGCCAGCCTGGGAGGCGTGCCGTTGGCAGTTGAACTGGGGGCTGTGTCGGTTGACCACGTGGTCCACACCCCGGCCGAACACATCCACCGGCTGGCCAATTCGGCAACGGTGGCAGTGGCCCTGCCCTGCACACCCTTCGGCCTGGGCGAGGCGGAGTACGCTCCGGCCCGGTCGATCCTGGAGGCCGACGGCTTGCTCGCACTGGCCAGCGACTTGAATCCGGGAACTGCCTGGTGCGAGTCCATGCAGTTCGTGATCGCGCTGGCATGCCGGGCCATGCACCTGACGCCTGCCGAGGCCGTCGCCGCCAGCACGATCAATGCCGCCGCCGCCATCGGCCAAGCCGATCAAATCGGTAGCCTTGAACCGGGCAAGCGAGCCGATGTGATCCTATTGGGCACCCCCGACTACCGGCATCTTGCCTACCGCTTCGGCACCAATCTTGTAACAGAGACCATCCAATCCGGCAGGAGGCTCCATCTGCCTGCTGCATGAGGTGGTCGCATGGAAGTGCTGCAGTCCTCGTGGGCGAACCTGGTCTTTCTAGTTGTGGCCGTCTTGGTTGCCTGGATCGTCCTACGCTTCATGCTGCGGGTCACGGCCCGCATCGTCCGCGTCGGCTGCCTGGCGATCTTCCTGGTGATCGGCGTCGTCGTGGCAGTGAACGCAGTCGCCTGAGGCTGATCCAGCCGGCCGCCGCCGGCCCTGTCATCCGCGCCCGGAGGCAATGATGGTCCAGAGCACCAGATAGATCAGCAGACCGGAGGTCCCCCGGGGATCAACCTCAGCCGGCCGGACGGCCGGAACCAGAACGGGCTCAGCTCGAAGGATTCCCATTGCCCCACGATCCCCCGCCAGCAGGCGTCCGCGGCGCGACCTTCGCGGCGTGAGACGAACTTGGCTGGTCACGGGTTTCCTCCAGGTTCCTCAGGCGGCCGGCTGCCCACCGGTTGCCGTCGAGGCTGGTCAAGAACGCCTGGCCGGGTGCACCTCTCCGCCGCCGGAAGATAGCGCGACACGAGGTTTGGGCCATGCCCAAACCTCGTGTCTATGATCACATTCTTTCGGGGAGGTCTCCCAGCCCGAAGCCGTGGGTCGATCACGGGGGGCCAGCCCCCCGAGGCTTGCGTCGCCGGTCTAGTAGTCCGGCATCGGCGGCGCGGACGGCTTCTCCTTCTCCGGCACGTCGGTGATCAGCGCTTCCGTTGTCAGGATCATAGCCGCGATCGAGGCGGCGTTTTGCAGGGCACCTTTGGTGACCTTCGCCGGATCAATGATACCGACCTTGACCATGTCAACGTATTCGCCCTTGATCACGTCGTAGCCGATGTTGGGGTTCTTCTTCTCTGCCTGCGCCCGGCGGACCGACTGGATCACCACGGCCCCGTCCTGCCCACCGTTCTCCGAGATCTTGGCCATCGGCCGGTCCAGCGCCTTACGCACGATGTTAACACCGGTCGTCTCGTCCTCGTCATCGAACTTGAGGTCCTTGATCGACTCGCGGGCGTTGATCAACGCGACGCCACCCCCGGGCACAATGCCTTCCTCAACTGCGGCCCGGGTGGCCGAGAGGGCATCCTCGACCCGGTGCTTCTTTTCCTTGAGTTCAGTCTCAGTGGCGGCGCCGACACGGATGACGGCCACACCGCCCGACAGCTTGGCCAGCCGCTCCTGAAGCTTTTCCTTGTCGTAGTCGCTGGTCGACTTGTCGATCTCGACCTTTATCTCCTCGATGCGGCCCTTGATGCGTGCCGGATCGCCCTGCCCCTCGACAATGGTCGTGTCTTCTTTGGTGGCCACGACCTTGCCTGCCTTGCCCAAGTCATTAATGGTGACTGTCTCGAGCTTGCGGCCAAGTTCTTCGGTGATCACGGTCCCGCCGGTCAGGATGGCGAGGTCCTGCAGCATCGCCTTGCGGCGATCGCCGAACCCCGGCGCCTTGACGGCAATCACGTTCAGCATGCCACGCAGCTTGTTGAGAACCAGCGTGGCCAGCGCCTCGCCGTCGATGTCCTCGGCGATGACCACCATATCGCGCTTCCCGATCTGCACCAGCTTCTCCAGGATCGGGACGATGTCGGCGGCCGCCGAGATCTTCTTGTCGTGGATCAGGATGTACGGCTCGGCGATGGTAGCTTCCATGTGCTCGGGATCGGTGACGAAGTAAGCCGAGATATAGCCCCGGTCGAACTGCATACCTTCAACGTACTCGGTCTCGAATTCGAGACCCTTGGACTCCTCGACGGTGATCACGCCATCCTTCCCGACCTTGTCCATGACCTCGGCGATCAGATCGCCGATTTCCTTGTCCTGGGCGGAAATGGCGGCCACCGAGGCGATCGCCTCCTTGGTGGTGACATCGATCGCCTGCTTGCCAATGGCATCGGACACGGCCTTGGCGGCGGCCTCGATGCCGTGCTTGAGCATCATCGGGTTAGCCCCGGCCGCCAGGCTCTTCAGCCCATCACTGACCATGGCGTGCGCCAGCACGGTGGAGGTAGTCGTGCCGTCACCGGCGATGTCGTTGGTCTTGGTGGCGGCCTCCTTCAAGAGCTGCGCCCCCATGTTGGCGAAGGGGTCTTCGAGTTCGATTTCCTTGGCCACAGTCACGCCGTCATGGGTGATCGTGGGTGATCCGAACTTCCGGTCGAGGGCGACGTTGCGGCCCTTTGGCCCAAGGGTGGTCGCCACCGCGGTGGCCAGGACGTCCACACCTTCCTTCAGGCGCCGGCGGGCATCTTCAGAAAACGCGAGTTGCTTTGCTGCCATTGTCACGCACTCCTTGTGTCAGCTACGAATCTATTCGTCGAGAACGGCCAGGATGTCGCTTTCGCGCAGGATGAGGACCTTCTCCCCATCGAGCTTGAACTCGGTCCCCGCGTACTTGGCAAAGAGGACCTTGTCGCCGATCGCCACATCCATCTTGATCCGCTTGCCTTCATCGTCTCGGGCACCCGGGCCCACGGCAAGCACCTCGCCCTTCTGCGGCTTTTCCTTCGCCGTCTCGGGCAGAACCAGCCCGCTGGCCGTCACATCTTCGGCTTCCAGCGGCTTGACAACCAGACGGTCGCCAAGTGGCTTGAGCTTAAGGGACATGCGCTTTCCTCCTGGAGCTAATGGATTTCGGGTTTGGGTGAGACTCTAAAGGATTAGCACTCGAATAGCACGAGTGCTAATCCGCGGTATCAGTGTACCTGAAGTGCCTGCAAACTGTCAAGAGGTCAGGCGTCGGAGGGTGTGACTGTGGGCTCCGCCGCCGGCGTTGCCGAGCAGATGGCGCGGTTCTCGGCCACGATCCCGGCGACCACCGGATCGGTCGCATACTGGGAAAGCAGCACCTGGAAGACCCGCTCTGCCTCGGCGCACTTCCCATAGTAGGCCAGGACTGACCCGTAGGTGTAGTAATACTCGAGACTTGTCGGACCCAACGCAAGCCCGGTCACCTGTCGTCCGTGCAACGGCGCGATGGCGTCTTCGGGATCGTCCGGATCGCAGCCGATGGCGAATTGACATAACATGCTGCGGCTGTCTTCCTCACTGCAGCCGTCGACGGCGCAGCGAAGGACCTCCAGGGCGCTCTCGTAGTTGCGCGCCTTGTAGTAGATGATCCCCAGAAAGCCGTAGATCTCGGGGTTGCCCTCATCGATCGCCAGCGCCCGTTCCACATTGCGGGCGGCGATAAAGAACTCCCCGTCCTGCATGTAGGTTCGGCCGATGGCGATGAAAGGACCCGGGTCCTGGATCTCGACCTGCTGATTGATGCGGACGGCCTGGTCGAAGGCCTCCAACGCCCGCTCAATATCACGCAGACGACGGTAGTTGGCGCCGATCCGCAAATACAGGAACGTCAGGTTGGGCGTGATCTCCGCCGCGCGCTGGTACTCCTCGATAGCCTGACGGTACAGTCCGTTTGCCTCGAGAACAGTTCCATAGACTCGATGGACATCCATCGAGTTCGGCGCCTGCGCCGCCGCCTGCGCCGCCAGATCGGCGGCCTCGACAAACCGCTGCTGATCGACCAGCACTTCGGCGTAGAAGGCCTGGGCCAGACTGCGCAGAACCGGGTCACTCCCCGATAGCTGCAAGGCGCGCACGGCTGACGTCTCCGCCTCCGCAAGGTAGGCCTCCCGCAGTTCGCCCCCTACCTCAGCCGAGGCCGACCAGTCATAGGCGAGCGCCCGGATCGCATGCACATACGGATCCTCCGCGGCGGACTGGGCTGCCTGGTCAACCGACTGACGGGCTTCGGTCAGCAGCTCACGTCTTTGCTGCAAGGAAGGCTGAAGCTCGCTGGCGTACGTCTGAATCCGGGCGAGTTCCGCCTGCAGCGGTCCAGCGCCGGGTGTCAACTGCACGGCGTTCTGGTAGGCAGTGATCGATTCCGGCAGGTTGCCTGAGGAGAAATGCGCTTGGCCCTCCTGGGCGTAGGACAACGCAGATCGGGTCGGCGTCGGTCCTGGCACGAACGGCGGATGGATGCGGGCGGTTTCCACCATCCAGACAATCAGCATCCCGACCGCGATCAGCACCAGGTAGACCGCGATCCTTCCGTAGTTGGCGCGGCCGCCGCGGCCAAACCGCAGATGTTCACCCTTGAGCTGCATGCAGATGCGTTGCCTATCCTGTGGCAGGCTGTGGCGTGGGCGTGGGCTGGATGACGCCGCAGATCACCAATCCCTCCGTGGCGTTGCCGACTGCGATCTCGTCGGCCGGAACGCCGCGCAACAGGGCCTCGAAGATCTCCTCGGCTGGCTCGCAGTTCCCCAGCTTGGCCAGCGCCAGGCCGTAGGTGTAGTAGAACTCCACGGCCTTCCGATCGCCGGGATCCAGCGGCAGGCCCTTGACGGCTGCGCCGCTTTCGGTCGTGCCCCCCTGGATCGCCAGGGAGAATTCCTGCACCGCCTTCTCGAACTCGTTGTTCTTGTAGTACATCCGACCCAGATCCCCGTGCAGGTAGGGGCTGCCCGGGTCCTTCTCGACGGCATTGGCGGCGTACTGGCTGGCTTTCCCATACTCGCCCACCCGGGCGTAGGCCAGCGCGATGAGTGTCAGCGGCTCGGTGCTGGTCGGCGAGAGAGTACTGGCCTTGAGGTAGCTCTCGATGGCAGCGTTGGTGTCCTGCTGGTTGAGCGTCATGTTTCCGACGGCGATATGGAGCATGGCCAGGTTGGGGTTGATGCGCAGCGCCGTCTGGTAGGACTCGAGCGCCTGCTCATAGTTCTGTGTTCGCTCCCAGACGTACCCGAGCGCCCGATGGGCTTCGAGCAGATTGGGGTCAAGGGCGACGGCCTGTTTGGCCGCCTGCAGGGCATCCTGGTAGTTCTCGGGACTGATGTCCATCAGGATTTCGGCATAGTAGGCATGGCCCGCAGCCAGGTTGGGGTCAAGCTGCAGGGCGCGCTCCACTGACTCGCGCGCCTCGATCAGCTTCTCGCCCCCCTGGAAGTCCAACGCCCAGCCGAGGACGGCATGCGCCTCGGCAAGATTGGGGTTGATCAGCAGCGCATTGCGCGCCGACGTCTCTCCTCCGGCGTAGTCCCCATCGATCACCTGCAGGCGGGCCAGGTCGGTGTAGATGACGGGGTCCTCAGGCGAGACCTGGATCGCCTCCCGGTAGGACTCCTGTGCCTGCTCAAGCTTGCCGGACTGAAACAGGCTTTCGGCCTCGAGCACAAACGATGCCGGGCTGCGGGTCGGGGTCGCAGTCAGGATGAACAACGGCGGGACTGTGGGCACAATGGTGCGCTCGACATAGATCGCGGCGGCGACCAGCGCCAACAAGAGCAGTACGCGCCAGGGATTGGCGCGCCGTCGCTTCTTGCGCGTGTTCCACTTGCTGCCGCTCAGGTACATGGCCTTTGGTGCTTCCCTTCACGAGCAGAAACACTTGGGCATCTTATCACCCGGACTCAGACAGCGTCAAGCACAGGTGGTCGCGCGGTCTATTCGGCCTGGCAGGAGTGCATTGCCCCGCGCTCCTCCGATGCCTGCCCGCGCGGTCGAAACATGAAGAGCGCCATCCGTACGGAGGCAGGATCCGAGGATTGGACTGCAAGGCCGGGCCTCCAGGCCGCGCAGCCCTGGGCCCCCGCCGGCGCGGGGGAGACAGGACGGGCAGCCTCATGCCTGCTCAGACCAGGTTCCGGCTCACACTTGCTTCCCTGATCTCACACCATGGGAGGGAGGGCGGCGGAGGCGGCCGGCAACGTGAAGAGGAAGGATGCGCCGCTCCCTTCGGCGCTCTCCGCCCAGATCCGGCCGCCATGCGCCTCGACGATCGAGCGGGCAATGGCCAGGCCCAGGCCGGAGCCACCGATCTCCCGCTGACGTGAAGGGTCGGTGCGGTAGAACCGGTCAAACACACGGTCAAGTGCCTGCGAGTCGATCCCGCGTCCACTGTCTTGCACCTGGATCTCGACGAATTCGCCTTTGGACTTGGCTCGAAGGCGAACAGCCCCCGTCCGCGGCGTGTGTCGGAGCGCATTCTCCAGCAAGTTGTCCAAGACCTGGGAGAGGCGGATGGCATCGACCTCCACAGGCGGCAGGGAGGCCTCCATCTGCAGATCCAGCGTGACCCCTCTGGAGTGGGCCAGCGGCAGATGGGAAGCGACGGCCTGTTCCAGCACCGGGGCGATCGGCTGCCAGGTCCGGTTGAGAGGCAGTGCGCCGGCATCAGCCATCGCCAACACGTGCAAGTCCTGCACCAGCCGTTCCAGCCGGCCGGCTTCCTCACGGATGATCCGCATCGCCTCTCCCGACGGGACCACGCCGTCCTCCGCGGCGTCGAGATGGCCAAGGATGATGCTGATCGGCGTGCGCAGATCGTGAGCGACGTCGGCGGTCATTTGCCGCCGGGAGTCCATAGAGTGGGCCAATTGCTCTGACATTCGATTGAAGGCGGCGGCCAGCTGTCCCAGCTCGTCTTGCGAACCCACCACCACCCGCCGCTGCAGGTCGCCATCCGCCGCGGCCCGCGTGGCCGCCGTCAAGTCCCGCAGCGGGCGAGTCAGTCCCCGGGCCAACACCCAGCCGAGTGTCAGCGCCAGGGACGCGGCCGCCACCGCGCCGACGGCAACGGTCCACTGCACCCGTTCAAGGAAGCGCTGGGCCTCGCGATCCCCGCGCACATCAATCGGCTGCGAAATCAACCAGCCGATGGTCTGCTCCTCAACCTGCACGTTGAGGGCATCGGCGCGCAGGCTCTCCGGGACGACCGATCCGACCTCCAGGCCCGGTCCGGGCAGGACCACCCGCCATTCGCTGTCCGCCAGTACGACGGAGAAGCGGCCCTGCAGCCGCTCTCCGGGGGGCGGATCCCCCGGCGGCGGCTCGGGCTGGGGCAGCACGTCTTCGACCCCCTCCCACGAGCCCTCCAGAGCATAGTGCTCGGCTATGGCCTCGGCCGTATCGGTGCGGAAGCGCGACGTCAAGAACCGCCCGAACTCGCTGGTGGTCACCAGTGCGGCAAGGGCAGCCACGATGGCCACACCCGTCAAACCCACGACCAGGAACGCCAGCAGCAGCTTAGGTGTCAGCGAGCGCAAGGCGGCTCACTCCCGGGCAAACCGATAGCCGATGCCATACACGGTTTCGATGATCCGCGGCTTGCGCGGCTCCGGTTCGATTTTCGCCCGCAGGTTCTTAACATGAACATCGATCGTGCGCTCGTAGCCTTCATAAGCCACGCCCTGGATTTGATCCAGCAGCTCCGTGCGCGTGAACACACGCCCTGGCGCCGAGATCAGCGCGGCCAGCAGGTCGAACTCGGAAGGAGTCAGGTCGATCTGCCGCCCGGCCACCTGGACGACGTGGTCATGACGATCGACCACGACCTGGCCGCAGCGAAGCGTCTCGCCGGGAGGCTCGACGGCACCCGCACGCCGGAGCACGGCCCGGATGCGCGCCAGGAGCTCCCGCGGACGGAACGGCTTGGTCAGGTAGTCATCGGCGCCCAACTCGAGCCCCAGGATCCGATCATCGGTCTCCACTTTGGCAGTCAAGAGGATGATCGGGACGTTCTTGTTCCTGCGGTACCGGCGCATGAACTCGTAGCCGTCCATTTCTGGCATCATCACATCGAGCACGATCAAGTCAGGCGGTTGAATCGCCGCCGCCTGGAGCGCAAGCTCTCCGTTCGTGGCCGTGGCGACGGTGAAACCTGCTTGTTCCAGGTAGGCCTGGAGCAGGGTCACCAGCCGTTCTTCGTCATCGACCACCAGGATTGTCTTCTCCATCACGGTCTCCCCTGCCCCCGGATGATGGACCTGGGCAGGCGCATGGTGTCGCCCGACGCATCCTGCCGGCGGGCAACCTGGAGCTGGCCGTCGGCCGCCTGGCGCGCATCCCGAGGGATGGCGCCAGGCACGTCGCAGACGCGGAGGCGAAGTACGCCGATGGCGCGCTCCGCCCCTTCGCCACCCACGGTATCACACGTCACCCCGCCGACCGAGACTGCAGCATCTCGATCAGCGGCTCGAGTAGAAGTTGAGCGAAGCGATCGCCCCCGCCGCCCTCAGCCTGGCGCTGCGCCTGCAGCGTGGCCTGCATTTCAGGGGTCAGGCCGGTGGCACCAGCGCCGGCACCTGTACCAGCGCCCGGGCCTGGGCCCATCATGCCCCCTGCTCCCGGCGCGCCCTCCGGCGGTGCCCCAGGAGCTCCCCCTCCGGGGCCAGCCGGCGCTCGGGAGCCTGAAGCGCCTCCCTGAGTCCCACCACTCACATCGGACTCCAGACCCAGACCATTCTCCTGGACCCAGGCCATCATCGTCTCGCGCGTCAGGTCCATTTCCACGATGGCAGTGAGCTGCTCGGCAGTCATCGCATCCTTGATCTGACCGACCAGCGCTTCCAGTTCCGGTGCCGCCGCCGTCCCACTATCCGTCAGGCTCCGGTAGGCTTTCCACAGGAACGCCAGCTGCGAGGCCTGTTCCTGGGTGACCGCCATCGCCGTCCCCTCAAGCTCGAGCGTACCGAGCACCAGTTGAGTCGAGAGCGGCAGGTCAGCCATGCTGAATGCCGGGGCCCTGGCACCGGGCGTTAGGGGATCCTGGTTGGAGCCGGGGGTGTCTGAGGCCGAAACCTGCGACTGCTCACTTTCAGCAACCGGTGTCGGCTGGGCCCCGCCACAGGCGGACAGCGCCAGTCCGAGCACAAGCAGCGCGCCCGCCAATCCCACACGTAAGGTCCTGGTTCGTTGTGCGTCTTGCATGGTTTCCTCTCCTACTTCAGATTCGCGCACGTCACTCATGCCGAAGAGCCTCGATCGGGTCGAGCTGCGCGGCCTTGTTGGCGGGGTAGTAGCCGAAGAAGATGCCGACCAGCGCCGCCGATGTGAACGCCAGCAGGATCGACAGCGGCACGACCACCGTGCGCATGTCTCCCACTGCCCCGAACAGCCAGGCGCCTCCAATCCCCGCCAGAACGCCGATCAGGCCGCCCAGCAGGCTCATCATCAAGGCCTCGGTCAGGAACTGCAGGCGCACATCGTTGGGTGTGGCTCCCACCGCCTGCCGGATGCCGATCTCTCGAGTCCGTTCCGTCACGCTCACCAGCATGATGTTCATGATCCCGATGCCACCCACGATGAGCGAAACTCCTGCCACCCATGCCAGCAGGCTGCGGAAGGCAGCGGTCGTCGCCTCCTGGGTTTCGATGATGTCCTGCTGGGTGGTGACACTGAAATCCGGGCTTTCCAGGGTGACGTCATGGCGCTTGGCCAGCAGCAGCTGGATCTGCAGGATCATCTCGTCCAGGTCCATTTCCTCATCCACCTCGACGTAGATCATCCGCACCCGGTCGCCTGCGATTCGGGCGAACATTGAAGGCAGGAACTTCTGGAAGACGACGGTGATCGGCACATACACCCGGCCGTCGTAGTCCACATCACCCACCAGGCCTCGCTCGGCCAGCACACCGATGACGGTCATCTTGGTATTGCCAACTGTCACCGTCTGACCGATGGAGTCGGTATCCCCGAAGAGCTCTTCGGCCACAGTGAACCCTAGAACGGCCACCTTCTGCTTGCGCTCAACTTCCTCATCGGTGAAATAGCGGCCTTCAGCCACATCGACATCGCGCACCGAAGGGAAGTCCCGCGTCGTTCCCAGGATGGGCATATCCTCCAGGGTCACCCCGGTGGCTTTCACGGTCTCGGTCGATTCCTGCTCCACCGTCACGGCCACCACGCCGTTGACTTCCTCGGCGATGGCGAAGGCGTCGTCATACACCAGCCCCCCCGAACTCGGGCCTTGCATGGGGCCGCCGCGGGAGAAACTCCCGGTGACGAACACCAGGTTCGCGCCCAGCCCGGTAATCTGATCCTCGATGGCGGCCTCGGTGCCGGCGCTGATGGCGATCATGATGATCACCGAAGCGACGCCGATGATGATTCCCAACGTGGTCAGCAGCGAACGCGTCTTGTTGCGGGCAATGCTCTGCCAGGATAGGTGGACCAATTCGCCGGAGTTCATGGGGTCTCAGTCTCCCCCGCAGGCTGCTTTCCGCGGCCGTTGTGTTCGACCCGCTCAAGCTTCCCATCCCGCATGTGAATGGTGCGCTGGGTGTGGGCGGCGATGTCATGATTGTGCGTGACCATCACGATCGTCCGGCCCTGGACGTGGAGCTCGTGCAGCAGGCGCATGATCTCCTCGCCGGCCTGCGTATCGAGGTTCCCCGTCGGCTCGTCGGCCATGATCATCAGCGGATCATTGACCAGGGCCCGGGCGATTGCCACCCGCTGCTGCTGGCCACCCGACAGCTCGTGTGGCCGGTGATGGAGGCGGTCGCCCAGCCCGACGGACTCCAGGATCCGTTGGGTGACCTGCCTGCGTTCATGCTGTTGGCGATGCAGCCGGTCATACAGCATCGGAAGCATGACATTCTCGAGGGCACTAGCGCCGGCAAGCAGGTTGTACGATTGGAAGATGAAACCGATCTGGCGGCCGCGGATCCCGGCCAGGGCAGCCTTATCCAGGTCGCTGACGTCCTCGCCATCGAGCAGATAGGTGCCTTCGGTTGGCCGGTCGAGACAGCCGAGGATGTTCATCAGCGTGCTCTTCCCGGAGCCGGAAGGGCCCATGACGGCGACGAACTCCCCGGCCTGGACGGAGACATCAATCCCGTCCAGGGCGGCGACGGCCGCGTCGCCGCTGCCGTAGACCTTGCGCAGACCGAGGGTCTGGATGATCGGTTGCCCTGTCATCCCTGCGTGTCCACGATGCCGGTTGTGACGACTTCGCCCAGCTCCAGGCCGGACTTGATCTCGGCGAAGCTGGTGTCCATCAACCCAACCTCCACCGCCCGCAGCTGCGGAGTGCCGTCAACGACAACGAAGACCGCATAGCTTCCAGTTTCGACCTCGCGCAGAGCCTCCACTGGGATCAGCAGCACACCACGGGCTTCGGCCGCGATGACGTCGACAGCCGCGTTCATCCCAATGAGAACCCTGTTCTCAGTCGAAACGTGGCTGGTGTCCATCGAGGCCACAGCCCGCACCGAGGACCCGCCGATCGAGGTGTTCAGGACTGGGTCAACCAGCGTGATCGTGCCCGAAAACACATCATCCGGAAGTGCGTCAAAGATGATCTCGACGGCATTGCCGACCGCGACCTTGTCCAGGTCGGTTTCGTCGAAGAAGACCTCCAGCTCCAGGTGAGCCAGGTCCGCCAGTGTGATGAAGGATGTTTCGACTGCGTCTCCCACGTCAGCAGTCATCTCCAGGATCGTACCGTCGGACGGCGCCTTGAGGATGGAGGCATCGAGGTTGCGCTGGGACATGGCCACCTCTGCCTCGGCGTTCTGCACCTGCAGCTCCGCCTTCGCCAGTTCGGTCTCATCCGGCCCGTCGCTGACGCTCTCCAGCGCGCGTTGAGCCTGCGCCACCTCCGCCTGGGCCAGCGCCAGCTCTCCATCCAGCTGGGCCTGCTCCGTCTCGCTGGGCTTTCCCGTGTACCAGTTGTAGTTGATCAAGGCCATCTCATAGACCTGAACCGCCGCGGCGTAGTCCTTGTAAGCCTGCGCCTTGCCGCCGTCTTCATCGACGTCCCCCGAAGTCTTGTTGTAGCGCCCCTCCGCCCTCTCCATGGCTTCCCGGGCGACGACGATCGACGCCTTGGCGGCCTTGGTGCTGGTGCTGCTGGCGCGGTTGCCCTGCTGTTGCACCCGCCAGGTGCGCTCGGCTACTTTCAGGGCCTCTTGGGCGTCCGCCAGGGCCAGCTGCGCCTCGGCGCGCGCCATGTCGGCCCCGCTCTGGAGATCCGCCAGCGCCTCCTGCGCCTCGATCAACGCCAATTGATCGGATGCCAGCTCCGCTTCCAGCTCCTTGCGCTCGGCCTGCTCGGCCAGGATGTCGCCGGCTTTGACCTGATCGCCGACCTTCACATGGAGCGCCGAGATGGTCCCGCTGGCCCCGAAGCCGAGCAGGATCTCGTCCGCGGCGGTGAGCGTCCCGGTACCGCTGGCGAGCAACACGAGATCGCCAGATCTCACGGTCGCCGTCTGCAGTTCGGCTTCATCTTCCGCCTCCCCCGACAGAACTCCCGTTTTGGCGAAGGCGAAAACAGCCACGCCCAACAGCAGCAGGGCGGCGGCGATCGCGGCCAGCTTGCGTCGGCGGTGGGGCATCGACTTGACACGATCTCGGATTCTGGCTTTCATGCAGGGGCCTTCCTTTCCCGACGAACGGCGGGTCGACCGTCAGCATAGTGCGGGGGTGTGAAAACGGTGTCCGGCAATTGTGAAGACATCATGTGCTCGAGCGGAGTTCGCCTGCCCGGGAGGGCAACCGTCGTCGCCGGGAGGGCAGCGGCGCCCGCAGGTTCCGGTCCCCCCGCCCGCTGCCTGACGGCCTCGGGAGGCCGCCCGTCGGGTATAATCCTCGACCTGCATCCCCTCATCCACACTAGGCCCACACAGGCAGCCCATGAGCGATCTCCCCAACACTGAGCCAATCCAGCCCGCGGCGTCTGCACCGGCGCGCCGCCGCCGATGGATCTGGCTGATTCCTCTCTCCTTGGGGGTCATCTTGCTGGCCGCCGTCATTGGCTACCAGGTGGGAATCCAACAGCGGCTACAGGCGCGTGAAGCGGCAGCTGATCTGAGCGCCGATGAGCAGTGGCGGCTCGGGCTCGAGGATCTGGAAGCCGGGCGGTTCGAGCTCGCCCGCCAGCGGATCGAATATGTCATCCGTCTCGACCCAACTTACCCGGACGCCGCCCAGCGCCTGGCAGAGGCCCTGGTCGGGCTGAACGCACCCCGCCCGACGCTCCTGCCCGCCGCCACTCCCACGCCGAATCTGGCGCCCGTCGAGGACCTGTTCGCCCAGGCCGACCAGGCGTTCGCCGATGGCGATTGGGATCGGACGATCGAGACCCTCCTGACACTTCGAGCCAAGGACTTCGCCTACCGCGCGGTAGAGGTGGACGGGCTCTTGTATGCCGCGCTTCGCAACCGCGGAATCGAGCGCATCGCCCAGCAGGGCCTGCTCGAGGAAGGCATGTACGACCTCAGCCGGGCCGAGCTTTTCGGCCCCCTGGATGAGGAAGCAGAGAACTGGCGCAGCTGGGCCGACCTGTACCTCCTGGCCAACAGCTACATGGGCGCCAACTGGGCACAAGCCGTCTTCTACTTCGCCCAGGTGTACGTCGTCGCCCCATACTTGCGAAACGACGCCTACATCAAGTACGCCATCTCGTCCCAGGCGTACGGGGACTTGCTCGTCTCCTCCGGAGACCCGTGCGCCGCCAAGGCCTACTACGAGCAATCCCTCCTCGCTTGGGAGAACGGCACGCTCGTCCCCACCGCCACCGAGGCATTCGGTCTGTGCGAGGATACCGAGGAGGAACCGGAGGAAACCCAGCAACCCCTGGAAACGCCCACGCCAGGCAGCGAGACTCCAACTGAAACCCCGACACCGGAAGGTGGCGGATCCGGGGGCGGATAGGGCGCGCTTATGCCAGCCTGGGCACTCACCTTAGCCTATTCCCTGCACATGATGGCGACCGTCGTCCTGGTCGGCGGGCTGTTCGTCCTGTCGGTGCTCCTGCTGCCAGTCGCCGGCCGCTCGCTTCCGGCGAAGGACCAAGCTGCGCTTCTGCGGGCCGTCTCCCGGCGCTTCCAGCCGCTCGCCTGGCTGAGCCTTGCCGTGCTGGTGGCTACCGGATTGACCCAGATGGCCGCGAGCCCGAACTACCTCGGCCTGCTGGCCGTCGGCAACCTGTGGTCGGCGGCGCTGCTCGCCAAGCATGTTGCTTTTGGGGTCATGCTTCTCCTGGCGGGCTACCAGACCTGGGTGCTCATGCCGTCCCTCGAACGTCATGCCCTGGGTGCGGCCACAGCCGGAAGCAGCGTGGATCTGCCGGCGGCAATGCGGCAGCAGCGCGCGCTCCGTTTCAACTTCTGGATCGGCGTCGTGATCTTGGGATTAACGGCCATCGCCCGCACTGCCTGACCTCGACGGGCACGGCAAGGCCATGGACGCGCGGGCAGCCGGGGGCGGCGGTGTACAATGGCCGGTGTGATCCCCTCGGCCCCTCTTCCCGGAGCGCCGAATCGTGTTTGAGCTCATTTTCCTCGGCACATCGGCCTCCGCACCATCCATTCGGCGCGGCTTATCGGCCCAGGTGGTCAGCTACCGCGACCAACGCTTCCTGATCGACTGCGGCGAAGGAACCCAGCGGCAAATCCTGCAATCCGGCATCGGCTTCCGCCGGTTGAACCGCATTCTGATAACCCATGGCCACCTGGACCACATCCTCGGCCTCGCCGGACTGCTCTCGACCTTCATGCGCTGGGAGACGATCGACTGCCTTGAAATCTACGCCGGCAAGCATGCCCTCGATCGCGTGCGAGACCTGATCCACGGGGTGGTGTTGCGCGGCGCCCGCCCGCCCATGCGGCTGGAGCTGATTCCTATCGAGGCCGGCGTGCTGCTCGAAGAAGACGGGCTGCGCATCACCGCCTTCCCGGTCCCGCACCGCAGCCCAGGCTGCTACGGATTCGCCTTCGAACAGGCATCCCATCGACCGTTCCTTGCCGAGAAGGCGGAGGCACTGGGACTCCCCAGCGGGCCCTTGCGGCGGGAGTTGGTCGAAGGTCGAGCCGTTCACTTGCCGGATGGACGCACGCTCGAGCCGGACGAAGTCTTGGGACCGCTGCGGCGTGGAACGAGGCTGATCCACGTCGGAGACTGCGGCAGCACCCGCGAGTTGGACGAAGTCTGCGCCGATGCCGACGCCCTGGTAATTGAGGCCACCTATCTCTCAGTCGAAACGGAGCTGGCCCGGCAGTTCGCCCACCTGACCGCGGCGGACGCGGCCGAACTGGCGCGACGCGCCAGGGTCGGCCACCTGTACTTGACCCATATCTCTCGCCGCTACCGGACGCGCGAGATCTTGGAGGAAGCCAGCGCCGTCTTCCCCTCGGTCACGGTCGCTCGGGATTTCGATCAGTTCGCCATCCACCGGACCGCCGACGCGAGCGCGGCTGCCGATCCTCCCCTTCGTCGCCAACCCGCCTGAGGATGACGAGCCAGAGGAGACACGCTTCACGGGAACGATCACCAGCATCTCCGGCGATCAGTGGGTCATTGCAGGCAAGTCGGTTCAGGTTACCGGGGACACCGAGATCGACTCCGGGCTGTCTGTGGGCGACGAAGCAGACGTCCGAGCGCTGCGCTTCCCGGACGGCCATCTGGAAGCCGATAAGATCGAAGAAGCGGACTAGTCAGGCCTTGGCGCCGCAGCCCGCATTGACCATTCCCCCAACCCTCCGGTAGAATGCCAGCATCCAGCCGGAAGGTGGTTCACCAGGACCAATGCCTGTCTACGAGTATGCCTGCCAGGAATGCGGTCGGCGATTTGATGCCCTGCGGCGGATGAAGGATGCGGACGCGCCCATCCCCTGTGTGCAGTGCAGGAGCGACCGCACCCTGCGCAAGCTCTCCGTCTTCTACGCCCAGAGCGACGGCCGCTCTGTGGTCGGCACGAGCCATGCTTGTGGCTCCTGCGCCGGAGGAACCTGTTCGACCTGCAGCAATTGAGACCGGGCCATGCGCCCAGGGGGTGCGCCTGTCAGCGGAGCGCCCAACAGGTTCAGCGCCAGGGAGAACGGCAGAGGGGGTTTGGGCGATCCCCAAACCCCCTCTGTTGCTTTCTCAACGAAGTAGCCACGACGGATTTCCCCAGAACGCCCCTTGGCGTCTGTGAGAATCAGGGCACGAAGGAGCCGAGGCCGGCCTGGTAGGCGATCCGCAGCAGAGGTTGGGGCAGCAGGCCAAGCAGGAGCACGGCGATCGCCATCGCACCGACGGTGAAATTCAACCAGCGCTCCGAGCGAACCTCCGGCAGGCCAGGGCGCATGTACATGTTCACAACCACGCGCAGGTAGAAGTAGGCGGAGACCAGCGTCGTCAGAACGCCGATCAGCGCAAGACCGGTCAGGTTCGCCTCCAGCACGGTCTGGAACAAGAAGAACTTGCCGACGAACCCCAGGGTTGGCGGAACCCCGGTGAGCGAAAGCATGAAGATCGTCATGGCTGCCGCCAGCAGCGGCCTGCGGGACCCCAGCCCGGCATAGTCCTCGATGTTAGTGCCGCCCCCCTGCGCATGTTCCACCGCCAACACCACGCCCCAGGCGCCGACGCCGGTCAGGCTGTAAGCCAGCAGGTAGAACAGGGCGGCGCTGTAAGCCTGTGACTGAAGTCCGGCCGCGGCCGCGGCTGGGATGGCCATGAACACGTAGCCGGCGTGCGCGATGCTGGAATAGGCCAGCATCCGCTTGATGTTGCGCTGTCCTACGGCGGCGACGTTCCCCCAAATCATAGTGAGAGCGGCAATCCAGATGCCGGCCTGCGCCCAGTGAACCGAGAGGGAAGGGAAGGCCGCGGTCAGCACGCGCAGCAAGGCCGCGAAGCCGGCTACTTTGGAGCCAACCGTCATGAAAGCGACGACCGACGTCGGTGCGCCCTGATAGACATCCGGCGTCCACATGTGAAACGGCACGGCTGCCACCTTGAAGGCCAGGCTAACCAGGACCATCAGGGATCCAACAAGCAGCAGCGGCATGTCCGCCGAGCCAGCCGACGCCTGCTGTGCAACGGCATACAGATTGGTTGTCGCCGTCGCACCGTAGATCAGTGCAATGCCGAAAACAATGAAGCTCGAAGAGAAGGCGCCGAGCAGGAAGTACTTGAGGGCCGCTTCTTCCGAATCGGGCCGAGGCAGAGCGAAGCCCGCCAGGACGTACAGCGGGATGGACAGCAGCTCCAGGCCGAGAAAGACCATCAACAGGTCGCTGGCGATACACAGCAGCAACATCCCAGACAAAGAGAACAACAGCAAGATGTAATACTCGCCGCGTTCAATCCCGGTTCGACGGATGTAGTCAAAAGCAAGGGCGACACCGGCCAGGGCGCCGACCAACAGGATGGCCTGGAAGAAGGAGCCGGTCCCATCGCCGACGACCATGGCCTCCGGTCCGGTCACTTGGCCGCCAGCCTGGAGGACCACAACCGCCAGTGACGTAAGGATGGCGGCGGCGGCCAGCCAGGCCGTGATGCCTCTCCGCTCACGGGGGACGAACAGATCGACGATGAGCAGGGCGCAAGCCCAGGCGCCCAACAGCGCCATCGGGAGGATCGGAGCGAATTCGCCCGGCGCCATGCTCAGCGCACCCCCATCGCCGCCGCGCCGAACGAAGCCGCGAGCTTGCCGACGGACGACTCCATCAGACCGAAGAACGGGGACGGGTAAAGGCCGATCCAGAAGATCAGGATGATCAGCGGAACCAGGACCGCAGTCTCCCGCCAATTGATGTCGGACAACCTCTTGTTTTCTTCTTTGTCCAGCGCGCCGAGGAACAGCTTCTGGAACATGTACAGAATGTACACGGCGGCCAGGATCACGCCCAGGGCAGCCAGAGCCGCGAACCAGGGAGAGCCGAGCGCCTGCGATCCGAACGCACCTAGCAGAATGGTGAACTCGCCGACGAAGCCGTTCAAGCCAGGCAGGCCCATCGAAGACAGAGCGACTACGAGTGTCAACGCCGCGTACAGCGGCATCACCTTCCACAGGCCGCCGAAGGCGTCCATCTCGCGGGTGTGTCTGCGCTCGTAGATCATTCCCACCACAAGGAACAAGGCCCCGGTGCTCAGCCCGTGGTTGACCATCTGCAAGATCCCGCCGGAAATGCCCTGGGAATTGAGCGCAAACAGGCCGAGCATCACGAATCCCAGGTGGCTGACGGAAGAGTAGGCGACCAACTTCTTGACGTCGCGCTGCGGGTATGAGACGGCCGCCCCATACAGGATCCCGATCACGGCCAATCCAGCGATCCAGGGCGCCAGCCGGAGCGAAGCTTGAGGGAAGAGCGCCAGGTTGAACCGCACAAATCCGTACGTGCCCATCTTCAGCAATACGCCCGCTAGGATGACCGACCCGGCTGTCGGGGCTTCGACGTGGGCGTCCGGCAGCCAGGAGTGAAGCGGCCACATCGGCACCTTGATGGCGAAGGCGGCAGCGAATGCCAGGAACAACCAGAACTGGACACCAGCAGGGATGCCGCCCCGGGCGACGAGATCGGGCAACGAAAACGTCCCGCCCTGCAGCCCGAGCCAGATGATCGCCAGCAGCATCAGGATCGATCCGGCCATGGTGTACAGGAAGAACTTGACCGCAGCGTACATGCGGCGTGGTCCGCCCCAGATCCCGATCAGGAAGTACATCGGCACCAGGGTGAACTCCCAGAACACATAGAACAGGAACAAGTCCAGCGCCAGGAACACACCCAGCATGCCCATTGCCAGGAGCAGGAAGAAGGCCATGAAGTCCTTCACCCGCTCCTCGATCGCGCTCCAGGTGGAAAGGATGGAGATCGGCACCAACAATGTCGTGAGCAGCACCAGCAGCACGCTCAGTCCGTCCACACCGAGGTGGTATTCAATCGTCCAGCCGCCGCCCTGGATCCAGGTCGCACGTTCTACCAGCTGCAGCTCGGGGTTGGAGGCGTCGAACATCCCGAGCATGACCAGGGAGAAGGCAAACGTCAGCAGCGCCACGGCCAGGGCGAACCAGCGAATCAGTCTGGTGCGTTCCCGGGGAAGCAGCAGGACAATGACCGCCCCCAGCAGCGGGGTGAACGTGACCAGCGAGAGAATCGGAAAGGATGATTGCATGATCCGTCCTCAGCTTACGTAGTAGAGCAGGTATAGGCCGAACATCAGCAAGAGGCCGACGAAGATCGCCAGCGCGTAGTTGCGAACGTATCCGGTCTGCAGGCGCTGTAGCCGGCTTGCGGCCGTCTTGGTCAGGCTGCCCAACCCGCTGCCGGCGCCATCGATCACACCCAGGTCGAAGCGCTCAGCCAGCCAACCGGACCCCCGGCGGAACGATGCAGCAAGGACCACGTCATGGAACCAGTCGTGCCAGAACCGCCCATCGACCGTGTCGGCCAACCAGCGGGCCAGGCTGACGTAGGGGTGGATCACGATTCGCTCGTAGAGCTCATCCACCCACCACTTGTTCTCCATCCCGGAGAACACCGGCCCCAGCAGCCGCTTGAGCGGATCCTGCTGCCCGGCGGTCAGGGACCTGCGGCCGTAGGCCAGCCATGCCAGGAACAGTCCCAGGATCGCCAACGAGGTGGCGATGCCGGCCACCAGCAGGTTGAACTCAGTGGGATGGATATGCGCCAGGGTCTCGCTCAACCACCCCGTCAGGAAATGCAGGCCGGGGGGATTCAACAACCCGCCGATCACGGTCAGCACGGCCAGCGCCATGAGTGGGCCCGTAATGATGAGCCGGTTCTCCGTGGCATGTTCAGCCGGAGCCGATCGGCCTTTGCCAAAGAACACCATCAGCAGCTGGCGCCCGACATAGAAGGCGGTCAGCAGCGCGGCCAGGGTGAGTGCAACCCAAATCGCCCGGCTCTCCAGGAAGGCGTCGGTGGCGATCTCGTCCTTGGAGAAGAATCCGGCCAGCGGCGGAATTCCGGCCAGGGCCAGGCTGCCAATCAGGAACACGGCGAAGGTCACCGGCATGCGTTTCCCCAGGGCACCCATGTTGCGCATGTCTTGCGGGTCGAACGGCTCTTCGCTGTGGGATCCTGCCCGCGCAGGATGGGCCAGAGCATGATGTCCGTGCTCAACGCCCAGGATCACCGACCCGGCGGCAAGGAACAGCAAGGCTTTGAAGAAAGCGTGCGCCACGAGATGGAACATCGAGGCGGCATAGGCCCCCAGTCCGGCTGCCGCCACCATGAATCCCAGCTGGCTGATCGTGGAGTAGGCCAGGACTTTCTTGATGTCGTACTGCCCGACGGCGATCGTCGCCGCAAACAAGGCCGTCCCTGCGCCGACCGCCGCCGTCAGGCCAGCCGAGAGCGGCGCCAAGTCGAACAAGACATGGTTGCGGACGATCAGGTAGACGCCGGCCGTGACCATGGTGGCAGCATGGATCAGTGCCGAAACCGGCGTCGGGCCGGCCATGGCATCCGGCAGCCAGACATACAGTGGGAGCTGAGCGGATTTCCCCGTCACGCCCAGCAGGAGGAAGAGGGTGATCAGGGTGGCGACGACCCCGGCGGCGGGCCCCATCTCTTCCGCCTTGTGGAACACGTCATTGAAGTTGAGGGTACCGAACACCCAGAACGTAAGGAACATGGCAAGCATGAAACCGAAGTCGCCGATCCGGTTGGCGATGAAGGCCTTCTTCCCGGCCAGGGCGTTGCCGATCCCTTCGGCGCCTTTCTCGTACCAGAAGCCAATCAAGAGGTACGAGCACAGCCCGACGCCTTCCCAGCCAACGAACATCATGGCGAAGTTGTCGGCGGTGACCAGGATCATCATCGAAGCCACGAACAGGTTGAAATACACGAAGAACCGGGTGAACCTGCCAGGATCGGCGTTCAACCGGACGTCTTCGTGCATGTATCCAGCGGCGAAGATGTGGATCAGCGTACTTACGCCGGTGACCATCAACATCATGGTCACCGAGAGGGTGTCGACCTGCAGCGCCCAATCCACCCGGAAACTGCCAATGTGAATCCATGGCGTAAGGACCACCGTCGCGCCCTCGGGCCGGCCAAGCAGGGCGATAAACTGCGTCAGGGATACGACGAACGCCAGGGCGATGGCCGACGACGCCAGCAGTCCGACGAAACGCTCGCTGCGCCTGCGGCCGATCGCCAAATTCACCAGCATCCCCAGAAGGGGTAACAGGATGACCAGCGGTGCCAGCCGGAAAAGACCAGCTCCGGCTGCGGCTTCACTCGGCGACATGCCAGTCCTTCACCTTCTGCATCAACCCAGGCCGCATCCCGTGCCTACCCTCTCAGGCTGTTCATCTGGTCGACATCGATGCTGTGGCGGAGCTTGAAGATGTCGACAATCAGCGCCAGTCCGACCGCTACCTCGGCGGCCGCGACCGCGATCACAAAGAACACGATCACGTGCCCATCCCCCCCGGGGATGGCGCGAGCGAAGGCGATCAACGCCAGGTTGGCGGAGTTGAGCATCAGCTCCACGGACATGAAGGCGACGATCGCGTTCCGCCGAATCAATACCCCAACCACACCGATCGTGAAGACAATGGCGGCCAGGGCAATAACGTACATGACCGGGACGTTCATCGCTTCTCCTTGCGCGCCCCACGCTCGGCGCGCGTGAGCACGATCGCCCCGACCATCGCCGCCAGCAGCAGCACCGAAGTCACTTCGAGCGGGACAACGTAGTGGCTGAACAGCAGTCTGCCGACGGCCTCCGGCCCGCCAAAACCGGGCGGCAGCTCGGCTGCTGCCGCTGACGGATACGGAGCCGCCGCCGTGAAGACGTAGAACATCAGACCAACCAGGACCACACCCATGACGACGGCCAGTGGCCGCTGCCACTGCAACGTGGTGCCGCTCTCTCCCCGATCCGCCCCCAGCAGCATGATCACAAACAGGAACAGCACGACGATGGCTCCGGCGTAGACGGCCAGCTGGATCATGGCGAT
The DNA here is from genome assembly GCA_964492235.1 of uncultured Anaerolineaceae bacterium. Lineage (GTDB taxonomy): Bacteria > Chloroflexota > Anaerolineae > Anaerolineales > E44-bin32 > PFL42. Next base: position 12,605 of record CAZBJQ010000007.1, on the reverse strand, counting down.
GAAGGAGGCGTAGAGCAAGATGTAGAAGAAGGCCACCGTCGCCAGGTTCAGGACGAGGAAGACCGCCGAATACACCGCATTCCGGCTCAGGATGACGCTCGCCGCCGTGGCGATTCCGATCACGGCCAGGATGAAGAAAAGCACCAGATCACGCGTCATCTCGCCTGCCATTCTTCCTGCCCGACATCACTCCCCCCTCAGTCTGGATTCTTCATTTCCGGGATCGCACGCTGGAAGGCGCCGGGCGCAACCGGCATCGGCGTCGGATTTCCGCCCTCCGGGGCCGGGTCCAGCAGCATCTCCCTGGTGTACAGCGCCTGCCGCCGCGTGGTGAAGGAAAGCTCGTAGTTGTGCTCAAGCACGATGGCTTCGGTCGGGCAGGCATCCTCACAATAGCCGCAGAAGATACAACGCAGCATGTTGATCTCGTAGGTGCTGGCATAGCGCTCGCCCGGCGAGAAGCGGGCGGCGTCGGTGTTCTCCGAGGCCTCGACGAAGATGGCGTCCGCCGGGCAGGCCGCAGCACACAGGGCGCAACCGATGCACTTCTCCAGTCCGTTCTCATAGCGCTTCAGAGCGTGGCGGCCGCGGAACCGCTCCCGAACCGGCCGCTTCACCTCCGGATACTGATACGTTACCGGACGCTCGAACATGCTCCGAAGCGTCGTCCACATCCCGCGCGCAAGCTCGACCGCAAACACGCCTAACCTCCCATCACCGTAACCAGCAACGCAGTCAACACGACGTTTACCAACGCCAGGGGCAGCATCACCTTCCAGCCGAAGGCCATCAATCGATCGTAGCGGAGACGCGGCAGGGTCGCCCGCATCCAGATCATCAGGAACAGAATCGCCACGACCTTGAGGAACAAGTAGGCCGGCCCCAGCAGGGGATACTGGTCCACGAACGGCCCCCAGTAGCCGCCCAGGAACAAGGAGGCGCCGATGGCGGCCACGGCAATCATCTTGTCGTATTCGGCCATGAACAGCAGGGCGAACTTCATCCCTGAGTACTCGACATGGTAACCGGCAGCCAGCTCTTGCTCGGCCTCCGGCATGTCAAACGGGGCCCGGTTGACTTCGGCCACGGTGGCGACCAAGAAGACCAGAAAGCCGATGGGCTGGGCGATGATAAACCACCAAGCCCGTTGGGCCTCCACGATCGAGCGCATGCTCATCGAGTTAGCCAGCAGGATCGGGCCGATGAACGACAGCCCAAGGGCAATCTCATAGCTAACCATTTGCGCCGAAGACCGCATCCCGCCCATCAGGGCGTACTTGTTGTTGGAAGACCAGCCGGCCAGGGTGATGCCGTAGACCGCCACCGAGGCCACCGCCATGATGTACAACACCCCAACGTTGAGCCCGTCGGCCAATCCCAGGTGGATCACCCGTCCGCTGATCACCATCGGGGGCCCGAACGGCACCACGGCCAGGATGATCAGCGCCGGGATGACGGTGATCACCGGAGCCAGGACGAAGACGACCTTGTCGGCTTTGTCGGGAATCAACTCCTCCTTGAAGATCAGCTTGACCCCGTCGGCAATCGGCTGCAGGATGCCCATCGGGCCCGCCCGGTTCGGGCCGATTCGCACCTGCATCTTTGCCAGCACGCGCCGCTCGAAGAAGGTCAGGTAAGCGAAACCCGCCAGCAGCATCACGATCAGAATCAGCGACTTGCCGACCCACTCCGCCAGGACGGCCAAGCCCACGCTCACGCCTGTGCCTCCTGCAATGGGAAGTGGGCCGCCATCGGGCCGTCGAGCGGCAAACCCACGCCGCGCGGGACGAGCGCCAGCCCAGGCGGCACTGCCGGCGAAACCCGGACGGCGATCTCGACGGCGGCGCCATCCCACGCCAAGCCGATTGTGGCGCCGGGTGTCAAGCCCATCCGCTCGGCGTCGTCGGGGTTGAGCTCCAGGCAGGGCACGGCCATCCGGCCGGTGAGAAGTGTCGACGGCCGAAGCGTCGTGCCTTGATCGTACAGGCGAGTGACAGGGACCAGCACCAGCGCCTCGGGGTGCGGCCGCTCGACGGCGTCGATGCCAGATGGCGCCAGATCCCCCGGCGTGAGGGCCCGCGGCAACTGCACGCCCCCTCCCTGCCGATTCTTGTAGGCCGTCCCGCCGAAATACATATCCGAGTCCCCCACCGGGGGCCACTCCACCACCGCCCGCGCCATGCTCTGGTAACTGACATCGGCATAGGCGACGACATCTCTAGACACGAGCTGCAGCACCCCAGACGCAGATCGGCCCTCGAGCAAGGCGCCGATCGCTTGGCTGACGTCAGCCACGATCTTCCAGTCGGGGCGACTCTCTCCGATCGCCGGTACTACAGGGTAGAAGCGCTGCACACGCCTCTCGCCCGATGTCATCGAGCCTTCTCGCTCGAGGAAGGACTGGGCCGGCAGGACCACGTCTGCCAGGCCGGCCGTTGGTGTCAAGAAGAGATCCTGAACAACGACGAAGTCGAGCTGGCGGAAGGCCTGTGCCAGTTTCGGGTTGTCGCCGACGGGATCACACGCCATGATGTAGGCGAAGTGCTTGTCAAGCAGTGCCGCTTGCAGTCCGTCCGGCGCGGGCCGCAGGCCCATGTCCCAGGCGCCCTGCGTGTTGCTGCGGGGCCAAACCGCAATCAGGCCGTTGTTCCTCTTGCCGCTGCGCCCGGCTTCTGCCAGCCAGCCAGCCCACGATTGCGCAACCGCCTGGCACTCCGTTCGGCTCAGGCCCTCCCGGCCGTAGAACACCACGACGTTGGACGCCTGCGCTAGTGCCTGCGCCGCGGCCCTTGCCTCGCTCCCGCCCCGTCCCTTGGCAGGGTCTTGCAGCGCCCGCGTCGTTTCCCCCGCCTCGCCAAGCCTGTAGCGGAGCACAAGGCTGGCGTGCTTGTCCAAGCGGGTCGGACGCAGGTTGGCGACGATCAAGGTGGCGCCACGTTCGGCCGCCTGCTTCAGCCGGAGCCACCAGATCGGGGCTTCCTCGTGCAGGTCCGACGCCAGGACGAGCACGGCATCCTGTGGCCCCAGCTGTCCCAGATCGGATTCGGGCCCGAGTCCGGTCCACTCTCCCCCGGGCATGTCCTCGTCCAGGAACGCCTGTCCTTCGAGGCGCTCGATCATCTTGCGGAAGTTGAACAGATCCTCGTTGGAGGCCCGCCCCCCGGCTAGGCCCAGCAGGTCCTTTCCGGCCGGACGCAGCCCCTGCGCGATGGCCGCCAGCGCCTCTTCCCAGGTGGTCTTGACCAGCGTCCCGTGCTTTCGCACCATCGGCAGGGCAATCCGCTCGGGGCTGGCGGCGAAGGCGTAGCCGAACCTGCCCTTGTCGCAGAGCCATATCTCGTTGACGCTCTCGTTCTGACGCGGCATGACCCGCTTGACAACAACCTTGCCGCCGCTCATCGCCTCCCGACGGGAATGGACCATCAGATTGCAGCCGACGGGGCAGTGGGGGCAGATCGAGGCGCCGACGCTCAGCTCCCAGGGACGGGCGCCGAAACGGAAATCGGCGGTCGTCAAGGCACCGACCGGGCAAATATCAGTTGTGTTGCCGGAGAAGTAAGAGTCGAATCCGGGATCCGAGAAGGTCACGATTTCGAGATTTCGACCGCGCTCGTAGAAGCCGATCACCGGATCGTCGACCAGCTCCTCCTGGTAGCGCACGCAGCGAGCACACTGGATGCAGCGTTCCCGGTCGAGGTAGATCAGCTCCCCGAGCGGCACACGCTTGCCGAGCCGTATCTTGTCATCGAAAACAAATCGGCTCTTGCCTGGCCCGTGGGCCATCGTCAGATTCTGCAGCGGGCACTCGCCGCCCTTGTCGCAGATCGGGCAGTCCAGCGGGTGGGAGGTCAGAAGGTACTCGACGATCTGCCGACGCCCTTCCACGGCCAGTACGCTCCCCACATGAACGACCGAACCTTGCTCGACCGGGGTGGTGCAGGCGGTTTCGAGCTTCCCGCTGAACGAGATCACGGGAGCGCCCTTGTCATCACGAACGGTCTCCCCTGTCGCCCGATCTCGTTGGGCACGCCCGATCTCGACCAGGCACATGCGGCACATGCCGACCGGAGACATCTTCGGGTGATAGCAGAAGACGGGGATCTCGATACCAGCTTGCTTGGCGGCATCCACCAAGAGCGTCCCGGCCTTCACCTGGACGGCCTTGCCATCTATGGTGAGCGACACCAGCCCGCTGTTCATCGCCTGTCCCGCGCGCGCGGTTCGAAATCCGGCCGGAAGCGGTCGATGCCGGTGACCACGGGCATGGTGGAGAACTCACCCAGCGCACACAGGCACTTGCCCTGCATCCCCTCCGCCACCGAATGCAGCAAGGCAACCTCGGCTCCCGCATTTTGAGTGTGATCGATGCGTTCAATGGCATGCAGCATCCAGTATGTGCCTTCACGGCACGGGGTGCACTTGCCGCACGACTCGTGATTGAAGAACTCACACGTCTTCTTCAGGACCCAGGTCAGATCGACCGTCTCGTCCATCACAATGACCGAGGCCGATCCCAGCGCTGAGCCGGCGGCCGCCACCGCTTCGTAATCCATCGCCGTATCCAGGATGGCATCGGTCCCCGGCAAGATGGAGGACGAGGCCCCGGCGGGCATGATGGCTTTGACTTTCTTGCCGCCCGGGACGCCCCCGCCGTGGGCGTAGATCAGCTCGCGGAAGGTGCTGCCCAGCGGGAGCTCGTAGTTGCCGGGACGGACGACATGGCCGGAAAGGCTGAATACCTTCGTGCCGGGGCTCTTCTCGGTCCCGAATCCCCGGTACCACTCGGCGCCGTGGGTAAGGATCAATGGCAGGTTGGCCAGCGTCTCGACGTTGTTGACCACGGTCGGCTGGCCGTACAGACCCTTGGCCGCAGGGAACGGCGGTCGCAGCCGGGGCTGGCCGAGCTTGCCCTCCAACGATTCCAGCAACGCCGTCTCTTCACCACAGATGTAGGCACCGGCCCCCAGGTGGAGGCGGATGTCAATCTCAGTCTCCGAGCCAAACAAGCTGGCGCCCAGCAGGCCGGCACCCCGCAGTCGGGCGAGATGGCCCTCCAGCTGCTCGGCCAGATCCCAGAACTCCCCCCGGCAGTACACATAAGCCAGGTTGGCCTGGGCGGCATAGGCACAGATCGCCACCCCCTCCAGGAACTGATAGGGGTTGCGCTCCATCAGCTCCCGGTCCTTAAAGGTTCCCGGCTCCGACTCGTCGGCGTTGGCGACGACGTAGCGCGGGAACACGCCGGGAGAAAGGAAGCCCCACTTGGCGCCGGTGGGGAACCCGGCGCCGCCGCGACCACGTAGACCGGAGGCCTTGACCAGATCGACGACCTGCAGCGGCGTCATCGTCGTGACTGCCTTTCGCAGGCCTTCGAACCCGCCATGGGACTGGTAGCCTTGCAGGTCCCCAATGTCCGGGAAGTCCCGATGGCGGAGCAGCAGGAGCTCAGCCACGGGTTGCCTGCTGCCGGAGTGTCTCGATCAATGCCAGCGCCGTCGCGACCGTCTGGTTCTCGTGATAGTGGATCCCCTCGGGTGTCTGCAGCTGGAACAGCGGCGCCCGGTCACAGCCTGCCAGACACATGACCGCCTCAACGGTGATGACGCCGTCAGCCGTCGTCTCCCCGAGGCGAATGCCGAGATTGCGGCAGAGCTCTTCGGCGAAGGCATCGGCCCCTTTCAGCGCGCACGGCAGATCGGTGCATACCTGCACCCGATTCTTGCCCTGCGGTTCGTCGTGGTACAGCGTGTAGAATCCGACCAGTGAGCCGACCTGCGTCGGCTCAAGGCCGATGAGCTGGCCGACTTCTTCCATGGCCTGTCGCGTGACATAACCGGTGTCGCGCTGCGCCAGGTAGAGCAAAGGCATCACCGCCGAGCGCTTGTGCTCGGCCGGGTAGTTGGCCAGGATCTGCTCAATCTCCTTCGGGTACTTTTCCTTCAGCAAGAACGGGCTCCTGACCTGTCGTCGGCGCACCACGATCCTAGCGGTCGGCGTCACCGAGGACGATATCGATACTCCCGATGATCGCCACCAGGTCGGCGACGAAATGGCCGCGGGTCATCACCGGCAGGGCTTGCAGGTGGGCGAAGGTTGGGGTGCGAAAGTGGACCCGATACGGCTTCGGCCCGCCGTCCCCTTCGAGATAGCAGCCGAGGAAACCGCGCGGCGACTCCACCGGCACAAACACATTGGCCTTCGGCGCCGAGAAGCCCTCCGTCCACAGCTTGAAATGATGGATGACGGCTTCCATGCTCGTGCTGAGCTCAGCTCGCGGCGGAGGCACAAACTTGCGGTTGTCGCTGATAAACGGCCCTTTCGGCAGATGGTTGAGGGCCTGCTCAACGATGCGCAGCGACTGCCGCATCTCCTCCACCCGCACCAAATAACGGTCGTAGTTATCGCCCCCCGTCGCCGTCGGCACCTCGAAGTCGTATTGCTCGTAGCCCGAGTACGGTTTTGCCTTGCGCAGGTCGAGGCCGACGCCCGCCGCGCGCAGCATCGGCCCGGTCACGCCCAACGGAATCGCCTGGGCGGCGGTCAGCACGCCGATCTGCTTGGTGCGATCGACAAACAGCGGGTTCTTAGTCAGCAGCGACTCATACTGCTGGATGCGCCGCGGAAACATCTTGAGGAATTGGCGTACCGCCTGCTCGAATCCCGCCGGCAGATCGCGCCAGATTCCGCCGGGGCGGATGTAAGAAGTCATCATCCGCTGCCCCGAGCACATCTCGAAGATGTCGAGGATGATCTCCCGCTCGCGGAAGCAGTACAGGAACATCGACATCGCCGCCAAGTCGAGACTTGACGTGGCAAGCCAGACAAGATGGGAGGCGATGCGCTGCAGCTCGGTCAGGAGGACACGCACGGCCTGGGCCCTGGGTGGCACATCCAGGCCAACCAGCTTCTCGATGGCCAGGCAATACACCAGGTTGTTGCCGATGTTGTTCAGGTAATCCATGCGATCGGTCATCACCAGCGCCTGGAGGTAGTTCTTGGCCTCCATGTTCTTCTCGATGCCGGTGTGGAGGAAACCGATGTCGGGGATGCAATTGACGACCGTCTCGCCTTCGAGCTCGAGCAGGAGGCGCAGCACCCCGTGGGTGCTCGGGTGCTGCGGCCCCATATTCAGCAGCAGCGTGTCGCCCTCGATGGCGCGGCTCGAGACCAGGTGCTTCAATTCATCGAAGGAGACTTCCATTGCCTGCGGTGCCATCGGGGGCTCCCGGGAGGGACTCTCGGCTACTCCTTGGCGTAGGGTTTGCGACGGTCGATCTCGTCGAAATTGAAGGTGTACTGGACTTCTTCGTAACCGAGCGGATAGTCCTTGCGCAGCGGGTGCCCCTCCCAATCGTGGGGCATCAGGATGCGTCGCAGGTCGGAGTGCCCGGCAAAGCGCACGCCGAACATGTCATAGATCTCACGCTCATGCCAGTTGGCGTTCGGAAACAGGTTCTCCAGGGTCGGCACCTCCGCCGACTGGCCGTGCACGGGCAGACGCAAACCGATGGATATGTTAGAAACCGTGCTGTACAGCTTGTAGACCAGCGCGAAACGAGGTTCGCTCGGCCAGTAGTCGACCGCCGTCAGCGCGATCAGCAGGTCGAAGCCGTGCTGCTCGCGCAGCAACTGACAGGCCGTGAGCACCTTGTCCGGAGAGACCACCAGATTGGTCTCGCCCTGGAAACGCTCGACGCGGTCCAAAGCCTGGCCAAGCTCGGCCTGCATCTGTGTGACGACCGACTCGATGTCCATTCCTGTCTCTTCCCTATCCGCCGTCTCGGGCCCGCCCCCGCGTCTGAGGCGCCCGGCGCACTCAGGCGTAGTCCTTCAGCTTCTCGCCCTTGACCTTCTCATGCAGGGTGATGATCCCATGGATCAGTCCCTCCGGGCGCGGCGGGCAGCCGGCCACGTACACGTCCACCGGGACGATCTCATCGACGCCCTGGACGATGGCGTAGTTGTTGAAGACACCGCCGCATGAGCAACAGTCCCCCATCGCAATCACCCATTTCGGGTCCGGCATCTGGTCGTACAGGCGCCGCAGCACCGGGGCCATCTTGCGGCTGACGCGGCCGGCGACGATCATCAAATCGCTTTGGCGCGGGCTGGGGCGCATCAATTCCATCCCGAAGCGGCTCAAGTCGTAGTCGGCCGCTTGGGCGCTCATCATCTCGATGGCGCAGCACGCCAGACCAAACAACATCGGCCACATGGCATTGGTCCGACTCCAGTTGACGGCCTGCTCAAGCGTGGTCGTGACCGCCCCCATGTTTCCCAGTTTCTGCTCTACTCCCATTCCAGCGCTCCCTTTTTCCAAGCGTAAATGAAACCAATCGTCAGGATTAGCACGAACAAGCCCATCTGCACCAGCCCGGCCAGGCGCGCTTGGCGCATGACGACCGCCCAGGGAAGCAGGAAGACGGTCTCGATGTCGAAGAGGATGAAGAGAACAGCGACCAGGTAGAAGCGGACCGGCACCCGCCTCTGCCCGGGCCCATACGGTGTCATGCCCGATTCGTAGGTCTGGCCCTTGCGCGCCGTCGGTCGGCGAGGACCGAACAGGTGACCGATCGCGACCACAAGGAAGGCGACGCCTGTTGCCAGAATGAGCAGTACGGCGATGGGCAGGAAGTCCGACGGCAACAGACCCTCGTGCAAGGGGATGCCCGGTGTGTTACCACTTGGGACCGGGCGAATTGGTGGAAGTGGGTTCAGTTTATCACAAGCGAATCGCTCGGTCAAACTTGATGCGCTTCTGGACCCCTATGCACCCTTACGCGCTGACCTGCTCCTGCCGACTGGAGCTCCCGCTACGACCACCACCTCGATTCCGGCGGGGTTTTGGGTCTTGACGCCACCGAAAGGCCGGGGTATTCTATTCCCTGGTATTCCTATAGATTAGCTAGGAAATCACGCCCATGAACCTGTCCAAACGCTCGGAGTACGGGCTGCGCGCCCTGCTGGACTTGGCGAAGACCGCAACCGAAACGCCCATTCCTTTGCGGGACCTGGCCCAGCGTAACCACCTGCCGCACAAGTTCCTTGAGCAGATCTTCCTCTCGCTGCGGACCGCCGGCGTCGTCCACAGTCAGGTGGGAACTGGGGGCGGGTACACCTTGGGAAGGCCGGCGGAGAAGATCACATTGGGTGAGGTCATCCGGATCCTCGATGGCCGCCTGGCACCGGTCCGTTGCCTCAGCCATATTGACTATCAAGCCTGTTCTTGCCCCGACGAGTCGGGCTGCTTGCTGCGGCTGGCGATGTCACCCGTGCGGCAAGCGATTGTGGACGTGGTCGACCACACGACGCTGGCCGATGTGGTTAAGGCCAAGTCTGGCCGATCCGGTCGTTGAATCGAATCCACTTGAGGAGGCATGTCACATGAATCGTGGTAGTCACACTTCCAGGCGAGCCTATCTCCGGGATCGGTCGCAGCGATCCTGGCTGCTTCTGTTCGGGGCACTGGTCCTCACGGGCTGCGCCGGAGGCGGCGGCACAAGGGCGGGAGAGCCGGCAACCATCCGCGTCGGCTACTTCCCCAATGTCACCCACAGCCAGGCGCTGATTGGGATGGCCCGCGGTGACTTCCAGCAAGCATTGGGTGATCAAGTCAGCATCGAACCGACGACATTCAATGCCGGACCCTCAGTCATTGAGGCCATGTTTGCCGGCGAACTGGATCTGAGCTACATCGGACCCAATCCAGCCGTCAACGGCTATGTCCGCAGCGGCGGCGAGGCCCTGCGCATCGTGGCTGGTGCCACCAGCGGCGGCGCCTCCCTCATCGTTCGACCGGAGGCCGGCATCGACGCCCCGGAGGACCTGGCCGGCAAGCGCATCGCCACACCCCAATTGGGAAACACCCAGGATGTTGCCCTGCGGGCCTATCTTGCGGACCACGGCCTTGAGACGCTTGAGAACGGCGGCGATGTCCAGATCGTGCCGACGGCGAATCCCGAGATCCTGAACCTCTTCCGGCTGGGCTCGATCGATGGGGCCTGGGTGCCTGAGCCCTGGGCCAGCCGGCTGATCGTCGAGGGCAAGGGCAAGTTGTTCTTGGACGAGCGCGACCTGTGGCCCGGCGGCGACTTCACCACCGCCATGATCATCGTCAGCACACCGTTCCTCGAGCAGCACCCGGACCTGGTCAAAGCCTGGTTGAACGCACACGTCGAGGTGACCCAATGGATCGTAGCCAACCCGGAAGAAGCCAAGCAAGTGCTCAATCAGGCAATCGGCGAAATCACGGGCCAGCCTCTGCCACCCGAGGTCCTGGACAGCGCTTGGAGCCGGATGCGCGTCACATATGACCCTGTGTCTCCCTCACTCCGCCAGTCGGCCATGGCTGCCTATCAGGCCGGTTTCCTGGATGAAGAACCCGACCTGGAAGGGATCTACGCCCTGGACCTGCTGAACGAAGTCCTGGCCGAGCGCAACCTGGAACGGGTAGAATAGCAGGCCCGCGGATCCGGCGAGGTGCAGGATAGCCACTCAGGTGCGCCATGCGGCTTAGAGCCCAGAGCGTAGGCAAGTCCTTCCGCACCCGGAGGGGAGTCACCCAGGCGCTGGACGGGGTAACCTTCGAGGTCGCCTCCGGGGAGTTCGTCTGTCTCCTGGGGCCTTCCGGCTGCGGTAAGTCGACGATGCTGAACATCATCGCCGGACTAGAATCTGCCGACAGCGGGCAGGTCCTGGGCGACGCGCTTCCGCTGACCAAGCCCGGCAGCGATCGGGTGGTGATTTTCCAGGAGGCGGCCCTCTTCCCCTGGCTCAACGTGCGCGACAACGCCGCCTTCGGATTGCAGGTGGCGGGAATGGCCAGGGGCAAGCGCCGCGACAAGGCGATGGAGTACCTGCGCCTGGTCCGGTTGGATCGTTTTCAGAAAGCCTACGTCCACGAGTTGTCCGGCGGCATGAAACAGCGAGCGGCGCTGGCGCGGGCCCTGGCAATGGAACCTCAAGTCCTGCTGATGGACGAGCCCTTCGCCGCCCTGGACGCGCAGACCCGTGACAATCTGCACATCGAGCTTCAGGACATCTGGGAACGGACGCACAAGACGATCATCTTCGTGACGCACAACGTGCGCGAGGCGCTCGTGCTTGGCGACCGGGTGCTGCTGATGACCGCCCGACCGGGAACCATTAAGCGCGAGTATGCCTTCCACTTGCCTCGACCGAGGTCGATGGAAGATCATGCACTGGTCGATGCGGCACGCGAGATCCATAACGAGCTGCGAGTCGAGGTCGACAAGGAGCGGGAGGAGCGGTATGCGCGGCTGGCAGACTAGCCTGCTGTTCTTCCTGGCGTTGATCCTCGCCTGGGAGATACTGTACCGCCTTCAGCTCTGGCCTCCTTATGTCTTTCCTTCACCGTCGTCCGTCGTTGATGCCCTGGTCAAGGGGTTCTCCAACGGCACGTTCCTGCTTGCCATCGGCACCAGTCTGCGTCGGATCCTCGTGGGATACGGATTTTCCATCCTGATCGGGATTCCGCTCGGGCTGCTCCTCGGTCGCAGCCGCCTGATGCAGGCCACGCTCGGACCATTGGTCATGGGGCTCCAGGCGCTACCCAGCATCTGCTGGCTCCCGCTGGCGCTGCTCTGGTTTGGGCTGGGCGAGGAGGCGATCCTGTTCGTGGTGGTTATGGGTGCGCTGCTCTCGATCACGCTCTCGACGGCCGACGGCGTGCGGAATACGCCGCCGCTCTATCTGCGCGCCGCCCGCACGATGGGCGCCGAAGGCCTCACCCTGTACACGCATGTTGTCCTTCCGGCGGCCCTGCCCAGCATCATCTCTGGGATGAAGCTAGGGTGGTCGTTTGCCTGGCGCTCCCTGATGGCGGGCGAGCTACTCTACATCAGCCTGGGGCTCGGCCAAGCGCTGGCTATGGGTCGTGAGTTGAACAACATGAGTCAGGTCATCGCGGTGATGGTACTGATTATCGCCATCGGGCTGGTGGTCGACCGGATGGTGTTCGCGCCGGTGGAGCGGCAGGTTCGCGACCGCTGGGGGCTGCACGGCGCCAGCTGACGCTCGCGGCTTGGGCCGGCAGAACATGCGAGGAGAGGCTGGTGCCTCTCGCCCATCACAGGCAATCCGGGCAGGATGTGGGCGGCGCCCACGCACCTGGACTTCCGATCGAATGCTGAGGAGGGGCGCAGGTGAACGCCCAGCACCGGCCCGTTGGCCATGTGAGCGTGCTGTTCCTTTCCCTCCTTCTGCCTCTGATCACGGCCTGTGCACGCCTGCCTGCCCCCCCTCTGACAAGCCCGAGCTCCACGTCACTTCCGCCGAGCAGAACCTCGACTCCTACTCACCTCCCACCGCCGACGGCGGTAGATGGTTCACTAACAGCCACGTCAGCGTAGCTGAGCTCCGTCGCGCCGCCAACCGCCACGGGTGGGTCGGGACCCGAGGTCGAGCTCCTTGCCTTCAGAGGTAGGGGCGACATGCTCTCAGCAACAGATGGATGGACAGTCGAGGGGCCTCAGCGGGGAGGTGTCCCGCGCCTGTTTCATACCTAGTACGGCGGGGCGCAGTGGCGAACGGTCGACTGCACCTTGCCGCCAGACGATCGAGGGCCAACTCACCATGTCAACCCT